>JBGTMH010000074.1:0-28495 GCA_041743715.1 Patescibacteria group bacterium | reverse complement strand
ATTCATGCAGCAAATGTAGTGATAATGACAGATATCGTACTCACAATTCACGTAACTATCACAAGATACGTCACAGTGCATACACTTCCCCACAACTTCATGCTCCAGGGCATCGGTGTTAAAGCCGATGGTCAAGCGCTTATCAAACACATACAATTTTCCTTTAAAATGTTCATTGGGATATTTTTCCATATACGTCTGGATGCCGTCTTGTAATTGATAGACATCTTTGAAGCCATTGACGAGAAGAAATCCCGACGCTTTCTCGCAACGAATGCCGCCAGTACATACTGTGACAATTGTTTTGTCTTTAAGATGCGCAAGTCGTGGCAAAACTTCTGGTAAATCAAAAAAATTGTGGATACCAGATGGGATAAATCCATCAAAGTGACCTGAAATATATTCATAGTCATTTCTCATATCAACGATATAAAATTCTTTTTTCGCCTCAAACCATGCGTGTAACTCTTCAGCAGTAATATATTTTCCCGTACTCTTTATTGGATCAACGCCAGCAAGCTTAGCAGTCACGACTTCTTCCCGTGCTTTGACAGATAATTTTGGAAAAGCACTCCCTGTACCCTTACTTTTTTTAAACCTCATCCCTTTAAAATACTTACTCTTCCCCATCGCCTTCATATACTTCACCGTATCCTCAACCAACCCCTCAACCGTACCATTAATTCCCTCACCCGCGACAATAATTCTTCCCTTTAAGTTAAGTTCCAAACACAACTCACGCTGCGCGTCCCGCACCTTTTCAGGATTAGTGATAACAACATATTTATAATAGAGTAGTACTTGGTATTCAGGATTCATTATTGCCATTATAACAAATGCCTATGCATTCAGGTAATCCTTGTAAGTTTGAGAAACTCCCCAAGATATTGTATCAATAACTTTTCAAACTCCTTCTCAGTCACTTTTTCAGGCAGATTTACCATAAATTCTTTGAAAAAAGGATATTTAGCAACAATCCGTTTATCGCTCTTGGCAAGAAACATTTTCACAGCTTTCTCCAACTTCTCGCCCGTGTCTGTAACATTGTGGCGCTCTAGATTTGCCTGCGCAAATGCTGTACTAAGCAAACTATCTCCGTTTTCCCATGCCTTTTCAGATGTTGATGTCACAGCGTGCGGCTTGTGTATCCAACCCATAAAGAACTCATTGAGATTCTCTTGCTTTTTCTCTTTAAAAATCGCAAAGGAAATATCATCGGCATAGAGATCCTGCAGATGATTAATAATCGTATGAAGAATTTTTTCCTGATAAGCGTGTACAATCCTCCCCTGCATCACCCAGCCAGTGATTGCCGTCAGGAGTTGATAATCATGAGATGGATGACCGCTTTGCGAACGATAGACATGACTGAGCTCATGGATTACAAGATTTAGGGCACCACCAGATGAGACAGCCAGACCTGATACAACAATCACCGGTTTCCCACTTTTATCAGTGGTATATCCCATGAACGGCAGTTTCTCATCCAACACTACCGAAACATCGAGTGTAACAGGATACCCAGCCTTGCTCATAAGCTCAAGTGCATGGTCTTTTATGACGTCTAAATTATGTGTCTTTCCATTTGCCTTTTTCATAATCCTTCTCGTTAACTTTATTTACTCGAGCATGGTGCGATTATAGCAAATGGAGTAAATTAAATGCGTATTTCAAATACTTCTGTTGGTTCTTTTCTTTTGTTTGTGTATCGCAGCCATAGCGGAACAATTTTTAAATAAATTTGATTTGATTCCGAATCATATTTTTTTACACCCGGACTCTTTTCAAAATAAAGCTTTTTATAAAATGCTAATTCCTTTCCTAAGAGAATTGATACTATTCCTTCGTACTGAACTGTAATTCCTTTATCATCACTAAATACCAGTGCAACTCGTGAGTTATTCTGAATATTCTGAAATTTCCTCGAAGTTGTAGACGTACCAAAGACTAAATTAAGATCCTCACCCTCACAAAACCCTACAAGAGCAGCCTCAGGAATCCCATTACTTGCAGTCGCAATCACCATATGTTTTTGGGATTTGAGAAATGTATGAACCACAGCTTTTTTATCCATTTACATCATTATACCAATTTCAAAACCGTATATTTTGTTATTTATACACACCTCTTCTTACCTCATTATCTCCCATCCTTACGTAAAACTAACACTGACACGTCATACTAAACATCTATTATAGTTAAATAACTTAATTATCTTAGTGAAAGGAGGTGAATAACGAATGACTATTAAAAAAACTCTACTGACAGCTGGAGCAACTATGGCTCTTTTGGGTCTGTCCTTAACTGGATCAGCAATGGCTACCTATAATGGTGACCACCAAAAAAACTGGAATGGAGACTACCAGAAAAACTGGAACGGTGACCACCAAAAAAACTGGAATGGAGACCACCAGAAAAACTGGAAAGTAGACTACCAGAATTACAACCAAAATCACGATAATTATCGGGATGCTTATAAAGAAAAGCAGGCTGAAAAATATCGATACGAGTGGAGCCAAAACAACAAGAACCAAAATTGGTATTCACAGAACAATCATTACAAAAAATCAGGTAATGAATGGGGAAAGTACGAAAACCAAAAAACTGATCACAAATACAAAGATCAGAAATGGAATAACGGTAATGACTATCACAATTACAAAAAATAATTGCTGATTTGAGTCTAAAAAAAGAGGGGCATTTATTTGCCCCTCTTTCGTATCAATTTTCCTCTTTTGTAAAATCAAAAACTTAGATCGCTCTCCGGCGTCTTCTGTTTGATCTAATCTTCATATCCGCTAGCGTTTCATCAAGTTTACCTTGTAACTTCTGTAACCCACCTTTCATACCTTTCAGTCCGCCTTGTCTTTGATTTATACCACCTTCTACTTGCTTTAACTTACCGCGCATTTTTTGACCATAATCGCGTATAGCTGTCATAAGACCACCTCCTTTCATTATTAATTGTAAGCTCCACTATAAAGAAATAGGCAAAAACGGAGTAAGAAGCGTGCAAGAAGATATGAGGCTCTCTACGAGAAGAGCATCGCTTTCGTTATGTTAAAGATAAGTTCAAATACGAAAAGCAATGCTCTTAGGGTAAATGTAATAAGTCCTTCAGGCATGAATAAAACTTATTACTTATCTATTAAACATGGTAGTATACTAGCGTGTCAAGTTAAATGTGGAAGCTAAAAATAGAAGATTATACTGTTATAACAGCACTTTTCACGTATTGTTCAGCTAGGCATTGGCCTATTTATAACCTTAAGAGAGATGAGTAAAAAATTCTTTTATGAGTAACTTCGCTCCATCAAAGTTTTTATAGTCACGTACAGTAAACTTGCTGCTCCCTCCAATTAATCCAGAGAGACGCTTCCCGGTGGACGGTTTATAGAGACAAAGTATAGGTATTCCCCGATCTTCCGCTTTTGCTATTTCAAAACCGACGCCAAGACTTGGTTGTGTTACTTCAGCCACTAACACATCAGCTTGTTGCATCCATTTCATATTCCGCTCATATATATTTTGACTGCTTGGACCAACTTCACCATACTCAGTTAGTTTCTGGTCTCCAACATGCTCCATTACTACAGTTCCATAATTACCTAATTCTTCAATAATTTGAAGATACACTTTCTGATCATTTCTCCCCCCTCGAATTGAACCTGCAAAGTAAATTTTCATATTACTTCGGTATAGTACCATACCAATGTTAAGGTTTCAATGCCACTTTAATACTCTTCATCCAACCTTTTTTTTATTAAATACTCCAAAAACTCCTTCTGCATTTTTTCTATTTTTTCTTTCCCAATCCCCTGTAGATACAACACTCCTTCGTTGGAACGTGTGATAAATTCACGATCCAACTCCGCAACATCTTGATTTACCTGAAGCGCCATTTGATTCATACCCATAAGCTTAAGACCTGAGAGACTACGCACCCGTGATAACGCGACATACCCCATCCCTGGAAGAAAAGAGCGGCTGAGATCTATCTCTGCAGCGTCAAGACTCATCCCCTGACTTTTATGGACGGTGATTGCCCAGGCAAGCCGGAGAGGTAACTGTGTGATTGCAGCCAATTCTCTTTCATCCTCTTTAACAGACCATTCGGCGCGGCCAACAGCAATTTCCGCACCATCAAAGGTTCTGACAATGGGATACGTATCCTGATCAAAATCGATAACTTCGCCGAGTGTCCCATTGACGTAACCCATTTCATAATTATTCTTCACAAACATCACTGACGCACCTTTCTTTAATACTAAAACTCCTGGTGCAAGACAACTTTTCTTGAGAGTTTCAGTCAAGCCAAAACTCCCCCGCCAATTCATCGTATACTCTTGACTATCACCTGCGAGTTCATTGAGATGCTTGAGATTAATGGCATCCACATCAGCATTGTGGGTAAAAAGCCTCGTTGGTCGAACATATCCTTTTGTCTCTTTATCTAACCGTTCCGACAAGTACTCGACAGTCATCCCGGTCACATCTGAATTTCTAATATCATTCAACACTCTCAGAAATGCCCGATCATCCTGACGATGCTGTTCATCAAGATAACAGATCTGCAATTGCATCTCTTTCCAACTTTGAGAACTATTCACAAATGCTGCTGGCGGTTCATCCTTTCGAGTAACAGGTGGTAATTGGAAAAAATCGCCACACATAATTATTTGCATTCCACCGAACGGTTCGGAATTCCGTTTAAACGTACTGCATATCTCCTCAATCAAATCCAATCGCTGTGCATGGAGCATAGAAATTTCGTCAATAATAAGTACATGTGTTTTGGAAAATCTGCTCCTGAGGTACTGCCGTTTGAAAAGCTCTTTGATTTCTTCTGCAGTCATACTATCCGCAATCCCCATCCCCACCCAACTATGAATAGTAGTCCCACCCATATGTGTTGCCGCAATACCAGTTGACGCTGTAATCCCCACAGGAATTTTTTGCTCTCTGAGATATCGAATATATTGATTAAGCAAATACGTCTTCCCCGAACCAGCAGGACCGGTAAGAAAGACGTTATGTCCGAGTTTTAAAATATCGAGCGCTTCTTTCTGAGTCATAGTCTAAGAGTATCAAGTGTATCAAAAGTATCAAGAGTATCAAAGGTTTTTTTACGTCTTTCTAGAACCCTTCAATGCATATCTGGCAAGATTCGGCAATATTTGGTAATATGTGGATGTATCTGGCAACATCAGGTTATGACTATTCCTCCTCCATTTACTATTACAAATAATATCGTGACTCTACTAGCCAAAATCGAAGCGAATAAGGCTTATATCGCGACACTTACAATTCCAGAGAAAATAATTACCAATCTTACCTATCAAAGCCTGCTCAAAAGTTCAGTTTACTCGGCACAAATCGAAGGCAATACCCTTACTCCAGAAGATATCGAGGCCAAAACCGAGGACGAAGAAAAGCAGTATGAACGACAAGAAGTTGAAAATATTATTAAAGCTCTTTCAACGCTGAGAGAAAACGGCATTCCTGCAATTATTGATATTCCCTATCTTCTCCAACTTCACAAGCTCGTCATGCACAAACTTATTCACACATCGCAATCAGGACTCCTCAGAAAAGAACCAAGTGCTATTTTCGATGGGAACGGCAATGTGGTATATATGACACCACCTCCTTCAGAATTAAATAATTTACTTATCAGTCTTCTTCATGTTATCAACGCTACAAATGATATTTTTCCATTGATTAAGGCACCCTTGGTACATTTGTGTTTTGAAAAAATCCATCCATTTCTCGATGGCAATGGCCGCGTCGGCAGATTGATTTTTCAAGCAATTCTCGCCAAACATGACTATCACTTTAACTGGCTGATTTCTATCGAAGAACTACTGCAACAAAAAAAACATACATATTATTATCTCCTAGAGCAAAATAATGCCACCGATTTTATAGAATTCATGTTACAAATACTTTTAGAAGAAACCGAACGACTCAAATTACAAATCGGCGACCTTACTAATCCAACTGAAGAAGACTTCTTATTCCCGAGGCGCCGTGAAATTCTTGAGATTATCCGTGACCACACTATTGTCTCATTTGAACAAATCCAACGCCGCTTCCTCAAAATCCCAGGCCGAACCCTCCGCTACGATCTCCAACAACTTGAAAAACAAAAATTTATCCGAAAAGTAGGCACTACTCGAGGAGCTATGTATCAAATAAGAAAAAAATGAAAACTTGACAAGCTCATATATTCCATATAGTCTTAAGTTATGAAAAGAAATGCTGTGATCTCAATCCTTCTCGTTGCTTTTTTTAGTAGCGCTGCCTCGATATATGCTGAAGAAAACTCCGCTGCCAACAATGCTAATATTCCTCCCTCCAAAGAAAAGCGTGCGGAAATCAGAAAAGAAATTAAGGACAACCGTGGCCTTGTCAAGGAAAACGTTATGATGAAACGTGAAGAATTTAAAGAAAAAGTAGAAACGCACAGGGAGGAAATGAAAGAAAAGATAAAAGGTGAACGGGAAGCTTTCAAAGAAAAAGTTGCAGCATTGAAAGACGAAAGGAAAAAAGCTGTTGTTGAAAAAGTGGATACCAAACTCGCCACTGTAAATCAAAACAGAACCAATAAAATGACAGCTGCTTTGGAAAAACTTAACGAAATTCTCACAAGATTGCAAGCCAAAAGTGTCGAGAAAAAAGCAGCTGGAGCTGACACAAACGCAGTTGATGCGGCAATAACACAAGCACAAACAGCTATAACAACAGCACAGACAGCAGTCACCGCGCAAGCAGGTAAATCATATGTCGCCCAGATCACAGATGATTCAACACTTCGCCAGACAGTCGGATCTGCCTTTAATTTATTACAAAATGATCTCAAGACAACCCACGCAACAGTAGCAGAAGCAAAAAATGCAGTTTCTCTAGTTGCAAAAGAATTAGGAAAAATATAAACTAAATAAATAGCCATGGACCAAACAAGCCCACCAAATCAAAATCAACCAACGCCACCGTCTCAACAGACACCTCCTCCTCAATCGATGCCACCATCTCAACAACCATCACAGCCAGTTGTTTCACAAACTCCTCCAACTGTGCCTCCTCAACCCGGGAATAAGAATAATAAAGGTTTGATAATTGGTATAGTAGCGGGTATTCTACTCCTACTCGCTGTAGGAGCTGTCATCTATATACAAAGTGCCAATAACAAACCCCCAACAGTAGCCGTTACCCCCACTCCTGTTGTACAAGAAACACCAGTTCCCACACAAGTGCCAGCGGTAACTGAAGTACAAGAGGTTGATAATGTAGATACAGGCGCAAGTGAGTCTTCAGATCTCCAAGATGTCCAGACTGACATCAACGGTTTGTAATAATTAGTGACCGTGAGTAAGTAACGAGACAGAAATCATAATCACCGCAATTCCTAAGACCAACAAAAAACTTTCAAATATCGCGTGCTTTTTCCTCTTTTCATAATGAATTTCGGGTATAAGGTCTGATGAAGCAATATAGATAAAAAATCCTGCTGTCAGCGCGAGAAAAATAGCAATATATTCTTCAATAGAGTCCCCAAGCATATACGTCAATACCGCTCCGACGAGTGACGCAAAAGCGCTCATGACGTTAACGAAAATTATCTTTTTTTTCGACAGCCCCTTATGCAACATGAGCCCAAAATCTCCAATTTCCTGTGGTATTTCATGCGCTGCTACAGCAAGAGTAGTCACGATACCGAGTGGGATACTCACCATAAACGTTGCAGCGATGACAACTCCATCGATAAAATTATGCATTGTATCCCCTATAATTATGAGCGGTAATGTAGATTTTGTTTTCTCAGCGTGATCTGCATGATCATCATGATGATGAAACCAGTGAATGAACCGCTCGATGAAGAAAAAAATAATCATACCCAGGAGTGTCCAAAAAAAGATATTAATATCGCGCCCTTCGGCTTCATGGAGTGCCTCCGGTAAAAGATCAAAAAATGCTGTCCCGAGTAGTACCCCTGCAGCAAACGAGGCCAAGAAATGTGAGACTTTAAGTGCGAACTTTTCCCGGGAGATAAGGACAATTCCTCCGATCAGTGAACCTACGCTACCGAGTAATGTAAATACTATGATGTATTCTAACGTTGACATGATTTACAAATTCCGAAAAACTCAAGTGAATGGCTTGTCACCGCAAATCCTTTCTTTTTCTCAATATCTTTTTCAAGACCATCAATGTTGCAATCAGATATATCTTGAATATCTCCACATTTGGTACAAACCAAATGATGATGATCAGCATTTGCAGCTAGTTCATAACGTGACTTACCTTCCTGCAGCTGAACCTGCTTGGTCAGTCCTTTTTCAGTGAACATATTAACAATACGAAAAACCGTTGCTGGATCTGTCTTGATCCCATTCTTTTCTAAATACTCAATCATCGTTTGAACATCCACAGGCTTATCAGTATTTTCTAACAAACTCATAAGTGCGACACGTGCAGGCGTAGCCCGAAGGTCAACCTCATTTAACTCATCTTTACAATCATGTTTTACTTTTGCAATCACCATAATGCGATAATATCACAAGTGCAACTGACTTGCAAGTACTATTACTGTTAACTTATTTTTGTCTGTATATAATTCCTAATCCGCTTAAAAATAGTTTTCTTTATCTTTTGCTCTCCTGCCAAAGGATCTGTTGTCATCAAATCTTCCAGTAGAGATTCTTCCTCTGCATGTATAACTTCAGACTTTACTTTTTTAGACTTGCCTCTGACGTAGACCACACCTTCCTCTTCTACAAAGTCCAACGGTCGGCGAGGGATAACGCCATTGGGTTCTTGATATTGATGAGCTTCATTCCTTTGATCTGGAACAATTGACTGATAGATATTATTTCCTAGATTGGCGAAATCATCCCCAGGACAAAGTAAGAACATCCCATATCTTATCCCATTAGCAGAAATAGCAGCTAACCAAGGATGATTATTCAACCTCCTTCTTGCTCTTAACTGCCGCATTTCACTTTTCCGATGTGTTGGACAACACGAGCCACCTGCTTCAGAATGATCATCCTCATGATCGTGACTAGGATGCTCAACTTCATGACGTGCAATCGCCCTCTGCCTCATTTTACTTTTTATAGACAACTGACGACTATAAAGATCTAATGTCTCAACCAAATGAGGATTGTCCAAGAAATAATCAAGCTTACTTATCTTATCTGCTTGAAATGTTCCATCTGGATTGATGTACTCAAGCGGGATTCGACCATTTCTCAGTAGCCTTCCTAAGAGCAGGTTCTTGGGACGATCTGATAGATTACGCTTCGTGTATAAATCCTTAAAGGCTACATAGAATTTTATCTGTCCTTCTGCTGTTAAATTTTTGACTGCATCAATATATGCAACACCTAGCCGTTGTTCAGTATCCTGAATTATGCCTCGTAATCTGCTGGTAATGTGTGCTGCTTGACTTGTGATATCAGCAAACGGTGTGCTCTCTTTTGCGTGCTCTAGTGCTGTTGTATACATACCTTCGTACGCAATAAATTTATTCTTTGAAGCGACGATAGAGGCTGGGTTAATGTGTATCTCTTTCATAATATTTACGTTAGGAGCACGTATC
This sequence comes from Patescibacteria group bacterium, assembly GCA_041743715.1. Classification (GTDB taxonomy): domain Bacteria; phylum Patescibacteriota; class Microgenomatia; order Levybacterales; family UBA12049; genus JACDET01. The sequence goes on along the minus strand of JBGTMH010000074.1, from coordinate 18,891 downwards.
ACGGATGAAACTTTCGATTTCCTGTAAAGTTTTTTTATAATCTTCGTAGAGCCTAAACGCTTGATGTTTTACCGCCTTTTTTTCTTGATCTGTACAAGATTGCGATATTTGCTTTTCTAATGCTTGAAGTTTGGTTAAAAACTGCGCCTCTGATATTGCCACTAACTCTTCTGCCTCTTCCAAAGCCATTACAATATCAAAAAACTTATTTATTTTTAAATGATTCATATTGAAACCAAAGAGCCCCATTCTCAGGGACTCTTTGGTAATGTATTGTCTTAAGTGTCGCCAAAGACATTTGACCTACCCGTCTAGCAATAAACATAAGTGGCAAATGCTAAACCAGACGGGTCAAGCGAGTCTAATGCAGTAGACTTGCATGTAGTATATGCGGATTACTTGCATTTGTCAAGTGGAGAAAAACTCTTGCTTATAATCACCTGAAGAGGAGCGTAGAATGCACTTTTTCGTAGGAACCCTGCTTGCCGGCAGGCAGGGAATGCTACCGAAGAATTTATTATAAAAATATGAGGTGCTCATGAATTACCCCGAATGAAAATAACAAACAATAGGTAGGTGACGAGAAAAAGTGTATTCTACGCGAATTAATAAATAAGATCAGAAAATCTGTACAGCTAATTCTGCAACGAGTGGCCTACTTTTGAAAGAAGCATGCTGATATCAAAAGGTTTGGCTATAAATCCATCTGCTCCGACTTCTTTGACTGTCTGTTGAGCACTGGGATGCGCTGAGATCATAATGATAGGAACGTTTTTTGTATCTTCCTGGCTTTTTAGTTTTTGACAGATTGTGCGTCCATCTTTTCCTGAGAGCAATACATCGAGAATAATGAGATCTGGTAAATTCTTATGGAGATTTTCAGCGTACTCCCCTTTTTGAGTTGTCTTGACATTGTATCCTGCGTCTTCGAGGACAAATTGAATCGCATCCAAAATGTCGGGGTCGTCATCAACAACCAAAATATTCTTCATGCTCCTTCGCCCACCTTTCTTAATTTAATAACAGATTCTACTGCTAACGCTTTTTTATTTTCTACATTTTTCATATTGCTTCGGAAGCATGACCCTTCCGTAACTTTAGTGAAGGAGGGTCATATTTAATTATATACACAAAACTCCCGCTTCTATCATAAGAATATCGTAAGAAAGATCCACCTAACTCAAAATATTAACGAAGAATTCAAGAATCAGCTTCAATACACCGAGAAAGAGCTGGATAAACCCTCCATTACCACCAGTATGTCCCCCTGGATTTTGACTCGGGGTTGGTATAACTGTCGTGACGGCAGTTGGATGAGGTATCGTCGGGGCGGGTATCAGTGTCGGTGTTGCACTCGGAGTAAGTGTCGGTGTTGGAGATAGTGTTGGTGTCGGTGATGGGACACATGTTGTTCCGAGACAGACGTAGGTGGGAGTAATATTTGTGGGTGCAGGAGTGCTGGTACTTGCGATTAATTTAACCACATGAAGAGAACAATCATTGGTAACGCCCAAGGTCTGAGAAGGCAGAGTATCTCCTCCTTGTACCACTATTACATACTCCCCAACAATTTTATAAACACCCTTCCCGCTTTGATCGTTATTTATGGCCTCCTGTCCACACCGGTTGAGTGCCGCAGTATAGAGATCCGTTAAGTCTGTATCGGAAATAGTACCACCGGTAGCTCCTTCTATAAAAGGTTTATAGAGATTTTTTGCGCGTTGTAAGACACCGATTGCATTTGCGATGGGCCTCTCCAAAGTGGGGTGCACCATCAATGTTGCAGAACGCACCATCGTCCCTGTATTACCGCCTTCCAATCCGACATATAAACTATCGACTGATATCGAAGCATATGCAGTCGGATTTTGTTCAACAGCTTTTTGTAACGTTTCTTCGATCTTCTCTTTTGAGAGTGTGGAAAAATCGATAGTGAGCAATAATTCTGGTAATGTACTATAAAAATCCGTCGGCAAAAAATGTTTATAATATAATCCCGGTGGTTCTAAAGCAAAACTCTGATCAGCAGTAGATGGTCCAGAACCAGGCTCAGAAAAAAGACAATCAACTCTATCAGTTGGCCAGTATCCACTACTCTCGTCCGGACAGTCCCGATAGTCATGAACGGTAAAAAAAGCACTCGTCCGGACAAGATTTCGATCATTATCCACCCAACTAGTAGCTGTAGCACGAGCCCTCAAATCATAGATCAGTTTACCAAGCCAGAAAGAGAGAAAAATAATAAGTAGTATCGATAACAGATAAACACAAACCGTAACGATATCCCTTCGTTGTTTATATCTATTTACCGGCTGCTTACTCTTTCGCCCCTTTCCCTTGACAGTATTCATCTTAATTCTCATCTATTATAAGAGTAAAGATTTACCTATGACGTGTCAATAAAACTTTGTTACTCTTCTCCCACAAAAAACGACTTATTTTCGATTGCGCAGATTGACGTAAAAAGTAGGTTCTGCTATGCTCATTGGTATGAATTACGTCCAGAGTATTACAAAAATAAAAGGCAAAGGCCAGTTGACAATCCCGCAAGAAGTACGGGATGCTTTGCAGTGGTCTGATGAGAAAGAAGTAGCTGTAAAAGTTAAAACGATTAAAAACGGCTTTAAGGTAGAACGAGTGTCAGCCACTTCACCACAACAGAGAAAAAAGTTGACAAAAGAGGAAGCAGCAAAAATTTGGGCTGATATGAAACGTATTAGCAAATTAGGAAAACGCGGTGTTAATTTAACCGAATTTTTACGTCATGATAGAGATACTCATTTTTAAATATGCCTGTTTACATCACTGATACTTCTGTAATCGTAAAGTGGTTCAATCAGGTAGATGAAGATAGAGTAGAGCTTTCTCAAAAAATCTATGACGATATGATTGATGACAGAATTACTCTTATTGCCCCGAACCTTTTAACTATTGAACTTATTAATGTCCTTGCCACAGGAAAAAAACTCCCACAACAAGAGATAAAGAGCAATATAAATAATCTTCTTTCACTTCCAATACTTATCAAAACACCAACTCAAGCAACTTTGGAACGAACAATTAAAATTATTCATCATTTTTCTCTAGCAGCATACGACGCCTTATTTCTCGCTCTCGCACAAGAAGAAAACTGCCAACTCATCAGCGACGACACCAAAGGCCACGGCAAAATAAAAGACGGAAGTGTGATTATGTTAAAAGATTACAAATAAAAATTAGTCTCCCCAATTCCCAGAGTGGAATTAGTTGACAGGGAAAAGCTTGCTTAATCGGTTTTATACAAAAAATACTTATACTCTTCAGGTACATACTCGATCTATGAATTTTACGAAATATATCTATGAAGAGACAAATAATCCGGTAAATAAAGTTGGTTTAAGGACTATACGTACATACAAAGGTATAGAACTTGGAGGAGAACCTCGTCCAAAAGATGAAGGTCTTAGTCAAAGTGCTTTAGCCGTTCTTAAAAGGAGTGCAAAGGGTGTAGTAAGATATATAAGACCGCTAGTCCCAACCACTGCTGAGTTGAGAGGAATTTTTTCAGATCCTTTAAAACCACACAAGAAACCTCCTGCTCGCCGCTAACAAAAATTTGATCTCGCACAAAAAACTAATCTTTTGCCATAGCTTCTTGTTATCTGAAGAAAAAAAAATCTATAATCCTAACCAAAAGAAATTATGGCAGAAATACGTCGTGTTTTTATATCTGGGGACCCTGTTGCACACCCCATAAAGATTCGTACCAATACGGGTCAACAGATTAGAGGTATTGTTGACGTACCGAGGCCTAACGAACTCCATCCGGGAAAAACGAGAGGATTTGCAGCAGCGCTAGATACGGAACTAGGAGACGACTTTCGTGAAGTGCGGCTTGGAACAGAACCAATTTATATACCAGGTATGCTTGATAGACATCCAGATATAGGAGAATTGGTACGAAGCATTAATTTCGATAGAATCCTCACTCTTGCTCCGTATATTCCAGCTGATATTGCCATGACTAATTCCCGCAGGGTTATAGATACCAATGAATATACAAAAGCAGTAACTGATCGTAAAGGTGGCCAACATAGAGAAATAAATATGCCGGGTGTTGAAAGACAGTTAGCTGAAGGTGCGACGCTTATTCTCAATCGTATGGATCAGGTAGACCCAGCTGCATTAGTTATTGCAAGATCAATGGAAGAATGGCTCAGAGAACCTAATCATACTCATGTTAACTCTTATACGAACGGCGCCAATGCTGAAAATAAAGGCGGTTTTGGTATGCATTGGGATGGACAAGATGCTTTTATCGTCCAGCTCAAGGGGAAAAAACATTGGTCAGTCCATCGACCCAATCGAGGACATCCAATTGTACCTGACGTAGAATATAATCCCGAATACGAAACAGTCCCAGCTTGGGAAGGGGTCTTACAAGCATCTGATGTGTTATATGTCCCCCGCGGCTGGTGGCATCGGGTTGAAGGTGTAGACGAGGAAAGTCAGCATTTGACAGTGAGTGTCAAACGTAGAAGAGGTGATAATTATCAGTCATGGCTAGCAGATAAAGTTAAGAACGAAGAAGTATTTCGTCTTGACCTACCCCGTTTTGGATCACGTGACCAAATACGTGCGCATCAAGCTGAACTCTCCGAATTGCTTCAGGAAAGAATGCGTACTTCCTGGGGAATAGAAGCGTACTTTGAGGAGTCTGAAGCCATTACCACTGCTAGACGATCAGTGTCTTATTCATGGGCTGATGTTGAAAGAAGTACTTCTGAAAAATATCTCCAAACAGAAATTGTTACGCGCACTTTATTACAACCAAGAGTATTCTTGCATAACGACACTGCAACCGTACTGGGAGCTGGGAAAGTTTTGCGCTTCGATCCTATTGCGATGTCTGTACTTTCTCGTGTGTTAGAAGGAGATGGAACAACAATAGCTGACGTTTTAGAGGTTGCAGGAGATCGACTTGTCGATGCACAAGTACGTGAAGTACTGGGAGTTTTATACGAGCATGAACTTATCGGATTTCCGATGTGACTTTCATTTAAGTACGCATTAGAATTTGCAATATACACTGAAAATGTCTATAATATTTTTTCTTAATAATTATGCGCGAACGAAGTGTAGTACATCGAGGAGATCTTGTCAGCGTAGGAGGAGCTTTTGTCGATGTCACGACGAGAACATCTGAAGGTTTTCCTCCTCCTCCTCAACGACTTGCTGAGTTTGCCAGTGCAAATCGTGAGGGATGGGCTGCAAGCGGTGCGACATTAAATACGACAACAATGCTTGCTGACTATACTGGACGTAACTGCATAATGTATGCAACAGTTGGGAATGATGCACTAGGAAGATTTTTCATTGACAGCATAGGTAATAAAGGACTGCGTAGCGGTATTCAAATGCTGGATACCGATGACGCTGGAAAACCGATAGAAACTGGAGCTGTTGCCATTTTGCTGGATGAAGATGGAAGACATTCAGCGACCCAGTCTTTTTTCGGAGGAGCTTTGAATATACACATCCCTCGTGCGCAACAGCGCAATAGAGACATTGCACTTTTTCTCACAGGTTCGTCTACTTTTAGAGAAGGAATAGATGGTACAGCAATTAGGGAAATCAAAACTTTTACCGACGAGTTGCAGGAACCAAACAGCTTATTTGCGCTCAACCTATCAGCTACGCATCCTGCAAAGACAACCATAGAAAATCTTCTTGCAAGTATAGAGCATCTCGGGATAACTCCTGATATTGTTGTCGGAAACGAACATGAAGCTCTCTATGCGACAGGTGAAGATACACCTGAAAAAGCAATTATGAAATTATTTCCCACTAGTCCATTAGTCGCCGTAACACTTGCCGATCAGGGATCGTTGCTAAGACTTAACGGCTACGATGAGCTTATTAAAATCGACGCCGTTCCTTGTACAGTTAAACATCCAACCGGCGCTGGAGATGGATACATGGCACTTTTAGTCGGTGGTCTTTGTGAATATCCCCAGGATGAATGGACACCAGAATTAGTAAGAAAAGTAGCAAATATGGCCTCTGAAGGTGCCTCAATGATAGTCGGAAGTTCTGAACCAAGGTTAAGTGCCAAAGAGATTACAGCTTTAAAAGAAAAACATTTTCCAACTGAGGAGTAGAATAGTAAGCCCCATTTGAGATTTATAATAAAAACTATACAGAAAACTTATGGCTGAAAAAATAGTAGGAATAGGATATGCTGTCATTGACGCAACAATACGACTAAAAAAAGGAAACCCAGTTCATCTTCCAGACGATCCTAATAAATATCTCGAATTTTTACGTCAAAATTCTGAAGCTAAGTTCAGTGTGGGTGGAACGATACCCAACGTTTTATCCACTATAGTCGGATTCACCAACAGTAAAGATGGAGTTAGACTCGTTGGTACGGTTGGAAGAGATAGGTTTGGTGATGAATACGTAAGAATTATTGATCCAAGACTCGGTAGAATACAGCGATCGGACAAACCCACCGGAATATATATAGCCTTAGTAAATGCAGCGGGAGAAACTGTTGAAGAAAGTAAACCGTTTTATCGCGCAGCAGAAGATGTTATTTTCCCGGAAGAAGAAATCGGAGAAATGCACAAATTGGTTCTAAATGGTGCTGTATTTAGCAATTTAAATGTTTTAAGAGAAGTTAAGAAGGCAACCGATTCTTTAAAAGAGACAGGCGGTTTATTCGCACTTAACCTGAATGTCGTATCCCAAACAAGAACTACAAGAGAACTGTTACAGCACGGACTTGAGGAGGATTTAAAGATTAAACCAAATATTATTATGGGAAACCTACAACAAGCGCGCTACGTAACAGGAAACTCTAATGCAAATGTTATAGAAGCAGTTGATGCACTGTATGAAAGCATGGATTCTGAAAACAGATTAGTTGTAGTAACAAACGATGTAAAAGGATTTCGTATGAGGTTTGGAGACGATCCTCAGGATGTTATTGACATTCCCCCATTTGAGGTTTTAATCGAGAATTTTTATCCATTAGGTGCTGGTGATACGGTTATGGGTATAATTGTAGCAGGTACTCCAGTAGATCCAGCTTTACGGACACGACGCACTATGGAAATACTTGGACGAACTGGTGCCAACGCTGCTTCAAAATTAGTGAGAATACCTGAGACTTGGTTAGCGCCCGGTGAATTTGTTGAAATAAGAAACTATGAAAGATTATTGCAAGCAACGCTATAGAAGTAATCTGCCTGCTTATCTTTGTATAATCGTACTTTTGCCAAGATGCTAATGGAAATCGTTTAGAAATAGCTATAAGAACCAGGTTAGACTAGATCCATTAGTAAGTCCTGGCGGTATTTGAAGTTATTATATTCTAAAACTCCACAGGTATTATCAGCTCTTTCCCATTTTCCGGCAGACCAGAGGGATTGGCATTGTTGATAATCAATTTCCCTTTTTTCGTCGAAGGTTTTTCAAATTTTATTTCAGCAGTAAATGGTACAAACTCCTCAGTCATCCACTCCCCTTGTGCTGTTGCAAAACTTTTTCCTAGGGATTTATTATTTGCGTCAACGAGCTCGACTGGGAAAGTGGCTTCAAAATACCAGGTGCCACGTGCTTGGCCGGTGATTTTTAGTGGGCTTGTGATTTTTTGATTCGGGCGAGGATTACTGACCATTATTAGATCACCAAGCTCTAACTCATTACCAATTTCCTGAGTAAACGATCTGCCATCTGACGTTCTACACTGTCCAGGATAACTATCCATAACGGGAAATCCTGCCGCTGCACACTCTTCAAATGAACTAATCTTTTTCACTTCCTCACCTTTTTGATATTGCTGAAACCCAAAGAATCCAACCCCGGTAAAAATAACTATAATTAATAACAGAACAATCTTCTTCATATGCTTCGATCATATATAAATCACTCGTTAAAAACAATATCCTTCAGCCAAAATTAAGAAATGGTGTGGTATACTTTATGTCCTTTATGAAACAATTACTGCTCGTTTTTATACTTATTTTTCTTGTTGGTCTTCTTGTTACGCAAGCATTTGTTGCAAGTTCCAAACCCGTAAGCGGTGCTCCTCCATACGATTCATCGAATTCTGATAACGTTTCTTTTTTTGAATAACAAGACTTATTGAAAGATTGGAAACGACCTGAGGGACCTGCGAAAGTTGCACTGCAGGTTGGGCATTGGAAGACTGATGAAACGCCTGAAGAACTGCACAAGCTCCGTGGTAACACTGGCGCATCAGGCGGCGGTAAATCCGAATGGGAAGTAAATTATGAAATAGCTATGCAGACAAAAAAACTTCTTGAAGAAAAAGGCATAACCGTCGAATTGCTTCCAACGACAATTACCCCACAATATTGGGCCGATGTGTTTGTCGCCATCCATGCAGACGGCAATGCTGATCCAAATAAAACGGGTTATAAAGCAGCAAGCCCCCGACGAGACAGAACAGAAAATGCGCAAGATCTGCTTACCAGTATTGAAAACGCGTATGGACAAGCTACTGGGCTTACGAAAGATCCCAATGTCACCCGAAACATGCGGGGATATTATGCTTTTTCATGGTGGCGCTATGACCATACTGTTCATCCTATGACAACTTCGTTGATACTAGAAACCGGATTTTTAAGTAGTCCCTCGGATAGAACTATTATCGTTGATCAACCACACATTGCAGCAAAAGGTCTTGCCGAGGGAATAATAAACTATCTCACTGCTGAAGACCTACTCGAGATATAAAAGTTACTTTAAGTGTTTGTCAAAAAACTCCACAGATCTTTGCAAAGCAACTCCTAAATTACTTGCGAGATTATGGTCATCTCCCTGGTAAATAAAAATCTCAGCGTCTTTCCCTGCCGCCTTCATCTGCTCGTCCAGCCTTTCACTAAACTCAACCGGCACTGACCCATCCGCGGTGCCGTGATGCAATTGCAAGGGTCCTGATATTTCCTTGAGATATGTCGTCGCCGAAATAGAATTCCAGAACTCAGGATTCTGTTCTGCAGTACCATACTGCGCAATCAAATTTTGTCTCCAACTAGACCGACCACCTAGCATCGTTGGACGAGGTGGCGTACGGCGCCAATTATTAATAAGATCAGGGTATGACCCGACAACTCCAGCCCATATAACACCTGCCTTTATATCATTATTGACAACCATATTACGAAGTGTAATATGCCCACCCATCGAATGTCCCCACATTCCTATTTTGTCCGGATCAGAGTCTTTATATTTTTTCATTGATGAAACCGCATGCAGCACGTCTATCGTATAATTATTGGAACCATACCCGCCCGATGCTGCACCTTCTGAACTCCCATGCCCACGGTAATCTGATCTGAAAACAATATACCCATTCCGGGAAAATGCATCTGTATACGCGATATACTTTTCGGTTGTCCGGTATTCTGACGGCGGGATGTACCCATGATTAAAGATAATAACAGGCCAACCACGTGCAGGTTTCTCTCCTTGCGGAACAGTCAGCAGAGCATAAATTTTTAATCCATCTGATCTGTATGACGCAATATATCTCTCATAATTTGACCCTGCAGAAAGCGTTTGCTCGATCGTAATATCACTTCCAGGGTACTCCTGCGCTCTCATATACTCAATTGCAAGCGGATGAAGTTCATCTTTCGGTCCACCTTCATCACCTTGAAGCGGTGTCTCAATTTCATCAGTGCTTCCTGTAATGGAAGTGTTACTACTAGCATCTTGCGAAAACGGCTTAGGTGAGAACACTTGGTGAGCAACCATGCTTAACCCCAAAAGCAAAACAATACTTAAAACTCCGAAAACAACTTTGGGTATTCTTCGTCTCGGCATCTGCGTAGGTTGTTGAGGATTAACTGTGGAATCCATCCTCACAGTATATACAATATATTCTTAAAATTAGCTTAATTTTTTTTACTTTCATCATTAATACTTCCTATAAGTCTTCTCTGATTGTCGTTCAATAGCCAAAATAAAGACTTCATTATCCACAACACGATACATAATTCGTATATCCCCTTTTCTTACACGAAAAATGTCTTCTGACTCTTTTAGTTTTTTAATATCTAAGCCACTCAACTCTTGTACAATAAGCTGATTGAGCATTCTTTTTATTTGCTCTCTTTCTTTCGGAGATAATAGTTTGAGGAATTTATCAATTTTATTCATGCTCAAAGTCTCTTCAGAAGCTCATCGATGGCAATACCACCTTTTTTGACTTTGGTAAAATCCACAACCTCTTCCCACTGTCCTTCTTGTATCACGGGCACAATTTTAAACACGCTTTTTGAACGTTTCACAACGGTAAACGATTTTCCCTCTGCTACTTGTTTGATAAAATGATCAAGATTGGTACGAAGCTCTTTCACTCCAATAATGTGTGTTTGCATGGTCTAAGTTTACTTTAAGATAAACTTCAAGTCAACCACCAAATTGTTACAAAATACTCTCTAGGAAAATACTGAACTGTTATGCTACACTGTATATACTGCTCATGGGACACATTAAAAATTATGATTCTTTAGCCACCAATGATAACCGGAAGGTTGTTTTGGATCTTATCGAGACCGCATTTGCATCAGTCGCGCCCCATGAAGTCTTTAAGCAAAATCTTTCATTAGAAAACAATATACTGAAAATCCAAAATAAAACGTATGACCTCTCGAAATTTGAACGGGTATTTCTCCTCGGTTTTGGCAAAGGCAGTGCAGGCAACGCAAAACGGATTGAAGAAACACTTGGCGATAGCCTGACTGAAGGCTACGTAATTGATGTTGTCGAAGATGAACATTTCAAAAAATCACATTACACCAAAGGCACGCACCCACTGCCCTCTCAAGAAAACTTCTCATTTACGACACACGCGATTGAACATTTTGAACATACCACAGACAAAGACTTAGTTATCATCATTACTTGTGGAGGCGGCTCAGTCCTTTTCGAAGCCCCTCACACTTTTACTCTCGATAAAATGATTACTGTTAACAAAACTTTATTGGAATCAGGCGCGAACATAACAGAAATGAACATCGTCCGAAAACATCTTTCCAAAGTAAAAGGTGGCGGACTCGCCAAAATTCTCTACCCTGCAACCGTTGTTAATCTCATTTTCTCAGACGTCCCTGGCAACGATCTCACAGTCATCGCCTCAGGCCCACTCGTGAAAGATCCAACAACACTCAAGCATGCAAAAGCTGTTTACGAAAAATATCATTTGGAAAAAAGCGGGGTTCTCTCCCCAAGCGACTTCGTCGAAACCCCCAAAGAAGACAAATATTACCAAAAAGTCTCAAATGTCTTAATGCTCAGCAACCTCACAGCGCTCAACGCTATGGAAAAACTTGCCCGGGAAAAAGGATACCAGGTCCATGTCATGTCTGATCGCCTCCAAGGAGATGCCCGGACATTGGGTGAAAAATTGATAAACGAAACCCCACACGGCCAAATCCTCCTCGCCGGTGGTGAATCCACAATCAAAATAACAGGCAAGGGCAAAGGTGGCCGCAACCAAGCACTTGTCCTTTGTGCGCTCAAGCACATCAAAGGTGATACCATCCTCGCCTCCTTCGGTACAGACGGCTGGGATTTCTATGAATTCGCTGGAGCACTTGCAGACAAAGACACATTTAAGAAAATGAAAGAGTTGGAACTCGACGCAAAAACTTTTTTGAAAGATGATAATAGTTATGAGTTCTGGAACAAAATCGGTGATGGGATCCAGACAGGAAAGCAGGACTCGAATGTTTCGGATTTGTATATAGTATTTAAACCTTAATGTCATTCCGAGCGACTGAAAGGAGTCGAGGAATCTTACACCACCGGTTATTATAAAAAGTCAGAGGTATGAGATCCCTCCGCTTCGGTCGGGATGACAGAAAACAGTATGTTAACCGATCTCTATGAAGATAAATTAAAAGAGTTGGAAAAGAAAGCTGAAAAAGCTCGAGAACTCTTGATCCCTACACTTCTCGAAGCTGGCTCAGGACATTCGGCTGGCCCACTTGACATGGCAGACGTCTTCACCGCATTTTATTTCCATATTCTCAATCATGACCCGAAAAATCCAGACTGGGAAGATCGGGACCGGCTTATTCTTTCAAACGGCCACATCTGTCCAATCCGTTATGTTTCAATGGCGATGGCAGGTTATTTTCCGATTGAGGAACTAAAAACGCTGAGAAAAATAAATTCAAGACTTCAAGGTCATCCCCACCGTACAGCCCTTCCAGGACTTGAAACCACATCCGGTCCGCTTGGTGAAGGACTATCACAGGCTATCGGCATCGCGCTCGCGGCACAAATAGATAAGAAAAAATACTATACATATGTCATCACTGGTGATGGTGAGTTAAATGAAGGCAATATCTGGGAAGCAGCGATGTTTGCTGGAAAAAATAAAATAAACAACCTCATAATGGTGATCGACCGCAACAATATCCAAATCGACGGCTTTACTGAAGACGTCATGCCACTTGAGCCCCTCAGAGAAAAATTCGAAGCCTTCAATTGGCATGTCCTCGAATGCGACGCGCATAATATCAAACAATTCGTCGACATGGTAAACGAAGCCCACGCCATTTACGAAAAACCCACCGTCATCATCGCACACGCCATCGCCGGCAAAGGTGTAGAGTTCATGGAAAAAGACTTCCACTGGCACGGCAAACCACCGGACAAAGCACAGGCAAAGGAAGCACTCAAAGAACTAAGGACATTGGGAGGAAAGATTCGTAGCGAACATGAGTGAGAGATTTAAGATTTAGGATTTAAGATTTAAGAAAAAATATCCTAAGTCCTAAATCTTAAATCTTAAATCCAGAAAATATGTTGAATCCTAAACTTAAATTAAACAATAAACTATTCAAACCAGATGTCGAAACCGCTCCTACCCGTGCAGGCTTTGGGAGTGGACTTCTGAGTCTTGGAGAGACTAATCCAAATGTCGTTGCTCTCTCAGCTGATCTTACTGAATCAACTCAGGCGCATAAATTCGCAGAAAAATTCCCTGAAAGATTTTTTCAAACAGGAATCGGTGAACAAAATATGGCAGCCATCGCGGCAGGTCTCGGTGTCACTGGCAAAGTCGCTTTCATCTCCTCGTATGCCACCTTCTCCCCCGGCAAGAACTGGGAAACTATTCGCACGACGTGTGTCTACAACGAAGCAAATGTTAAAATCGCTGGCCATCACTCAGGCATAATGACAGGACCGGATGGCGCGACACATCAAGCCACTGAAGATATCGCTATCACCCGCTGCTGGCCAAAAATGCATATCTATGTCCCCTGTGACAGTATCGAATCTCACAAAGCCACTATTGCATCAGCAGATATATCCACACCAGTCTATATCAGATACAGCCGGGACAAAACTCCTATTATCACAACTGAAGAAACACCTTTTACAGTCGGCAAAATGCAAGACTTCTGGATAACTGATAACCCGCAAGTAACTATCTTTGCAACGGGATACTTACTGTACTATGCGATCGTTGCCGCAAAAGAACTTGAAGAAGAAGGCTTCCCTGTGCTTGTTGTAAATGTCTCAACAATAAAACCCCTTGATGAAGACGCCATCATCCGTTTTACTGGGCATACCGGCGCTGTGGTTACGGTTGAGGATCATCAAGTAGATGGTGGTATGGGATCAGCAATTGCAGAATTCCTAGCCAAAACGAACCCGCTTCCCATGGAATTCGTAGGATTACAGAATACATTCGCCGAATCTGGGGCTTGGCAAGACATCCTCAAAAAGTATAACATGGATGTACCGGCAATAAAGAAGGCTGTAAAGAAGGTTATAAAGAGAAAAGGAATTTAATAACCCAATATGCAAATAACCCAATCAATAAACAAAAATGCAGAATAAATAAATTATTTTACATTGAATCATTTTTCATTGATTTGTATATTGGGTTATTGGTAATTGGGTTATTTTTATGAATCAAACTTTATTAGAAGCACTAAAAAAACTTATCAAAGGAGATGTCGTAACTGACGATGAGACATTGCGTGTTCACAGTATGGATCGAAGTATCTTTGCAGTGAAGCCACAAGTTGTGGTGTACCCAAAAGATAACAAAGATGTGCAGAATCTCGTCGCATTTGTTGCCAAACACAAAAAAACCCACCATCACCTCAACCTCACAGCACGCGCTGCTGGTACTGATATGAGCGGCGGGGATCTCAACGACTCGATTATTGTCTCATTCACAAAATACTTCAATCGAGAACCGGTTTTCCACGGCCAATCTGCGACTGTTGAACCCGGCATGTACTATCGTGATTTTGAGAAATTCACCCTCGAGCATGGTTTAATCTACCCGCCTTACCCATCCTCACGGGAAATTTGCGCGTTGGGCGGTATAATTAACAATAACTCTGCAGGTGAAAAAACACTGAGATACGGGAGAGCTGAAGATTTTGTTAAGTCGTTGCAAATGATCCTCGCTGATGGAAAAGAATACACTATCAAGCCACTCACAATATCAGAGCTGCATAAGAAAATGAAACTACAAAACTTTGAAGGCAAACTGTATCGGAACATTTTCAATCTTATCGACAGACACTATGAACTCATTAAAAAAGCCAAACCTACAGTCTCAAAGAATTCTGCTGGCTACTTCCTCTGGAACGTCTATGACAAAGAGAAAAAAACATTTGATTTAACCAAACTCTTTGTCGGTGCCCAAGGCACCCTCGGCATTATGACACAGGCCAATCTCAGACTTGTACCCGTCAAAAAACATGCCGAGATGCTCGTTGTGTATGTTCGAGACCTCAGTCATTTGGCAGAAATTGTTAATGTCATTTTGCCATTCCAGCCAGAAAGTCTTGAGACGTATGACGATGTCACACTCGGTCTTGCCTTGAAATACTACTCAGGTTTTAACAAAAAAATGGGAAGTCACTCGTCCTTTGAAACATTTATGCATTTTCTTCCAGAATTTCAAATGAGACTTTTTGGTAAATTGCCCAAACTTACTATCCAGGCTGAATTCACAGGTGATGAGTATGGTGAAATTTCAGAAAAAATTAAAAGCCTTGAAGAAAAATTAAAGCCCTACGACCTTGAGTTGAAGTGGGCAAATAACGAGAAAGCGGAACTGAAATATTGGCTTATTCGAAGAGACAGTTTTGCACTGCTCTCAGGACGCATTAAAGATCGCTATGCGTCACCTTTTATCGACGATATTGTCGTAAATCCTGAACATTTACCCGAATTTCTCCCCAAGCTTCACGCTGTTCTTAAAAAATATCCTTTCGCAGTCAACTTTGCTGGTCACGTAGGCAACGGTAACTTCCATATCTTCCCTCTCGTTGACTTGAAAAATCCAGAGGAGTATAAACTCATTCCCCAAATGAGTGAAGAGGTATTCAAACTTGTTCTCTCATACAATGGTTCAACAAGTGGTGAACACAATGACGGCCTCGTCCGTACCCCTTATCTTCACTTGCAGTACAACAAAAAAATTCTCACCCTCTTCGCTGAAACCAAAAAAATCTTCGACCCCACAGGCATTTTTAATCCACGCAAAAAAACCCACCCCGACCAAGCCTTCGCCATGACCCACATCAGGTCACAATGGTAGCCTTTGTTTGTGTTTATGCCCTTGCAATAAGTCTGCCAAACTAGTACTATTTTCTTTATGTTAACAAAAAAAGATTTAATCGATGCGTTGGAACCTATTAATAAAAGACTTGATGGACTTGAAAAAGGACAACAATCTCTTTTAAAAGGACAAAAAAATCTTGTGACTGGTCAAAAAGGTCTTGTGACTGGTCAAAAAAATCTTGAAAAAAAACTCGATCAACACATGGAGGACACCACTGATTTCTTTCACCAAACATGGTTACATATCGATCAAATAAAAGCACTTATTGAAAAAAGGATTAAAAGAATTGAAGACCACCTCAACCTGCCACCCCAGTGATAAATTTCTCTTGCTTTTTTTTCTAAGAATCGGTAGTATAATATAGAGCTATGAATCAAAATGAATTAGAACAGATGGCCAAAAGTCTTGTTGCTCAGGGTAAAGGATTACTGGCAGCTGATGAAAGTTCACCGAGTTGTAAAAAGCGTTTTGACAGTGTTGGAGTCGAATGTACTGAAGAGACACGACGTGAATATAGAGGCCTCCTCCTTACGACACCAGGTGCTCATGATTTTATGAGTGGTGTGATCCTTTATGACGAAACTTTCTGGCAAAAAGCTGACGATACACAATCTTTTCCTGATTTTCTCAAAGGTCATGAGGTAGTTCCAGGGATCAAGGTAGATAAAGGACTTGTGAATTTTCCAGGATTTGATGGTGAAAAATTGACACAAGGCCTCGATGGTTTACCAGAGCTTATGACAAAATATCATGACTTGGGGGCACGATTTGCGAAATGGCGTGCGGTAATTACCATCGGCGAAGGAACTCCAACAGAAGAAAATATCAAAGCCAACGCATTTATCTTGGCTCGATATGCCCGGATCTGTCAGGATGCTGGCATAGTGCCAATTGTTGAGCCCGAAACGTTATTCGATGGGACTCATAGCATTGAAAGATGTGAAGAAGTAGTAACGCAAACATTTAAAGAGTTATTTCAAGCAATGAAATCACTGCGGGTATATATACCTGGCGTGATCCTCAAAACCAGTATGATTTTACCAGGTAAAGAAAGTGGAACTGCCATCAACCATGACGATGTGGCAGAACGAACCGTTCGCGCTTTACATGACCATGTGCCACATGAATTAGGTGGCGTCGTCTTCTTAAGTGGTGGACAAACAAGTAATGATTCTTTCATCAACCTCAATCGTATCGCCAAAAAAGGACCGCACCCATGGGGTGTAACATTCTCATACTCCAGAGCATTACAAGACCCAGTCCTGAAAGCATGGGCAAAGGACCGTAACGCCCGCGAACAGACCCAAGAGTTATTCCACAGGCAATTGAAATTAGCTAGTGATGCAAGCAAAGGAGAACTTAATGAGTCAGAACTTCACAACGATAATTTCGTCTCCCACGCTCAGGATTTGTAGATTCACTTGAGGGATTATTTCACCTTCTCTTCCATCCCATCTTTCGTCAATAATCCAGCTTGAGCCCCGACTTTACTGACTACTGAGGTGGCATTCCATGATCCCCATTCCATAGCTTTGGGCATAGACAATCCTTGGAGATATGCTGCTAAAAAGCCTGATGCAAATGCATCCCCTGCGCCTGTTCGCTCGACAAGTGGTCCGTCATTGATTCCATGCCAGAAAAATGTTCCTTTATCATCCATCGCGTATGATCCCTTTTTCCCATCAGTGACAACTATTGTTTTTGGACCGAGTTTTTGCAACTTGGCCATCAACTCTTGGATATAGGTTTTGTCTCTCTTGTCTGTCACTTTATCTGTCAATATCCTCTCAGCCTCTTCTTTATTAACGAAGAGCACATGTGTTTTCTTGAGTACTTTATGGACAATATCTTTTCCTTCATTAAGCTGTCGGGGTGCTGGATTAAAAGCAAGTAACCCACCATATTCTTCTATAAACTCCAGCACTTTTGCATATGGCTTCCGCCATTCATTGCCTAGGCTTGTCAGATACACATAATCAGCCGTAACATCTGTCAGTTGAAAATCATGCTCCCGCTCAACATCCTGCACGAAGATAGTTCGATCACCTTTGAAATTTATAATTACTGCAAAATTCGAGGCTCCTTTGGTTTGCGTTACTAATAACCGTTCAATATGCTCCTGCGCGAGACAGTTCCTAATCTTAATTGAGAACTCATCATCCCCTGTTTCAGAACACAGTGTAGCTTTTAGTCCCAGGCGTGAAATTCCCACAGCGACATTGGTGGCATTACCGCCTATACAAAAATCATACCGATCGACATCAATTTTTTCACCAAATTTAAAACATATATCATTATGCTCATGATCAATCCGGCACGCATGACTGACATCATGAATACTCATAAAAGCATCAATCGTAGATTCCCCAACCGTAATGACATTATAATGCCGATTCATATACTATGATTAGCATACGCGAAACATGGAAACTTATGCAAGAGGAAAATGATTCTTTCTATTTCTTAATACTAAATAATAAATGAGCCGTTCTAGATTGTCTCTCAATATCTCCTTTTGACGGCACTAGAGCACCAGGCGGAGATTTAAATATAATATTTCCTTCATACGTAGTATATACGCTCTCGAAACCAAATCGTGTTACAGACGCTTGATGAGAAGATGGCTCAAATAGTGGGTAGAATCGAGTGCCGGCTTCATAACCCCTTCCTTCACTTACCCATGGATCTGGTGCGCTGCGAGTGCGTGCCGGATATCCTTCAGAGGCTCTCCCTGAGACTTCTGGCGGACCTGCACTTAACGTTTCTTGCTCCCACTTTAGAAATTTATCATCAAATATAGGTTTGCCATCCCTATTCAGTTCATACATAATAGTGCTATTATAAGCGATCTGCTATAAGTTTTAATCTTCAAATAATACCTTTATAATAGATAAATGGTTAAACGTATTTTTGGGATAGTTCTACTCATAGTTATTCTCAGCGGGACAGGCTTCTATTTTTTTCTTTCACAAACCTATCCAGGCACGTCCTCTCTTCTTACAGGTACATATTATATTCAAAGTCTTCTGAATCCACATACCAAACTCGACAAACATGTCATGGGATTTCTTCCCTACTGGCGGGTTGATGATATGAAATATGTACGGCCCGAGCTTTTATCGGAAATAAATTATTTTAGTCTCTCAGTAGATAGCGAAGGTAATATCAAAAAAGTTACAGATGGCCAAACTGATCCAGGCTGGCGCGAGTGGGAACGCGCGGAAATGAAAAATTTTGTAACGAAATCACATATTATGGGAACTGATGTTACC
>JBGTMH010000073.1:0-46032 GCA_041743715.1 Patescibacteria group bacterium | reverse complement strand
GTTACATCTGTTCCTCTAATCTAAATTTGTATTGACATTCATTTTACAATTGACTAAGATATCCCTACTAGGGGGATATATGGCATACAGACCAAAAGACACACAAGAAAGAATTACTCACCGCCTCAAAATTTCAAGGGGACATCTAGATAAGGTTATCAAGATGATGGAAGATGATGTCTATTGCATTGATGTTATGCATCAACTTCAAGCTGTTGAATCAGGGTTAAAAGAGACAGGAAACCTTCTTCTCGAAAATCATCTTAAGTGTTGTGTCTCAGATGCTATTAAAGAAGGTAAGGCAGACGAATCAATTACAGAGATAATGCAGGTCTTTAAGAAAAAGTCTTAATGAATAGGAGGTGAAATATGAATAACAACCAACTCAAATATGGATTAATCGGAGCAGTCATTGGAGGAATTGGTGTATGGCTAATTATGACAATGGTTTTATCATCCAGCAATACGGGAATGATGAACTATAAAGCAGATAAACAGGTTTCATCGCAGAATTCAGAAAGTATTGATGCTCATTTTATCGAGCAAATGATTCCTCACCATGAAGATGCTATTACGATGGCTAAATTAGCTCAAACAAAAGGACAGCGTCCCGAAGTAAAAGAACTAGCAAACAACATCATTGATTCTCAAGGGAAAGAGATAAATCAAATGAAGGATTGGTATAAAACTTGGTTTGGTAAAGAAGTACCTCAGGATAATCAAGTTATGAACCAACATGGAATGATGGGAACAAGTAACAGTACACATATGGGCATGATGGGAGATGCATCTGATATAACAAATCTCGAGAAGTCTACTGATTTTGATACAGCCTTTGTTGAAGAGATGATTCCACATCATCAAATGGCAGTTATGATGTCCAGTATGCTTAAAAATGGTACAGAAAGACCAGAGATGAAAAAGCTAGCTGATGACATAATCGCAGCACAAACAAAAGAAATTGACCAAATGCGTCAATGGCTGAAGAATTGGCAATAGTGTCACCTTTTTAGAAGAGGTGCATATAATGCGCTTCTTCCAAGGAGATAACTTATGGATAAATTACTTGTAGCTATATCTAGTATTAGTGGCATCGCTTTCACTTATTGGTTTTTCTTAATGAAGAAAGACGATGATGCTGTTGTTGTAAAAACAAATAGTGTGGATATTTCTGTAGAAGGTGGATATTCTCCAAGCGTTATCTCTATCTCTAAAAACAAACAGACAACTATTAACTTTTTCCGCAAAGATCCCAGCTCTTGTCTTGAGGAAGTTGTATTACCCGATTTTAAAATAAGAAAATATCTACCGTTAAATAAAACAACTTCGATACAAATAACGCCTACCAGAAGCGGAACATTTGAAATATCCTGTGGCATGAATATGTTTCATGGAAAGATTATCGTTCAATAATATGGCAGAAACAAAACAAACATTTCCGATTAAAGGCATGCATTGTGCTTCCTGTGTAAGAGTTACCGAACGTGCTTTGAAAAAAGTGCAAGGAGTTAAAGAGGCTGTTGTAAACTTAGCCACTGAGAAAGCTACGGTTACCTACGATAAAGACATTTGCACGCCACAACAATTAGCAGACTCTATTGCTAAAACTGGCTATACACTGGAACTTGAAGAAAAAAGTGAAGAAATTGTCCTTGCTGAAAGAAGAAAAGAACTACAAAGGTTACGGAATAAAGTTTTTACCAGTCTGGCACTAGGTGGTTTAATCCTCTGGGGTTCATTCCCGGGGCTTATGAACACTGCCCCAGCAATTTTACATAACTTCTGGGTACAAATGCTTTTAGCCACACCTGTACAGTTCTGGGCTGGATTAGAGTTCTACAGAACTGCTATTGCTGCACTGAAAAACAGAACTTCAAATATGGATACATTAGTTGCTTTAGGTACTACAGTTGCATATTTGTATTCTGCGGTTGTAACTATCTTCCCTAATGTTTTTATGGGCCTAGGCATTGAAATAATGCCTTATTTTGACGTTGCTACGATAGTTATCGGTCTGATTCTTTTAGGCCGCTACTTTGAAGCAAAAGCTAAGGCTGGAACTTCAAGTGCCATTAAAAAGCTTGTAGAGCTGCAAGCAAAAACAGCACGAGTTATAAGAGATGGTAAAGAGATAGATATTCCCATTGAGCAAGTACAAGTTGGGGACGTTATTCGCGTAAGACCAGGAGAAAAAATACCTGTTGATGGCGAAATTATTGAAGGAGAATCATCGATTGATGAATCAATGATTAGCGGAGAAAGTCTTCCAGTAGATAAATCTAAGGACGATATGGTTATTGGTTCTACCATGAACAAGTCAGGCACATTTACATATAAGGCAATGAAAGTTGGATCTGATACCATGATCGCTCAAATAATAAAGCTCGTACAAGAAGCACAAGGAAGTAAAGCTCCAATACAACGACTTGCAGACACGGTGTCGTCATATTTCGTCCCAATTGTGATTATGCTTGCTTTCGCGACATTTGGCGTTTGGTATATTTTTGGTCCTAATCCGTCTCTTTTGTATGCGATGCTCAATACAGTAGCTGTCCTTATCATTGCTTGCCCCTGTGCAATGGGCTTAGCAACACCAACGGCAATTATGGTTGCAACAGGAGTTGGGGCACAACAAGGTATCCTCATAAAAGATGCTGCAAGTTTGGAACTTGCAAACAAAGTAAATACTGTCGTATTTGATAAAACTGGAACTCTTACAAACGGGAAACCAATCGTCACTGATATTATTCCTTTTAATTCATTCAAAAAAGATGATGTACTTCAGTTTTCTGCATCAATTGAAAAAGGATCAGAACATTCTCTTGCTGAGGCAATCGTAAATAAAGCAGAAGAACAGAAGTTGGAAATTGGTTCAGTTACGAAATTTCAAGCTATTGCTGGTCATGGAGTCGAAGGGTTGATTAACACTAAAAAAGTATTTCTAGGAAATCGAAAATTAATGGATAAAGAGAAAGTTGATTATAAAGAAATTACTGAACAAATGAGCAAGCTAGAGAGTGATGGAAAAACAGTAATGATGCTTGCAGTTAATGGAAAACTTGCTGGACTTATTGCAGTTGCTGATACGATAAAGGATTCCGCAAAAGAAGGCTTGAAAGCACTCCAAGATAAAAAAATAGAAGTAATAATGATTACTGGGGACAATCAAAGAACTGCTAATGCTATTGCGCAAAAACTCGGTATAAAACGTGTATTAGCGGAAGTATTGCCAGACCAAAAAGAAGCAGAAGTAAGAAAAATTCAAGCAGAAGGGAAAATAGTCGCGATGGTTGGAGATGGTATTAATGATGCTCCCGCACTTGCAGCAGCCGATATTGGCATTGCAATGGGTTCAGGCACAGACGTAGCAATTGAAGCTGCAGACATCATACTTATAAGTAAAGATTTAAAAGCAGTCGCCTCTGCTATTGAGCTTTCCAAAAAGACCATGCGTACAATTAAAGTGAATTTATTCTGGGCTTTTGGGTATAACGTACTTCTGATTCCTGTTGCAATGGGTGCCCTATACCCATTCACGGGTATGTTATTAAATCCAATCTTTGCATCAGTTGCCATGGCTTTATCATCAATTTCGGTTGTTTCAAATTCATTGTTACTTAGAAAGGTTAAAATATAATATGAATCTTTGGCTTATATTTCTAACTGGTTTAACTGTTGGAGGATTAACTTGCTTGGCGGTTCAGGGTGGGTTGTTAGCGTCTGTGATTGCGGCAAAAGAAGAGGAAGAAGTAGAAAAAGGCACAAACAAAAGAGATACGGTCTTTCCTACTTTGGCATTTCTTGTAGCTAAACTTATTACATACACGTTATTAGGATTTATTTTGGGAGGATTCGGAGGAGCTATTGGAATCAATCAGTCTATTCAAGTAATAATGCAACTTGTAGCAGGGCTTTATATGATCGCTGTGGCATTAAATTTGCTTAACGTACACCCGATATTTAGATATGCTGTTATTCAGCCTCCAAAGTTTTTAACACGTAGAGTTAAAAATGCATCTAAAAATAAAGATTTATTTGCACCTGCGTTATTAGGAGCAATGACAATTTTCATTCCTTGTGGAACGACTTTAGCAATGGAAGCTCTGGCAATAAGTAGTGCAAACCCCTTTTTGGGTGCTTCGATTATGGCTGCATTTATTCTTGGTACAACACCTCTGTTTTTTGGTGTCGGTTGGTTAACTAGCGTTATGGGAGACAATTTCAGAGCTAAGTTTCTTAAATTAGCTGCTATCGTAGTTATTTATCTAGGAATTACTTCGGTTAATGGAGCTTTAGTTGCAGGTGGCTCGCCAATAACATTACAAGCTTTAGCAGGAATGATTCAGACCAATTCACAGCCAAAACAGACAGAAAAACTATATAGCGAGGTACCAACTTCCCAAACGGTACAAATAGACGTTACCGCTAGAGGCTATTCGCCCAACTATATTAAAGTTAAAAAAGATTTGCCAGTTACCATGACACTAGTTGGTAAGGTTGCATATAGTTGTGCGTCTGCATTTAGAATCCCTTCCTTGGGAATAGGTAAAAACTTACAGGCTAATGAAACATATAAAGTTACTTTTACACCTAAAGAGGTTGGAAAAATAGCTTTTACCTGCTCAATGGGCATGTACAGTGGGGTAATTGAAGTAATATGAGTAAATTTGTGAAGCAAAAATTTGAAATTATAGGTATGCATTGTACTTCTTGTGCCATGAATATCGACTTCGATTTAGAAGATATCGACGGTATTAAGTCTGTAAAAACGAACTATGCTAAGCAAGAGAGCGAAATTGAATATGACGAAGAAAAGATCGAGCTTAAAGTCATCCTAGAACAGATTAAGAAAACGGGATATTCAGCTTCACCTAAACAGAACGAATAAACTGCTGAAAACACAATAAATTTCGGTACGAATGTTTTGAATAAAAATGATGCGTTTAGCAAGCCAGTTAGGGCTATTTAGAGAGTACGGTCACTCTCGGTTCTTATATTGGCTGCTGGACTTGGATTCGAACCAAGATAAATGGATTCAGAGTCCATTATCCTACCATTAGATGATCCAGCAATAATTACTTGGTGAAGCTATTTTACTAAAATGAGGGGGGAAAAGCTAATTGTAATATATCTTTTGAGTCATGAACTTCTTATTACGAATTTTTAACTGTTGTGTATTACACTATTTTACATTGGAAGGCAGCAATATTTTAATTTATCCGAAAGGTGACGCCCATAAACCTGCAACCTTTACCATTCTTAATTTTCTGGTAGACGACATTGATAAGACAGTGGATGATCTTACTGAGAATGGCATACAATTTGAGAAATACGAAGGGGAGATGGGAACTGATGAAAAGGTATTGCAAGAGGCATTGCTAATGATAAGAGGCCAGATATAGCATGGTTTAAAGACCCGGCAGGTAATATACTCTCTGTGCTTCAAGAGCTATAGAAATTAGGTGAATCAATCTCCTACTAGCGGAAAAATTTGAGGATGTATGGCAGAAAAATAAGAAAGCCTATGATGACGGCTGCTATTGCGGTGAGTAAGACCATGCCAGCAGAGACGTCTTTAGCGATCTTTGCTTCTTCTCTATGTTCTTTTGTGATGAGATCTACCATCTTCTCAATCGCTGAATTTACCATCTCAGCAACAATCACCATCATAATGGTCAAGCCAAGAATACCCATCTCAAATGGTGTCACTCTGAGTGCGATACTCAGACTAATCACCATCGCCCCCACCACAAAATGCGCAAGAAGATTTTGATCATTTCTGAAAACATAATGAATCCCTTCAAATGCGTATTTGAAAGATCTGATAAATTTTCTACCATTTAACATAGTTCTTTAATGTGCAACCAGCCTAGACAGAGCGTATATACATAATGATAACAAAATACCCACTAGTCCACCAACGACTGTTTCTGGTAATGTATGCCTGTGAATCTTGAGTCTTGCCCATGCGACAAGAGGAATAAGAAATATGGCTAAGAGATAGTAGCCGTTATACACTATTGCCAGAGCAAATATAAGAGCGGCCATTGTCGCGACATGGATACTGGCTTTGAGACGGATATTAATGATACTGACAAGAATGGTACCAAGCATCACACCAACTTCAAGAACATAGAGGATTTGAGGACCTTGCAAAACAATAAGCCCAATGAAGTAGATGATCCCAAGAATAATACTGACAAAAAAAAGAAGTGGCCGCTGAGACCTCTTCGATACATCCATATCAGTAAATATTTTTTTCTTAACCCCATAAGCAATAAATGCAGCCATCGCCAAAAGAAAAAGAAACGTATAGCCTGTCCATAAAAAAGCAGTCGTTAATGTATAGCCGGTTTTTAAAAGTAAAAAAAAGGGAACGAAAATAAGCAGTAATAATGGATTAAAAATAAAAGAAATAAAACGTGCGAGTGTACTGTTCATATAGGTATCGCGTGGTCAAGCTTTCTCAGTACGGTTTCCCGACCAAGAATAGACAGAGACTCAGGCAAAGGCAGTCCCCGTTCCCGACCTGTTATTATTGTATACAAAACAGGCATCTTGATGCTATGTTTGATTAATACTCCGCGAAGCACTTCCAGAATTGTATCCTTATTCCAATCAATAATCTTTCCTAATTCCTCTTGCAAACTTACTATTATATCTTTATCTTTCTCATGCAAAACCGTAAATTGAGAATCAGGCAAAAAATGCGTTATCAGCGGAGAAAATTCTTTCAATGTACTGATCCGCGACTGCGCGAGTGAAGCAATTTGCTTTACTGTGTTGTCATCGATACCATCGAAAATTTTATTTTCCCCATACTTCACTTCGTATTCTTTGAGCAGTTGGATCAGAATATCAATCTCCAACTGCCTGATATATTCCCCATTCATCCACGTTAACTTCGTCAAATCAAAAATCGGGCCAACTTGGCGGATGTCTTTCAAATCAAATACATTCATAAATTCATCAAGCGTAAAAATCTCCTTTTCTTCTGGATGTGTCCAGCCCATCAGAGACAAAAAGTTGAGTATTGCTTGCGGCAAATAGCCTTCCTCTTGATACCACGTGACACTTGTATGTCCGTGTCTCTTTGATAACTTACTTTTGTCTGGATTTCGAAGAAGCGGTGTGTGATAAAACTTCGGCACTTCCCAGTCAAAGTATTGATACAAAAGAACATGTTTGGGTGTTGATGATATCCATTCTTCACCTCTCACAACGTCGGTTATCCCCATCAAATGATCATCAACAACTGCGGCAAGATGATATGTCGGATAGCCATCCGATTTAATAAGCACTTGTTCCGTTACTTGTGCTGCAGCAAAGGTGATCTCTCCCCGGATTTCATCTTTGACAATTGTTTCTTTCTCTTTCGGCACACGCATTCTCAAAATCCAATCCCCGCTCTTGATCATTTCTTCGATTGTATTCGGAGGAGTTTCTGTTGTTTCAGCCTGCTGTTTAACGTCTCCTGTATATACTTTTTTTTGCCCTGCATCTGCTTTTGGATAGTAAGCAAAATACGCAAAGTCTTTTTCTACCAACTCTTGAGCATGCTTGTGATAAATCGCTAACCGATCAGACTGTCGATACGGTTTATTTTCCCCGCCTTTTCTGACACTTTCGTCTTCTGTTAATCCGAACCAATCCAAAGCTGAAAATATCACTTCTTCAGCACCCTGCACAAAACGTGTCCTATCAGTATCTTCTATTCGGACCAGGAACTGCCCAGTATTCTTTTTGGCGTAGGCGAAATTAAACAAAGCTTGATAGATTGTCCCGATATGAGGATAGCCTGTCGGACTAGGCGCTATGCGGGTTCGAATTAGTTGTTTCATATATTCATGGTGTGAATTCCCTTGCAGGATGCATTATTTATAAACTCCTGAAAGGAGGTGCCGACTGGTACCTCCCTTGCATTATAAGGAATTTTTCACATATACTCAATATATGACCCTTCATAACACTGCAGAGTTCTTAAAAAAAGCTGGTATTGCTTCCTCAATTGCGCTGGGAGCAATTATCGTCATTGCGATCTTTTTCCGAATCGGTGTCGTCATAAAGAATATTATGTTCCCACCCAAAATTGAGCCAGCAAATCAAGCCTTTGGCAAAATTCCACCACTCGAATTTCCACAAAGCACGGTTAAAGGAGAATTTGAGTATAGTATTGATACGCCAACGCAAGCATTGCCGGAATTTGCAGATAGGCTTATTGTGTATCCAATTATTAACCCGACAGGCAATCTTCTTAACCTAGAGACAGTAAAAAAGAAAGTTACTTCTCTGGGATTTGTCGATAATACAGGAACGACATTACTTGAAATCCCACTGGGTGGAGACAATTATCAATGGGAAGAGACAACTGGGTTGCAAAGAAAAATTATCTATGATACTGTTTCGCTTAATTTTACACTTTCATCTGAGTATCTCAAGTCAAATACTGTTATTAAAGCCGACAGCATCAGAAGTATGAAGGATGAAAAAATGGCACTGGAAACGGTACAAGGCTTTTTAAACGGTATTGAAGCTTTCCCACCTGATATAGATTTGGATAAAACAAATAAAACTGATCCTAAAATTGCATACCTCACCAAACCACAGCTATACTCTATCATTTACGGTGAGCTAACTCCCACAACAAGTCTTTCCAGAACGCAAGTTATTCGTGTCGATATATATCAAAAAGATATAAACTATACGTTAACTGCGGGGACGAGTAATGATTTGTACAGATTTCAAGACTTTGAATTAAAGCTTCCTATTCTTTACCCATATCCTCCTTATTCTACTATGAATTTTTTGGTCGCATCTGGAGAAACCAATGCGGAAGTTGTTTCAGCCAAATACACCCACCAAACACCGAATCTCGAACCAAAACCAAACGAGCCTCCTGCTACCTATCCTATAAAAACTTCCGATGAAGCTTTTAATGACCTCAAAGCTGGTAATGGCTATATAGCGGGTTATAAAGGAAACGATAGCCAAATTCTCATTGATAAAGTCTATTTGGCCTACTTTTTAGGAGAGGTAAAACAAGAGTATCTAATGCCAGTTGTCGTTTTTGAAGGACCAAATGGATTTTTTGCCTATGTTTCAGCTGTAAAAGAGGAAGCACTCGAGTAATAGAGTATCAAGGGTACCAAGGGTACCAAGAGTACCAAAGGTATCAAGGGCAATCAAACTAAAAAAGCTTTTGATACTCTATCTTAATGGAGGCACTACATACTCTACATTCTCCTCAATATAACTCAGCAGCGTGCGTGTGTCTGTAAACCGATCGGTGCTGTGCATCACAACGAGTATATACGTATGACCATTTTTGACAGTTGAGGTAACCAGTACTTCTCCTGCTCCTTCAGTTGTTCCAGTTTTTATACCTGTTACCCCATTTATTCCAAGTAACTTGTTAAGATTGGCCAGAGAATATTGTCTTGTATAATTGCGATTCGCAATTGTCTTATATTTAGTGGATGTTACTTCTACAAAAATCGGATTGTGTATAGCATGCGATGCAAGCCGCGCCATATCGACAACTGTTGTGTAATCACCGTCATCGTCAAGTCCCGTTGGATCAGCAAAATGTGTATTGACCAGATGCAACGATGCTGCTTTCTCATTCATTTTGGCGACAAAAGCATCTGACCCTCCTGGATAATTGTCAGCAATTGTCTGGGCTGCGTCATTTGCTGATGGAAGCAGCATAGCATACAATAAATCCTCAAAATAAAATTGATCTCCTCTGACAAGTCCGAGACCAGCTCCCTCAATTCCAGTAGATTTAACCGTCAAGAGTGCGTCTTGATCATAATAATCCAAAGCAGTTAAAGCAGTCATAATCTTTGTCGTCGATGCCATCGAAAAACGCAGCTGTGGATTTTTCGAAAAGAGTGTTACTTGCGAGTCGCTATCTACTATGATTGCTGCCTTGGCCGAGACTTCGGGAGATTTCACGGCTTGTAAAAACGGATATGGATGAAGCGGCGTATTTATACTGAAAATAGGCACATCCTGCTCTACAGTCTTCACAATCATCTGGTTATTCAAGACATTCAACCCAATCAGAATCACCAAAAGAATCAAAGGAAAGAGAACGAGTTGGAAATCCGATTCCCTGCGTTTTAAAAATAGCTTTAGTGTCCTGGGAATAAGTATTTGTTTACGAAATTTGGGGGAAACTGCAAGATTCTTTCGAATCAGGGTCACTATCTTTTTCAAAGTATCCCATAATTCCTGATTCCTGATTCCTGATTCCTTTCTGGTGACTGGGACCTCCTGATTAGTAGGATACTTATTTTTAGAAACTGGAGTAGCGACCTTAGACGGCTTTTTCCTGACGAACTTTTTTGGCTTTTTCTTCTGCCATTTGGCGGACTGAAAATCTTTCATCTACTCGCTCCATATCTCTCGGGAAAAGAGAAGCCTCCCGGACATTTGCTAACTCTAGTAATTTCATTGTAAGTCTTTCCAGCCCAAATGAAAAGCCTCCTTCAGGTGGCATGCCATATTTGAATGCCTGCATATACATCCCAAAGTTATCTGGACTCACATCTTTAGCTTTCATCGCGCTTGTCAATTGCTCATGATCATTAATACGTCTTGCACCACTCAATATTTCTGACCCTTTAAATAATAAATCATAAGATAAGCTATAGGTCGGGTCTGCAGGATCAGGATACGTATAGAATGCCCGTTTTTTTGTGGGATAGTGTGTAACGGTGACAAAATCAGACTTATGTGTTTCTTTCGCCCATTCACAAATTTCCCGCTCATCTTCAGGATTGAGATCTAGTTCCTTAGAAAGATCCCGGCCCGTTCGTTCTGTCACAATTTTTTGCGCGTCGCGCATCTTTAATCTCGGAATGTTTTTGGCAATCAGTGGTTTTTCTATTCCCAAACTCTCAAGAATATCAGCATGCTTTTGGACGACACCTCTGATCATCGAAGTTCCCACAAATTCGAGTGCATCAAGCAGTTCTTCAAAACTTTGAATAAAAGCCAACTCAACATCCATCATGGTAACCTCTGAGAGATGTCTGGTGGTCACAGAAGGTTCGGCACGATATGCTTTGGTAATCACATACACTCGCTCCAAAACACTTACCATAATTTGTTTGTAGAGTTGTGGACTCTGAGTCATATATGCTTTATGCCCATAATAATCGACTACAAAAACATCCGCTCCTCCCTCAGTTGCTCCCGCGGATATTGTAGGGATAAATATTTCTGTGCATTTCAGCTCAGTCGCAGCCTGACGGAATTCATCGGCAATCGCAGCCTGAATTTTAAAAATATTTTTAACGCTTTCATGTCTGAGAGTGAGAGAGCGGTGATCGAGAAGTGTTGGAAGCTCAAGATTCAAACTTTCCCCACCCATATCAAATGGCAACGTATCTGCAACCGACAGAATCTCTACATCTAGTGCTTCTATCTCTACCGTTCCACTAGCGATTTTTGCGTTGACCAACTTTTCCGGCCGCTCCTTTACCTTTCCTTTAATACTGACAACAAACTCAGGACGAAACGTACTCGCGACAGCGTGTGCTTTCTCACTAACACGGGGATTAAAAACAACCTGTACAAGCCCTGACATATCCCGAAGATCAATAAAAATCAATTTCCCATGATCCCGCCGGGCATGCACCCAACCCTGAATCAGAATCTCGTTTCCTGAATGTTGCGGAGTTTCTGCTGCTAATATTCGTGTTTGTTGTTTTGTCATATTTTCTCTCTTGTATAATACACCCAATCGCTCAGCTTGACAAGCAGGACAATAGATGGCTATACTATATCAAATATGAATTATATATATTGTATTGTTTCTATGGTCAATAAGCGCCTCGCAGTCAATCATGTGGGAGATTAGTGAAGCAAAAAAAAAGTAGCACACCAATCTCCTAAAAGAAGGAGATTTTTTTTGGCAACCTGACAAAAATAGGCTCATTAAATAAACGACCTACGCAATACTTAGAGGCAAGGGATATATATGGGAATAGCTATAGAAAGATTGGATAGAGTAGATAGAGCTGTAATAGCAAGAAATGGAGCACTGAAACCAAAACCTGGTCTTGCTTTCTTCGATCCTGAACATGGATTAGCTTCTCTTGCAAAATATTTAACAAGGGAACGTTTCTTTTTTCCCGGTGAGGCACTTAGTGTATATAGTGCGTATTTGCCACCCAGTCAAGATAAACCTAGACGTGTTAGTGATTCACCTCAATCCTATGACAAATCAACTTTTGAAATACTAGGTAATATATACAGAAGTAATATACATAGTGATAGCAATTATCATGAACAAGCTGGAAGAAGATTCTATGAAAAACACTTTAAAGCAGCTATTGAATCCATAAACACTCTTGTTGATAAATACTGTCCTAATGATTTAAAGGAACAATTAGATTTACCCAATGATATACAACTTGTTCCAAGTCCAGAACAAATACTCGGATTGCTTGCATCATCACAAGACGATAACGAAGAAGCGAAAAGAGTAAGACATTCCACTTCGGTAGTTCTTACACTTGCTTTATTATCTGCAGAATTAGAACAAAAAACACAACCTGCGGAAGCTATGTTGCGAGGTGTACAACATTTATTCCGAACCAAACTTTTTGGGAAAAGTCGAGATATGACAGTACATACTCTACATAATTTGGAAACAAACGAAGCTGAATGGGCAACATTTACAGAACGTGGAAAGAGACCAGAAGATGTACCAATGATACCAAACACTCATTTAAGATCTCGACATCATCCTAGAATGAGATATATAGATGGAGTTGGATATGTAATTGAAGAGGTTCGAGGGAAACCAAACCCTATCATCAAAGCTATAGGTAAAGCAATTGACAATGATAAAGATTTTGATCCTTTATCAGATGTACGTGATATTGCAGGTGTCAAATTTATTACTCAAGACGAACAATCAAAACAAACACTTATTGCAAAAGTAGAAAATCTTATGGAAGAAACTTATCCAGGTATTAAATTTGTAAAGAAGCCCAATATGGGTAAAAAACAATCGTATCAATCAGGCAATTTTAAGGTAGACGGTTATCTTGCTGAAATTCCTCATTCGGATAAACGCCAACCTCCAATAACTATAGAATTTCAATTTCATACAGCTGCAGAACACGCACATAACTCAGACCATATAGGAATTTGGGATAATGACGAGAGAAAATATACCGGTGCCGCGCATGATTTAATTGCTGCTGAAAGAGCGTTTCAAGTTTTAAGAGCTGTATTCCCTGAATACACAGATGAAAATTCTGAGGGAATTTATACCCTTACTTTAAATGACGAAAATGACGGTATAAACAAAATTGTTACCTGGGAAGATATTCGCATACTAAAACTTCATGAAATTGCCAAAAGAAAAATGAACGGACATATTGGGACGGAAACAAATAATGGAACTACAGAAAAAGCTGAACCCGATGGTCAATATGTGTTATTTAATTTTGATGGATATGATCGAAATGGTGCACTTGCAATAGCTCTCTACCCAAATCCCCAAAATTGAAAACAATTACTTAACAATGTCCCTCACCTTCAACTGCAATTTTGTATTCCCATTCCACGTATTCTCATCAAGTATGTACGCCACATCAATTTTGTCCCCTACTTTTATCTCAGCAGCCTGCGCTCCCATCCCGAATGCGACTGCTTCGAAAGTCTTTGCTTCTTTTTGAGACAGCATAAGCCTCAGATGTTGGGCTTCTTTTCCCATGACGCGGATGCTTTCAATTGTCACACCACGAGACGAAAATACAGGCTCTGGATTGCCCATGCCGAAAGGCGCAAGCTGTTGAATCTCCTCATAGAGTTTTTGGTTTATCAAACCAAATGGCAATTCACAATCAATCTTTAGATTTCTTGTCAACAGTTCCTCAGTAAGTAACGTCTCAGCCATTTGCTCAAGTACCTCTTGGAGATTTGCTAGTTTTACTGTCTCAACAGTAAACCCAGCAGCCATCGGATGCCCGCCAACGTTGATGAAATGTTCATGATGGGATCTCAAAAATTCAATGATATTAAACCCACTCACAGACCGTGCCGAAGCTTTACTGTGTGTCTCGCCAATAGAGAGCACGATCGCCGGCCGATAAAAAGCCTCCACCAACTTCCCCGCCACGAGTCCAATCACACCTTCCTGATAACTCTCATGCCCAACAATCAATATTTTCTTAAGTCCTAAATCTTTAATCTTAAATCCTTGCATGGCATGATCTGTTGCCTCTTTAAGCAAAAACTGCCGCTCTTTATTAATAAGCTCCAACTTTGATGCCAAGTCTCTCGCCCGGTTGCTATCTTTTGTACATAAAAGACGCAGACTATCCATTGCGGATTCAATTCTTCCTGAAGCATTGAGCCTGGGCCCAATGATATAGCCTATGTCATAAACACCGATAGAATCCTGCTTGATCCCAGCTTGCTGAAAGAGAGCCACCAAACCCGGCCGCTCTGTTGTCCGTAACTTTTCCAACCCATGCATCACAATCGCACGATTAGCCCCAGTCAATGGAACCAAATCCGCTACGGTCCCCAAGGCAGCAAGCTCTAGATGAGTATCTGGTATTTTGTATTTAGTATTTTGTATATTTGATTTATTAGAAATTTCCTTTGATAGAAGATACACAACACCTGCTCCACATAATTTTGTTGTATGCACGATGGCGTGAGCATTTGGTAATTTTTCTGAAACTGTATGATGATCCGTAATAATAACATCAATCCCCTGCTCATTGGCAAACGCCACCGCATCATTGGCCACAATCCCATTATCAATGGTAATAATTAATTGAGGATTCTTAGTTCTTAGTTCTTGGTTCTCAAGTGCTTTCAGAGAAAGCCCATATCCTTCCTCTTTTCGATGAGGGATGTATGGCATTACTTTTGCACCAAGCGCAAAGAGCGTTTCCCACAGAATCCCGCTTCCCGTTATCCCATCGACATCATAATCCCCAAAAACCACAATTTGCTCTTTCTCATCTACCGCCTTTTTAATCCTCTTAAGAGCCTTCTGCAATTGCTTCTCATCAATACCAACACTTTTCGGAGTAACATCTTCAAGCTTTGGACGCAGGAACTCATCAATATCCTTTCTCTTTATCATTCCTCTATTTTCTAAAAGAAGATCAATCAGTTTTTCATTTCTCAATTCTCCATTCTCAATTCTCAATTCATGTAAGATTTGCCACTTTTTATTTTTTCGCATGGTATAATTTTAACAGCATGCTCCAAGAAGTACCAGAAGAAATAAAAATAATTTATGAAAAGTTCCTAACTGCAAAATATAAGCTCTATCTTGTCGGTGGATCTGTTCGGAATATGCTTCTCTATAAAGACGCTGCTTTAAAAAACATAAAGGATTGGGACATGACAACCGATGCTACACCTGAGGAGATTTTAAAACTCTTTCCCGAAGCATTTTATGATAATGTTTTTGGCACAGTTGGCATTCCAGTTAAAAATCTAGCAGAGACCGAACATCCAGGTGTCGTTGAAATAACAACCTTTCGAACAGAAAGAGGATATACAGACCGCCGTCATCCCAACGTTGTAAAATGGGGGAAAACAATTGAAGAAGACCTCTCCCGTCGCGACTTCACAATGAACGCAATTGCAGTAGATCTCAAAAATCTCACTTCTCACCTCATCGATCCCTTTCAAGGAAAAGAAGACATCGAAAATAAAATTATCCGTGCAGTCGGTGATCCTGATGTACGGTTTAAAGAAGACGCGCTTCGATTGATGCGAGCAATTCGTTTTGCAGCACAACTTGGGTTTCAGATAGAAGAAAAAACGCTCCTTGCAATTACACAAGATGCCGCACTCTTGAAAGATATTGCAAACGAACGCATTCATGACGAATTGATGAAAATTCTCGCAAGTGATTATCCTTATGAAGGAATCATGTTATTAAAAAATACTGGCCTCCTTGATCAATTTTTACCTGAGCTTGTCGAAGGCATCGGTGTTTCCCAGTCCCGGCCAGGTCGTCATCACAAAGATGACGTCTTCACTCACAATGTTTTGTCTCTCAAACATTGCACATCTTCCGATCCGATTGTAAGATTTGCAACACTTATCCATGACATCGGCAAACCTCGTGTCGCTTCAGCTGATGAAGACGGTTATGTCATTTTTCATAATCACGAAATAGTTGGCGCCAAAATGGCGTATCAAATTTGTGACCGCTTGCGATTCTCAAAAAAGGATCGCGAGAAAGTTGTCAAACTCATTCGCTGGCACATGTTCACCGTTGATGAACATATAACTGACAGCGCCGTGAGACGGTTTATCAGAAGAATCGGTGTCGAAAATGTCAAAGATATGATGGATCTTCGAGTAGGTGATCGACTCGGCGGTGGCACCCAAACAGCAGAAAGCTGGCGCTTAAAGCTTTTCAAAAAACGGGTCGAAGAACAACTCGCCCCCGCCCCATTTTCTATCAATGATCTGGCAATTGATGGGAATGATATTATGAAAGAGTTACGTATCAAACCTGGTCGACAAATTGGTGAAATACTACAGAAATTATTTGAAGAGGTGGATGAGGATTTGAGTAAAAATAATAAAGAATTTTTGCTTGCGCGTGTTAAAGAGTTACAGTAATTTTTTTTTGCTGAGCGAAACACATACGACAGGCTCTATCTTTATTTTTTCTTCATCTGAACAGAAGTACAAAACGCACATCGTCTTGCTTCTCTTGGAATTTCACTCAGACACTCAAGACACTTCTTTGTCGTCGGATCATTCGTAGTCGGTTTATTCTGTAATGCTGTTAGAAACCTGTTCATTGGGGTTACTACGAAAAAGTAAATTACCGCTGCGTTTATAAAAAAAGCAATAAGCACATTTAGAAAATCTCCTATCATAAATTTACTATTATTGAGCGTGAAGTAAAGAGAAGAAAAATCCGGTTGCCCGCCAATTGCAGCGATAAACGGTGTAATTATATCTTTCACCAATGCATTCACAACTGACGTAAAAGAAGCACCGATGACAATACCGACTGCCAAATCAACAGCATTGCCTTTAA
Source organism: Patescibacteria group bacterium (assembly GCA_041743715.1). GTDB lineage: Bacteria > Patescibacteriota > Microgenomatia > Levybacterales > UBA12049 > JACDET01. Next base: position 28,979 of record JBGTMH010000073.1, on the reverse strand, counting down.
GAATAAATTGCTTAAACCCCCGAAAAATTTCTTTGAACATGGTGTAATTATACCTCATCTGTCAAATTCCACACCTTGACAGATTGTACCATTTTTTGTACACTCATTATATGATAACAATAGGAATCTCTGAAGCGAGAAGAAGGCTTCCTCAATTGGTTGATGAGATAGACGCACGTTTTGAGCGGGTATCTATTATGAAAGGTAGTAAATTAAAGGCCGTACTCATGTCCGCTGAAGAATTTGAAAGCTGGATGGAAACAATAGAAGAATACAAGGATCCAGAAAGCTTAAAAAGGGCAAGAGAACTTAACAAGATGAGCGTTGAGGAGATAAAAAAAAGTGATAAATTTATTACCCTTGAGGAACTAAAGAAAAGCTTAAAAGCAACATGATTGCATGGAGATACGACTGAAACTCAATAACAAAGCAGAAAAAGATATAAAAAAGGTCTCCTCAATCGCAATAAAACGCGTTCTGAAAACGCTTAAGGAGTTAAAAGAGAAGCCCCTTATGGGAATACCATTAAGTGGAGAGTTTAAGGGATTTTATAAGATACGGTTAGGAGATTATCGAATTGTCTATAAGTTCTATCCCATTGACAAACTTATTGTGGTAACTAGAATCGCACCACGAGGAAAAGTATACAAAAACTAATATGACCAAACAAGAACTGCGAGATGAACTCAAACAATCAATGCTTGCCAAAAATACTGAAAAAACTTCCGTACTCCGTATGGTAATTTCGGCACTGGGTTATTATGAAATTGAAAAAGGCGGTGCGGGATATGAAGCAAGTGAGGAAGATGTCCTGTTAGTTCTCCAAAAACAAGTCAAGCAGCGACGAGATTCTGTCGAACAATTCAAAGCAGGAGGTCGGGATGATCTCGTTGAAAAAGAAACAAAAGAACTACAAATGCTTGAAAAATATCTGCCGGCACAGATGAATACCGACGAGATTACAAAACTTGTTGAAGAAGCTATAGCTCAAACGAGTGCATCTAGTCCTCAAGATATGGGGAAAGTAATGGGAGTGTTGATGCCAAAAACCAAAGGCAACGCCGATGGAGGATTGGTAAGTAAAATAGTTAAAGAAAAACTCCAATAAACCTACTTACTCAGTATTACTCTATTGGTTCTAATCTAAGATGAGTTTCTATCCTTTTTACCCGTTTGCGCAAATGCATGTCTTCGCTATTGAATAGTCTCGCTGCTACATCGAGCGTGCTCTTAACTGATTTTAGAGCTTTTCCCTGCTTTTTCTGTTCTTTTTCCACTCGTCCCAACCGTGTCTCAATGCTTCCAACCCGTGTCTCAATGCCTCCAAGACGTGTCTCAATTGGCTCTAATCTGGAAGCAATTTTCTGATCGACAACTTCTCCAATCTGTTGTATTAAGTCAGTATCTTTTGACATATTACTGATAATACTCCACCTGTAAAACTATTACAAGAATACAAAAGATATCAAATTAATATATACATGTATTATTTAAAGAGACTCTTGAGTCTTTGTAAAAAAGAAGATTTTTGTGGCGTTTGCACTCCCACTTCTGAGGTGTTAACAATATTTGTAACTTGCTGGAGTTGTTCTGGAGAAACTTGGGTTTGCTGATTTCCCGGCTGACTTACTGCTTTCTGAACGATTCCCTGCTTGAATAAATCACCAATCTTCATATGCATCAGCTCATTTTTTTCAGCAGTTTGTAACATTTCCTGGAACTTTTCAGGTGTAATGTGCATTGTTTTCATAATCATTCCCTGTGCTTGCGGATTGTGTTGTAAAACTTCACCTAAGGTTTGATCAAGGATGCCATGGTGATCACTCTCAGCTTTTAATGGAATACCTTGAGCGGTATCAACAGGTGCGGTCTGGGGAGGATTATCAGGCATATAGATAGTATAGCATGAGGAGTATTTATTTTCCTCTCAACTTCTTCCTCTGACTCCATTCTTGCCAGACGACAAGAAGTGGGGTCGCGTTAAATATTGAAGAATACGTCCCGATTGCAACTCCGAGTATCATGGCGACAATAAACCATCTGATCGATTCTCCTCCAAAAATAAGCAAGGTAAATAATACGAGAAGCGCAGTCAAAGAAGTATTGAGTGACCTTACAAGTGTTTGCAGAATTGAATCATTTGCGACTTGCGCAAATGGCGCTTCAACATTTCTTTTGAGATTCTCGCGGATTCTGTCAAAAACAACTATCGTATCATGGACTGAAAAACCAAGCGCTGTCAAAAGTGCCGTGATAAACAAACTATCGATTTCTACTCCCGCAAAATGACCGAGAAGGGAAAAAATACCTAGAACCACAAGACCGTCATGCAAAAGCGCAACAATAGCGCAAACACCAAATCTCCAGCTGCTCATGGGTTTTCTCACCCCTCTGAAAGCCCAAGCAATATAGAGGACAATTAAGAAGGAAGAAAATGCCAACGCTTGAACGGCATTTAGGGTGGTTTCTTGTCCGATAACAGGCCCAATTGTTTCGAATTGTTCTTGCTTTACATCTCCTGTTTTTGCTTTGAGTTCCTTGAGAAGCTCTGCATCTTGTTTTTCATTGATGGGCTTGGTGCGGATAATAACGCCGTTACCTGACTGCTGCAAGGTAACTATTTCTATATTTTTTTCCTCAAAAACATTTTTTACCTGCTCCAATTTCTGCTCATTAACGCGCTGCGGATACTCAAGAACAATTCTCGATCCGCCAGTGAAATCAATCGAAGGCTTCAACCCCCATAAGATCAAAGAAATTAATCCCGGAATAATAATGAGCAATGAGAATGCAAAATACCAATTTTTACGACCGATAATATTCAACATACTTAGTCCTTCCTATAAAATACTCTTAAAAACGTTCTTGTTACAAAAATTGCTGAGAACATAGAAATAATTATACCTAATGCCAAAGTGAGGGCAAATCCTCTGACGACTCCTGTTCCAAAGTAAAACAATACTCCGCTTGTTATAAGACTCGCGAAGTTAGAATCACGGATTGACAACCAAGCTCTTGAAAAACCTAAATCAATCGCTGCCGTTTGAGAACGACCCCGACGCAACTCTTCTTTCATCCTCTCAAATATAAGGATATTGGCATCCACGGCAATACCAACTGATAGAATAAATCCAGCAATTCCAGCAAGCGTTAATGTCACAGGTATAACACGAAATAAAGTCAGCACTAGTAATGCATAGACTATCAACGCAAGACTGGCGATCACACCCAACCTCCCGTAAAGGACAATCATGAAAATAACAATCACTAAGAAACCAAAAACACCAGCCACCAAACTCTTCTCAACCGATTGCTGACCGAGTGTTGCACCAATCGCGCGTTGCTCAAGCACTGATAACGATACAGGAAGCGCACCTGCATTCAGCTGAATCTGAAGACTGTTCGCTTCTTCCGTCGTAAACGTACCACTTATGACCCCACGTCCGTCAACAATTGGGGTCTTCACTTCTGGTGTTTGAATCACTTGATCATCGAGTGCAATGGCTACAATTTTACCAACATTTCTTTTCGTAATATCAGCAAACTTCTTGGCACCCGCGGAAGTAAAAAGCAATTCTACCTGAGGTTTGCCTGAATTAGGATCAAAGGTAACAGACGCTTGTTTGAGATCACTCCCTTCGAGATTGGTCTTTTTAGGATTTGGACCGAGAACGTTTGTAATGCCCAGCGGTTTGCCTGCTATAATATCCTGCATTGCAGATTCAGTTGCGGTTTTGGCAGAATCACTCGCCGATGGACTCTCTCCAGAGCCTTCCCAGAACGTCAATTTCGCAGTTTTCCCAACTAGGTCTACTGCTTGATTCACATCAGATATCCCCGGAATTTCAACTAAAATACGATAATCATTATTTGCTTTTGATGTTTGAACGACTGGTTCTGAAACTCCCAAAAAGTTTATACGTTTTTCAATAACTGTTTTGGCTGAATTAAGTGCATCATCACGTTGACTTTCGGGTATGTTTTTCATATCCGCTTGCATGGTGACACTCGTCCCCCCTTGAAGATCAAGACCCAACCGGAAAGAAAGATCACGACCTAAATTGTTGATAAATGGTATTCCCGGATATTCTTGATTAACTTGGATTGCTTTTTGAGTAATTGGATTGGGTATATCAAATTTCAGTGTCAAAGGTGTTGACAAATTAATGAGGAGAGCAAAAAGTGTGAGCAGTAAAATCAGAAGGAATGCAGTTCTGGGGTTTTTCATGCGAGCATAGCCTCCTCATCCCCGACGATCATCACCCGTGACCCTGAGAGAATAGCTACGAGAAATGGATCAGTCCGTTGTTTTCTAAATTTAAATTCTTCCTCAGTCATGGCAGTGTAGTTAATTTCGGTTCCTAACCGCATTTCTTCGTTGCGAACCAGTATGGCAAGCTCCGGCAAAACAATTGTCCCAACTATTATCAAGTCAACATCTTCAGGATTTTCTTTGATCCGTCTGATAAATTTCCCCGAGAACATAGCAAATTTCACTTTGCCGAGCTTTGCCCGGTTTTCAAGAATTTGTTGCCCCAGACCGATTGTCTTGGCACCGGTTTTCAGGAGTTCAAAGTAAAATGGATAGTCTTTATCAAGTGAATAATATACACGATTCGCCCGCGCTTCTTTTTGCAGCACACCTTTTGCCTCAAGCGAGATCAACTCACGTCTGACAGCATTGATTTCTTCCTCAGTCCGCCTGACACATTCACGAACATGATACATCTCATGGGGCTGAGTGAGAAAAAGATTGAGCAGCTTAATACGAGTTTTGGAAGTTATAAGATCAGAAAACATACCTTTTATTGAATCTGAGCAGATTATACCAAATTTCTGTTCATTTTTGCTACTCGAAAAATATGCTAAGCTAAATGTATGAGAAATTCTGCCTCGAGAATAAAACACTGGATAATTCAATTCATACTTTTTCTCATCCTTATCACTCCATCACTCTTAATTACCTACTATAGTTATACGCAGTTGCACGAACAATTGACTGAACAAACGCTTTCTGAAAGACAATCTTTGGCTCGTCAGATGGCAGTAATCGTTGAGTCACGACTTGATGCTGTTAAAGATGTGAGCCTTGCAGCGGCTGCTGATATAAGTCAACTTGCCAAAGAAGAGAAATGGGATGCGGCAATAAAAGAATTAGAATATATCTCCTCTGAATTTGCATATGCGGACATAATATTCCTTGTTGATAAACCGGGAACACTGAAAGCACTTTACCCACCTTCACCTCAGACAATTGGTAAAAGTTTTACATATCGAGATTGGTATCAAGGAGTAAGCAAGAATTGGACTCCATACGCTTCCGAGGTATTCGTACGAGCTGTTACACCTGCGCTTAATACGATTGTCGTAGCTGTTCCGATTAAAGATAAAGATGGGACAATTCTAGGGGTGATGGGTATAGCAACGGGCCTGGATTCATTTCATGCATTAAGCCGCGAATTTAAGGTTGACAAAGGAGGGTTTTTATATATTGTGAATCAAAAAGGACAGATCGTTGCTCATCCCAAATATGATTCCGAGGGAAAAATAGTAGATTTTAGTAGCGTGCCAATCGTTAAAAAGCTACTTAAAGGAGAGTCAGGTATTCAAGTTGGGTATAATCCTATTGAAAAAGAGGAACGGCTAGGCGCATACCAGACAGTGCCCAAGTACAATTGGGGAGTGGTAATAGCAGATCCTATCACTACAGCATTTTCAAAACGTGATGCTCTACTGAAAGAGTCTATAAATACCAACATGCTCTTTATTGCTCTTAACGCAATCCTAGCCTTCTTCATCCTCCGCTTTATCAGCCAAGTTAATAACTCAAAAAAAGCACTGCGTAAAGCTAACGAGCGATTTGAATTTACTTCAAAAGCAACAAACGATACGATATATGACAGGGATCTTACAACCAACTCAGTCTGGTTTTCTGAAGGTATGCAAAAGCTTTTTGGATATGCTAAAAATAAAATTCCGTTTAACTTGGAGTGGTGGAGCTCAAAGATACACTCTGAAGACAAAAAGCGAGTGGATGCAAATATCAATAAACTCATAGAATCAAAAGAGCAATCTATAACTCTAGATTACCGTTTCCAAAAAGCAGACGGCAATTATGCATTTGTTTTAGATAGAGGTTTTATAGCTCGAGACAGAAAAGGAAAAGCTATCAGACTGATTGGTTCAATGCAGGACATCACCGCGCAAAAATTGGCTGAAGAAAAGCTCCAAACTGAAAAAATTAAAGACGAAGCGATTTTGGAAAATATTGGAGATGGACTTATCGTAACTGACGAAGAAGCAAGAATAATGATCATCAATAAATCAGCACAAGAAATGCTCGGGTATACCCTTAAAGAGGTAGAAAATAAAAAACTTATTGCTGTCGTACCAATGAAAGATAAACTAAATAATCCTATTCCTGAAGAAAGTCGTCCAATGACAAAAGCGCTGATAACAGGTAAAAAAATAGTGGCTACATATTTCTATCAACGACCCGATAAAAGCACGTTTCCAGCGAGTGTTACCGTCACACCTATTATAATTGGTAATAAAATAGTCGGCACAATTGAAGTTTTTCGAGACATTACAAGAGAAAAAGAAGTCGATCAGATGAAAGATGAATTTGTCTCCATTGCATCGCATGAGCTGCGTACTCCAATGACTGCAATCAAAGGTCTTGTGTCTATGATAGAAGAAGGTGATTACGGAAAGATCAGTGATGACCTTAAGGAACCACTTGGCGATATCGCGGTATCAACGCAACGATTGATTTACTTGGTGAATGATCTTCTCAATGTATCCAGAATTGAAGCCGGACGCGTCAAGTATGAGATAACTACCTTCCCTATTCACGATGTTCTCAAAGAAGTTGTCAATCTTCTCCAGCCGATCGCCAAAGAAAAAAATCTCACACTTACTACTGAGCATATTAATCAAACAATTATTCAAGCAGACTGCAATAAGCTCAAACAAATTATGAATAATTTACTTGGTAACTCACTAAAATTTACCGATAAAGGAAGTATAACTGTTTCAACTAAAGAAGTAGACGACCATTTGATCATTTTTGTTACAGATACAGGGATGGGCATTACACCAGTGGATCAAAAAAAATTATTTGGTAAATTTCAACAGATTTCTTCTCAACAAGAAGGTAAACCGCAAGGGACAGGACTAGGTCTATACATTTCGCAAGAGCTTGCCCATAAAATGGGTGGAGATCTGCGTATTGAGAAATCAGAACTTGGAAAAGGAACAACATTTTCATTCTCGATTCCAAAAGCAGACTCTCCCCTTGCAAAAAGGATACGTCTTGCTCTTGAGAAAGAGGCATCGTCACATCCTGACCAGAAGACGCTGACTTAAAAAGATATGTGGTGTATAATAATGTTATGAAAAAAGTTCTCATTGTTGAAGACGATCAAATTTTGGTCAAAATGTATAGAAGAAAGTTTCTTGCGAGGGAGTTCGAAGTAGATATAGCTCGTGACGGAGAAGAAGGTATAACGAAAATGCAAACATTTCAACCGGATATAGTCCTGATGGATATCATGATGCCCAAGCTCAGTGGACTAGATGCACTTGATCGAATTAAGCAAGATCCGAGTATTAGTCACATCCCGGTTATCATACTGACAAATCTATCAACCACCGATGATGCTCAAGCTGCATTTAAAAAGGGTGCTGTAAATTACTTCGTTAAATCCAATTTCACCCCGACTGAAATTGTTGAGAAAGTTAATGAAACGCTCCAGAATAAATCCTCAAAAAGCTGAGCTGACTACTAACATTACCAAGAAATTTTTTGTTCATCATGCTACACTAAATCTACCGTATCTTTATGGCTATTTCTGACGAACAGTTATATACAATTCTTAAAGAAAATGAATATGTGCCGGAAGCGCAGTTGGAGACAATTCAAAAAAATGCAATTGCTGATAAAGTCTCTTTGTATGAAGCACTTGTAGACAAAGATCTGCTTTCAGATGAAAATTTAGGCAAAATTACCGCTGATTTTCTCAAACTTCCTTTTATATCACTTTCTAAAATCATGATCCCCCAGGATATACTTGCCATTATTCCGGAAGATATTGCAAGAAGGCAAAAAATTGTGGTAATTGGACAAGATAAGACAGCTTTGAAAGTCGCCACATCGCAACCGGAAAACACAGATATTCAACAATTCATCGCGCAAAAAACAGGATTGCCACTTCATATTTATTTCTCAACAGAAAAAGATATCAATAATACCCTTCGACTTTATAAGAAACAACTCCAAGAACGGTTTGATGAACTTTTGAAAGAACAAGTAGCAGTTGCTGGCGCCGCGCATGCAAAAGACGCGCCAATTACGAAGCTTGTCGATTTGCTTATCGAATATGCCTACTATAATAAAGCATCTGATGTGCATATAGAACCCCGTCCTGCTGATTCAATCACCCGGTTTCGAATTGATGGTGTTCTCCATGATGTATTAATGCTCCCCAAAGAATTGCACGGGCAAGTAATTACACGTATTAAAGTACTCTCAAAGCTTCGAACCGATGAACACCTCAGTGCGCAGGATGGAAAAATGCAAATAAAACTCGCTGACGAGGCGTTGGATGTTCGTGTTTCTATCGTTCCAGTGGTGCAAGGAGAAGACGCGGTTTTACGATTGTTATCTTCCAAATCCCGCCAATTTTCACTGTCAGACTTAGGTATGGCTGATAAAGATTTGGCAAAAATAAAAACAGCATATCAAAAGCCATACGGTATGGTTTTGGTCACAGGTCCGACGGGAAGTGGAAAAACAACTTCGAGTTATGCAGTTCTCAAAATTCTCAATACAAGGGAAAAAAATATCGCGACAATTGAAGATCCTGTTGAGTACGAAATAAAAGGTATAACCCAAATTCAAGTCAACCCAAAAACCAATCTCACCTTTGCCGATGGACTTCGTTCAATTCTCAGACAGGATCCTGATATCATTTTGGTTGGAGAAATTCGTGATGAAGAAACAGCAGATATTGCCATCAATTCTGCAATGACAGGACATTTGGTCCTTTCAACACTTCATACCAATAATGCTGCCACCGCTTTACCCCGGCTTATCGATATGGGCATCGAACCATTCCTCGTCGCCTCATCAGTCAATGTCATTATCGGTCAGAGACTGGTTCGCAAAATTTGTGACAGCTGCCGGGTTTCGTACACACAAGAACGGACAGAACTTTTAAAGAGATTTCCAGAAAGCATCATTACAAAATATTTTGGAAAAAGTCGAGAAATCCGTATGTACCGCGGCAAAGGCTGTCCGATATGTCACACCACCGGCTACAGCGGCCGTGTCGGTGTCTATGAAATTCTTGAAATTACAGAAGAAGTAAAAAAACTTATTACTGAAAAAGCAGATGCGGATGATATCAAGAAAAAAGCTTTATCCCAAGGCATGACAACGATGTTTGAAAACGGACTTTCAAAAGTCCAAGAAGGCTTAACAACAGTTGAAGAAGTGCTACGCGCAACAACAGAATAATATGAAGGTTCCTGCCAAGTTATCATTATTTAATCGTATTAGCTTTGTTGACAAGCTGTTATTCACCAAGCATCTGGCTATAATGATTGAAAGTGGAATCCCCATCAGTGAGGCAATCGATATCATCAAGCAACAGAGTACGAGACCCGCTTTCAAAAAACTCCTCGGTACTATTCTTGAAGATATTGATAACGGGCAATCACTTGAAAAAGCTCTTTCCAAACATACTGACGTGTTTGACCCATTTTATATAAATCTTATCAAGATAGGTGAGGAGTCAGGTAATTTAGAAAAGAATCTACAATATCTCGCGGTACAATTGAAAAAAAATTATGAATTTAAAAAAAAAGTCCAAGGTGCGCTTATGTATCCTGCAGTTATACTTGGGGTAACATTTATCGCAGGTGGAGCAATCAGCTTGTTCGTTCTCCCCAAACTTCTTGAGTTATTTACCTCACTTGATGTCAAATTACCTCTGAGTACACAAATTCTTCTTTTTGTTGCAAATACCATGAAGCATTATGGAATCTTAATTTTTGGAGGCATTATACTCCTCTTTATCGGTGTGCGGTTTCTGATTGTTATTCCAAAAGTAAAATTACATTGGGATAGGTTATTGCTTTCGCTTCCAATCATTGGGACTTTTTTACAAAGCGTCGAGCTTTCATTTCTCTGTCGCAATCTCGGTATTATGCTGAAAAGCGGCCTGACAATTACCACAGCGCTTGATACACAATATAATGCCACAAGCAATCTCGTCTTCAAACACTATTTCAAACTCATTTCAGAAGAAGTAGAGAAAGGAAAATCTATGTCTGAAAAAATGTCAGAAAAACAATTTCGCTATATACCGCCACTGATGGCCAAAATGGTAGGAGTTGGTGAAAAAACAGGCAAGCTTGACGAGTCATTTCTCTATTTGGGCGATTTCTATTCAGAAGAAGTTGATAATTCCTCCAAAAATTTCTCAACCATGCTCGAACCCATCATCCTCCTAGGAGTCGGCATCGCAGTCGCCTTCATGGCTTTCGCAATCATATCACCCATCTATGAATTCACAGGAAGTGTTCAGAAATAAGTGTTCAATGAAAAATAATAAAAACCTCTCACCTTTCACCTCTCACCTCTCACCTTCGAGAGGTTTTACCCTCATAGAACTCCTCGTCGTCATCGTCATCATCAGTATCCTCGGCTCCATGTCCGCAGTCTTCTATTCCCGCTTCCTCACCCAAAGCAATGTATCAAGTGTCCAGGATAAATTACTCGGAAGCTTCCGAAAAGCCCAGATGTATGCGATGATGAGCAGACAAGCAGGCGATTGGGGTGTGCATTACGAAAGTAGTACAAACAAAATTATCCTTTTCCAGGGGAGTACATATGGTAGTCGAAATACGGCATTTGATGAGTCAACCAACGTAGCATCTTCAATTAACTTTGGCACTTTTACAGACGTTACGTTTTCTCGTATCACCGGTTTGCCCAAAAATGGAATTCCAAGCAATACGCCAACTATCACGATAACCGGCCCCAACAATACAAACAAAACTATAATAATAAATAGTCAGGGGGTAGCAAGTAGATGAAAATTGATTTAATTTGACAAACTAGCTAGCAGTTTGGTAGTATATATATACTAAATCCCCCTGTGAGAGCGCAAGCTGTTTGCAGGGGTTTTTTTATTGGACTTTTTGTTATAATTGTAAGGATGATGCAACGATGTCTTATTCTTATTGATGGTAGTAATTTTTACTTCAAACTAAAGGATTTAAAACTGCATAGTCTTCTTGATTTTAATTTCAGTAAATTTGCCAAGTTTATTGCTCGATCAGGAAAGGTTGTTGGAGCTAAATACTATGTAGGAAGAATACGACAAGACGGAACAACCCATACTGATAAAATGTTGGCAAATCAACAAAAACTTTTTGCAAATTTAAAACAGCATCATTATCAATACATACTCGGTTACTTATTAAAAAGTGATGGAGTATACCATGAAAAAGGGGTGGATGTTCATCTAGCAGTTGATATGCTTATTGCCGCCTATGAAAATGAAGCAGATCGAATTATCATTGTTTCTTCAGACACAGATTTAGAACCCGCAATTAAAAAAGTAAAGGAGAAAGGAAAAATCGTTGAATACGTTGGCTTCTCTCATAAGGCAAGCGTTGCCATGGTTCGTTTTTGTACAGAATCCACGTTACTGAAAAAAGAAGACTTATTACCATTTATAAAGTAACTCATGAAAAAAATCTCTCACCTCTCATCTCTCACCTCTCACCTCCAAGCAGGTTTCTCAGTCATCGAAGTAATCCTCGCTGCTGCACTTTTTATCATCTTCACCAGCGGCACAATCGGTGTCGTCATCCAAGGAATGAGCATAAACCGACTAGCCGCCGAACAAGCCACAGCCACCCAATACGCAGCCGAAGGCCTTGAAGCAGCACGGTCAATTAAAAACCAAGCATATACGAACCTCTCTGCCGTAAATCCCACCCCCCGCGGTATCTCTCGTTCAGGGAATGTGTGGGTATTTGATGGAGATAGTACGAATGACACATTAGTACATAATAGTAGTGATAATTATATTCGTACGATCAAAGTAGAACCAGTAAACCGCCATGTACCTCCCCCCTCTGGAGATATTCAGGCAATCGGGACCAATGATCCTGACACAAAAAAAGTCACCTCTTCCGTTGCATGGAATTTTTCAAATGCTAGGCCGCAGAGCGTAGATCTTGTTACGTATTTGAGTGATTGGAAGAAGATAATTCCTAGCGGAATTCTTGTCTATGGTGACGGTACGACAACGCCGAAATACAGAACATACGATAATGGCACAAATACGTTTGGTTTAGAATCAAATGCTCCAATAGGTGCGCCTCCCGCAGCAGGGGTCTCCTACATGCTTCGCACATCTCCCCAAGGTATACAAGCCGTTGCGGGATATGTAACGACTGGAGGGATACTTCATGTAATGTGTTATAGCGGAAGTGTTTGGTCAGAAGATTGGACAGCAAATGTCGGAGGAAATGGTTCGACAAAGCGGTTTGACATCGCATATGAAACTGCAACAGGAGATGTGGTAGTGCTTTATTCAACAAATACAGCTACGAATAATGAATTGGCATATCGAACAAAAGCAGGCGGTGCTACTTGCGGAAGTACAAATTGGGTAGGACCTACAACTATTTCAGCTGCGCGTACTAATGGAGTTGTGCAATGGGTCAAAATGGCCGCTGATAGACGAACGAGTTCTAGTTCAGTTACGGCAATTTGGGCAGATGCAGCAAATGATTTATCAGCGCTTATTTGGAACGGAACAGGATGGGTGAATGAGCCAGTCGCAGTTACTGATGCATCTTTAGAGACGATAACTGCTGGTCAACAAAATGTTGATGATTTTGACGTTGAATATGAGTCTTTGTCTGGAGACGTGATAATAGTATGGGCGAACTCTGCGGGTGCAAATGGTGTAAATGGCGTACGTTATAGAACATGTACAGCTCCATGCACCGTTGCGGCAAATTGGGGTCCAGTCACAACGCCTGCAACTTTTGTAGATGATGCACATAATTTAGATATCTCAGCAAATCCAGACACTAACGAAATTCTTTTCGCATCAATCGGAGACTCAGGTGATGATTTGCAAGTAGGTTATTGGACAGGATCAGCATGGAATAATACCGGTGGTGCAAATAAAGACATCACATCTCAATCTCCTATTCCAGGTAGTAGAAATGTTGCAACTGGTTGGGTAATTTCTGGAGCTCTAACACGCGGAATTGTGGTATACCATGATGCTGTTACTGATGGACGAATAAGTTATGTTGCCTTAACACCTGGCGCTAGTCCAACTTGGACAGCTACATTAACTTCAAATCCTGCACCTTCCCTAAATAGTGGAAACACAACAACTTTTCAACAGCAATGGTATGAGATTGAAATAGGCCTTGTCAATAAAGATAGACTTATATTAACTTCATCAAATGCTCTTCTTGATTTATTTGCCAAACGTCTAGTTCTCACAGCTGGACCCACTTTTACTTGGACTGACGCAAACGGAGGTAGTGTTTTAGAGACAGCATTAGGACAGGCAATTGCAAGTCCGTACTCGTTTAAGTATTGGAGGAATCCCTAAAGAAGAAGTAAACTTATTCTGTTTTGATCCATTTACATGATAAATATTTTACGGTAAGATTACCGTAATGAAAGTAGGCTTTAAATCGAATTTTTTTCTACTATCAATCCTTTCGGTTATCATTGGAGTTCTCACCGTACTATCTCCGTCGGCTCTCTTCAGCGCAAACGCACAAACTATATCAACTATCACTGAATTTCCGATACCTATGGTTGATCCTATTAATCATAGTAATCCATATGACATCACTGCCGGACCAGATGGGAATCTCTGGTATACACACAGCGGTGCAACTAAGATTGGAAGAATTACCCCTAATGGTACTATCACCGAATTTCCAATTTCTCTCCCTTCCTATAATATAACAGGTGGTTCCGATGGCAATGTATGGTTTACAATAACTGGAGGAGGAAAGATTGCACGCATCACTCCCGATGGTACTATTACTGAGTTTCCAATACCACCTGGCCATATTCGAAGTGAGCCTCACGATATTACTACTGGTCCTGATGGCAATCTTTGGTTTACAAATTCAACTTTTTTTGAAGATAAAATTGGAAGAATGACACCTAATGGAGAATTTGCCGAATTTCCTCTACCTTCTGGAGGTACAGGCCCCTACAATATTACTACTGGTCCTGATGGAAACCTCTGGTTTACGGAGTGGTATGGAAATAAAATTGGACGAGTTACTCTTGATGGAACAATCACAGAATTCCCATTACCTTTTAGTGACAGTAACCCTCACAATATTACCACTGGTTCGGATGGAAATCTCTGGTTTACGGAAACTGGTGCAAATAAAGTTGGTCGGATCACTCCTGATGGTACTATTACTGAGTTTTCAATACCAACTAGTAACAGCCGTCCATTTGGTATTGCTACTGGTTCCGACGGCAATGTTTGGTTTGTAGAATGGGACGGAAATAAGATTGGACGAATTACGCCCAATGGCTTAATTACAGAGTTTTCAATTCCGACTAATAATAGTGTACCGTATGCTATTGCTGCTGGTTCTGATGACAACCTTTGGTTTACTGAAGTGCAGGGAAACAAAATCGGGAGAGTTAATCTCTCTAACTTACTTACTCCAACTCCTAGTCCAACTTCTACACTTTCTCCAACTCCCACCCTACCTCCTGGTACCCTCAATGTCCCCCTACTCAAACAAGGAATCGCTCCCTTTACTGACAATAACCCATCTTGGGAAGGAACTGAGTATGATCATGGGACGAAACAAACTCTCTGGTGTGGTACAACAATTGCGGATTGTGGGTGTGCGATGACTTCAATGGCTATGATATTAAGATACTATGGTATAGTAAATCCAGTTGATGGGGCTATTACAACACCTACAACTGTTAATGACTATTTTAATCGTAATACTCAGTGTGGAAGTGGTGGGTGTGTGAGTCTGGGATATTCATTTGGAGATGTTCGATGGGCAGCAGTTGGTGACTATGCGGCCGAGGCACATAGTAACTATGGAACGCAAAAAATAATCTATGATGGGGGTGGAGCATATAATGCAACAACGCTTGCACAAGATATTAATGACGGGAGACCGGTGATTCTTGGTGTCCCTGGACATTGGGTTGTCGGGACTGGAATTACAGATAATACGTTTGCGATTAATGACCCACTCTTTACTAGGACACATCTGAATGATCCAGCTTACGGCAATACTGCTTCTCAAGGAATGAGAAGGTACAAGAAAACCAATAGTGATTTCAGCAGCATTGAGGTAGCAGTAAAAGCACCGGCGCAGGTGATCATTACTGATCCACATGGAAAAAAGACAGGGTATGATAGTACCGCAGCAACTATTGTGCAGGAGATACCAAACTCAAACTATTTCTTTGATGAAGCTTATCATGATGGTACAGGAGAACGTCCTGCACCTCCAGCAAATGCAGGAGTTCACTGGGCAATAGTGCAGACTCCCATCGCTGGCAAGTATCAGATTGAGGTGATTGGCTCTGCAAATCAAGAATATAGCTTTGCTGTGTATGGATCGGACCGGGATGCAGAGGTAGACTTCAAACTTTTTGAAGGAGAGCTTTCTTCCAATGTACCTGCGCAGTACTCCTTCGATTATAATCCAGAACCTCATGAAACAACAATCGCTCTGCAAGTCCCCATTGATATCAAACCCTTAGATAAAACCAATACGATAAATCCCAAAAGCAACGGTGTTATTCCTGTAGCCATTCTCTCAACAAGAACGTTTGATGCGACAAAAGTTAATCCCAAATCTGTCAAATTTGGACCAAATGGTGCTAGTGCTCGTCAGGGACGAGGAGTGAAAGCAGATGTCAATGGAGATCGCAAACAAGATTTCCTTTTTGTTTTTGAGACTGATAAGACAGGTATCAAATCAGGCGATACAAAAGCCTGTCTCACAGGAGAAATGAATGATAAGACAAATATCCAAGGCTGTGATACTGTCAAAACTGTCTCATATGCAACAATCGATATTCCGTTGCTTCTCGTATCGCTGCTAGGATCTCTGGTTAATAGATAGCAAGAACGAGCGCACAGGATTCTTATACATTTATGCGTACCTTCTCTTCCCCCTCTCAAAATGCTACTATCAAATAAAGCTACCAGAATGAAAAATTTCTCATCTCTCATCTCTCACCTCTCATCTCAGAAAGGTTTCACCTTCATAGAACTTATCCTCTACATCACCATATCAACAATGGTCATGACCGCCCTCATCGTCTTTGCCTGGAACATAATCGGTTCTGGTGCTAAATCAAGTATTCAACAAGAGGTCTTCTCCCAAGCACGGTATGTCAGCGAGCGAATCAAATACGAGATCCGAAATGCCAGTGGTATTACAATAGTAAATCCGACTAGCATTTCGCTCATTAACTTTCCTCCGGATACTTCGACAGTAATCTCTCTCGTTGGTGGAAAAGTACAAATCAGCAAAAACGGTGGGACAGCAGTCAATCTCAATGCTACAGATACAAATATATCGAGTTTAACATTTACAAATTACACTTCTGTAGGAAATATCTCTGAACATATCGGTTACGAGTTCATTATTGAAGACGCATTCACAAGCACAAGACAGGAATACCAGGTGCCACCGGTTTCCATACGTGGTAGTGCGGAAGTAAGGAGTAATTAAAATGAATATTATATATCAACAATTTATTTCTAAATTTTTTTCAACTTTCACCTCTCACCTCTCAGCACCAAAAGGCTTTATGGCCTTATCAACAGTCCTTATTATTTCAGCAGTTGTTCTTATAATAGCATCCACAGTCGCTCTCTTGGGAATCGGTGAAGGTCAATCATCGTTTGCACTGGTGCGAGGTGAAACAAATTTATCACTGGTGGAAGGATGTGCGGAAGATTATCTTTTGAAGATAAGAGCAAACTCAAGCTTTACAGCTACTAATATTACACGCCCTGAGGGAACATGTACTATCACAATTAATTCAGGAAATCCGAACTGGGATATTACCGTTTCTTCAACAGACACAAATTATGATCGAAATATCCAAGTCACCTTTACACGTAGCAGCTCAGGAATTAGCATAATAAGATGGAGAGAAATTTGACCCTTGACAATGGTGGAGTTTTTTAATTATGCTGGATGTAGATTAACTTATGAAGAGATTACAAAAAGGTTTTACACTTATTGAGTTGCTTATCGTTATTGTCATTATTTCGACATTGGCAGTAGCTGTATTCGTCGCCCTCAACCCAGCACAAAGAATCAACGACTCACAAGATGCCCGCCGTACAAGTGATGTAGATAGTATCCTCACCGCAATTCATGCATCTATCGTAGATAATAAGGGCGCGCTTCCAACCGCATTTGGAACTCCACCACTTCTAGAGACACAACTAGGTACTGGAGCGGCACTTGATTGCAGTCCAGTTGTCAATGCACTCAGTTCATGTAACGTAGCCGCATCAACAGCTTGTATTAACCCAATGGTAGGAACGGTTAACTTATCCAAGTATCTTAAATCTTTGCCAATTGACCCAACAGCAGGTACAACGTATGATGCTACAAAAACCGGATATACAGTCGCAATTGATGCAAATGGCATCGTAACAGTTCGAGCTTGCGGAGCTGAAGTAGTTGGTGTATCCTCATCCCGATAACTTTTCATTTATTGAAACTAGACCACCCATTTTTCTTTTTCGTTCTTCATTCTTTCCGAATTACTTTCTCTAAAAAAAAATAAATTATAAACTTGCTATACTAGTAGTATGAAGGCTTATTTTTTGCTTAAGCAGAATGGATTGTTTGTTTTCTTGCCTAAAAATCAAGTACAGCAACTTCTTTTCCCGCCAGATGTTGTGAGACATCAAGAGGTGATTGATCAAAAGTTATTTGAGCAATTGCTCAGAGAGTTTTTTTCTCATTTTTCAAAAGGTGACTCAATTCTTTTTCTCTCACAAGAACTTGTCTTTTCAAAAACTGTTCAGAATACACCTGAATTTGTCTATGAAGATGAGGTGAAAAAATTCATTGAAATGGTGCCATTATCTTCAAACAGTGTTGAGGAAAAAATTATTCAGACAAAACAAGCGATCTTTTTCATGGCCACAAATAGTAATCTGTATAAAACAATTATTGCTATCGGACAACAATACGGATGTCATATAAAAGAAGTCGTACCACTGACACTTTTTAACCAGCTCTTGCAAGGACAGACCCTCTCCTTTGATACATTCTCCTGTCTCGCTAAAGAAAAAAGCACTATTGAAATAGGAGATTTTTTACATCCAACGAAGCTATCGCAACCAAAAAAACAAATGCCACGTAAACAAATATTACTATTAGTCGTATGCTTTTTGTGCCTAGGTGGAGTCTTTTTCTTTGCTGCAATAAACCTGGGCTTCGTATCCCGGCCGTCACTATCATCTTCAAATGCCAAAGTTACACCTATTCTCTCTTCAAAACCTACTCAATCAGCGCTAACTCCTCAGATATCAGAAAACAATGAATCAGCAACACCGAAAAAAACAGACATCAAAATACAAGTTCTCAATGGTTCAGGAATCGCCGGACAAGCAAATACTGTAAAAAGCCAACTAACCGATGCCGGTTTTACATCTATTTCAACAGGCAATGCAGCAGGTTCACCTGCAAAAATCACCTTCATCACCTTCTCCAAAAGAACACCAGTAGAATTCAGAGATGTTATCCTCGCAGAATTAAAAAAAACGTTTACCGACGTTAATACGCAGCAAGATCCTCTCTTAGAAACATACGATGTATCAATTACGACAGGTGAAGCAAAATAAACAACTATGAAGGGTCGAGAATTTTATTAATTTTTTCGATAAGCGTATTGAGTGATAAGTCACTTTTTATAACAAAGTCATAAGCGCCGAGGTTGAGTGCTCGTTCTGTATCTTCTTTTTGCCCGAGATTGGAGGCCACGACCACTGGAATAGATTTGAGTTTTTCGTCAGATTTAATTGCAGCAAGTGTTAAGAAACCGTCTTTCACCGGCATTACAAGATCCAAGAGGATAATATCTGGAGTAATGCTCTTGAGCAGAGCAAGCACTTCCTCACCGTCTCCTGCAATATGCACATCAAAACCGGCTTTGGTTAATTTGACGCGATATGCATTAGCAAGAAATTTATCATCTTCAGCAACTAAAATTGTTTTCATTGTTTTTTTTGCTCAGGATCCGTGTCATTAATAAATTCTCGAATGATAGTGAGTATCTCATCAAGCCGGTGTTCAGCTTTTAAGATATACTTTTTTGCTCCAAGTCCTAGCATCGTATTTACTTTCTCAGGACTCGCAGAATTACTCACAACCAATACTGGGATATGTTCCCATTTCGGATTTTCTTTCAATTGCTGCATAAAATCAAGACCATTCATATCTTTTAAATAATAGTCAAGCCACACAGCATCGGGAAGTTCGTCAATACTATTGAGATAATCGATTGCTTGCTGACCGCTTGAGCATGAGAGAACATCCATGCCACTTATTTTTATTTTTTTGGTGATAGCTTGGAGAAGCAGTGTTTCATCTTCAACAACCATAATGGTTGGATTTTGCTTTGACATACTATGTATATTATCTCAGTAATACCTGAAAAGCAAGAAAGAAAAAGGCTGAGTCATTTATTCATCAAGTGTAACCTCGCCTTTTTTAGCTTCCATGCCACTGAGTGGCAACGTGAACCAAAATGTTGTTCCTTTTCCCTCTTCACTCTCAAACCAAATTTTCCCTTTTGATGATTCGACAATAGCTTTGATAAGATAGAGACCAAGTCCTGTTCCATCAGTTTCGACTTTGATAATATTTGTTGCTCTGAAAAACTTTTGGAATATTTTATCTTTTTGATCCCTTGGGATACCGTACCCATTGTCACTAATTTGCGTAATAATATCACCATCTTTTTTTGAAATAAAGACAGTTATTTCCCCTTCTTTCGGTGTATATTTTATCGCATTGGTCAAAAGATTCAAATAGACTTGTCTTATGAGTCGGGGATCGAGATTAATCTTCGGTAAATCATCGTGAACACTGATAAGGAGGTTTTGTTTTCTGTCTTCAATTTTGGCTTTCAAGTCTGTTACAACACCTTGAACTAACTCTTTTAAATCTGTTGGGCGGGGATCGACAAGTATCCTGCCTGATTCCATGCGAGAGATATTTAGGAGGGAATTGACCAGCTGTATCATTCTTTGTGTAGAATCACTGATATTCTTGGCAAACTCTTTTTGTTCATTATTAAGCTCTCCTCCATCTCCACCCAGTAACATTTCCGTAAACCATCTAATCGCGGATAATGGCGTTCGTAGTTGATGAGATGCTAAAGAAATAAATTCAGTTTTCATCCTATCTATTTCTTTTTCTTTTGTGATATCTCGAATAATACCTAAAGCTCCAATAACTTTATCATTTTGCTTGATAGGACTGGTGATAATATTAACGGTTAACTTTTTGTCATTTTTCTTTGTATAAAGCATGGTCTGGTTGATCTGCCCGCCTGTATTTAGGGTCGTAAGAATTGGCTGGTTTTCCTGTGGGATTGGACTTCCATCTTCATTTTTAAATTTCAATACATTTGTGACTAATTTCCCAAGGGCATCTTTTTCATGTATCTCCAGTAATTCTTGGGCTACTGGATTTACTAATTCGATATTCCCTATGAGATCCACAACGAACAATGCTTCACCAATACTTGAGAGTATGGCATCATCTTTTGCTTTTGCTAGCTGTGCATTATTTTTTTCTTCCTCAACATCTTCCAATACATTAAGCATAGATTTTTTTGTGTCTTCAAGTGCCTGATTTTGTTCTTGAAATTGCGTTAATTGTTGTTCTAACTGATTCTTCACGAGATCAAGTTGTGCTGTCTTTTCATGGACAATACGTTCTAATTCTTGTCTATCGAAAAACTCAAGTTTTTGGCCATCAAGTGCTTCTTTAGGCAAAATATCGAGCAGATACTCAGTGATATCATAGGCATATATTTGTTGCGCCAGAATATTAAACGATATAAATGGTTCAGCAGCTTTTTCTTCTCCAAGACTTGTTATAAGTCCTTGATGAAGTGTCTCATAGAATTTATTGTACTGACTTTTTACCTCCCGCACAGGCATCGTCTTTGTCTTTTCGTTAATAGCCGGAGGCATTACTATCGTTTGACCATCAGCTTGTAAATCCACAAATATTGTGCCCTGAGCTGCTTGATCAATAAGACTATGAAGCTGTTTTTGCCCGAGTATCGCGCCAGAAATTTGATTAATGAATTCTAAACCGATTACAAATAGTGCGGTTGATTTCTCACGATCAGGAATAAATATTACTCTGAAGAAATCACTTAATTCATTGAGCGGTACTACTGATGCTATCTCTTGCCGAAGTGTCGCGGATGTGTACTCTTTTGTTATATTTGGTGGTTTATTTTTAATTATGAAAAATTCAAAGTTTTTATAAAGCTTGATCACAGGAATTTCTCTTTTTTGCGGATCGAGTAATGAGAGATGTTGATACTTATCAATAAATTCCTCACATAATTCCGGCTTATTTACAAGAGATTGTAAATGAGTAAAGATCTTCTCAACCGCAACCGATGTTGATGGTGTTTTGCCAAAAAACACTTTTTCAAGATCATTTGAGGGCGTAAAAATTGATTGAATTGATTGCAATAACCCCATAAAAAATACCAATTATGTATAGAAAGAACTTTCTTTTCTTATTATGCTAGCATCCTATATTATCTCAGTTACTTGATTGGAATAGATCAATTAACAATCTATTTCTGCTGTTCAGGAGCTTGCTTGAGTTGTTCATTCTCTTTTTTCAGATCTAACATTTTTAATTCTCTTCCTACCATCACTTTATTCAACTTTTCAACTTCGCTGAGCTTCTGTTCAAGTTGGGAAGTTCTTTCTTGTACCATCGCTTCAAGGGTATTGTTCACATCGAGCATTTGACGAGTACGTTCAGCTACTGTTGCTTCCAAGCTGTTCTTTGTACTATCTAAAGCAACGATCGCGTCTCTGTGATTCCGACAAAGAACTGTCGTGAAAATCACCGCGCCAAGAACAGGAAGCGAATGGGAAATGACTGCAAAATCATTTCTCCCGTAAAAATATACCCAGCCTGGTTCGACATAATTGAGAATACCATGATGCAGAGCGGTCAAAACCAAAAGAACCCATTCAAGCCTCCAATCAGCATACACTATGAGTAACGCTATGAGCATAAAAAAGTGAAAATGCATCTCAATTGATCCGCCGCTGATGAAGACGAACAGATAAGAATAAACCACAAAACAAACTGTCACCATAACACGCCAGACATAATGATTCTTTACCCGACCGATAAGGAGTGCAGGAATTGCTGTTGCGGCAACCGCTATAAGCATAGCGCTACTCGCTTCAGTATAGCTAATAATACGCCAAGCAAACGGAGATGGATACGTTTCAGCGATTCTCAAAACAGAAGCTGCAAACGCTTGTAGAGCAAATATCCAAAAATGCCACCATAATACCGTAACAATAAACTTATCCACTTTTTCATAGTTCATGGCAGTTTTATAGTCTTTGTTAATATCAGATAAAAAATCTATTTTCATATTCCCCCTCCTTAAATAATGACTTAACTTCGATGAAATAGTCAAGCGGTATTCTATGGTATACTTAAAAAAGATGAGCCTGCAGATAGACAAAAAAAACGTGCTGCTTATAGGTACGGTAATCTTTCTTATCACTGCTGCGGGAATATATGAATTTAATAATCAATTAAGACTAAACAAACCAGAAAAAGCTTTTCAACCGCAAGTAGTAAATAATTCGTTGAAAAAAAGTGTCGCATTTACCGGTCAAGATTTTGTTCCACAAACCATTACTGTAGAACCTGGCACATTAGTAACCTTCACAAATAAATCCGACTCACCTATGTGGGTAGCATCAGACCCGCATCCCGCGCACACTGGCCTCTCCAGCTTTGATCAACAAGAAGTCCTTTATAAAAACGGCGTCTATCAGTATGTCTTCAATTCTCCCGGAATATGGAAATATCACAACCATGTTATTCCCAGCAATAGAGGAACAATAATAGTGAAGGAATAAACATGATAAATTTCTCATTTATAACATGCGAAACTACTTCAGTTTGCTCCAGAGTAAAGTACCAACGATAAAAAATGCTGCTATAACCACGCCACCAACCATTGCTAAGTTGATCTGCTGTCTTGTGGGTTCAGCCCATAACCAATCTTTTGTTTTATAGATTTTGCCGGGTTCATCCGATTTTTCAAACTCAACAAATATCTCATATACATTTCCTGGTGTAAATGTATACAGGAATTTGTCACTGCCTGTACTTGTCTCAAGTATTTGGCTAATAAAAATAAATTGTTTTTTTTGAGCATCATATATTTTGATTTTATAGGAGAGTGGTATATTGAACCTCTTGCCTGACCTTTTATCTGAGAAGGCTAAATGCAATGTGCTTGAAGCTGTTTGTGGTGAAATAACGAGTTGAACGACATATTTATCTGCAACTACCTGCTGTGGAGTCAATACATGTCCAGATACAGTTCGCGGAGTAAATAAAGTAATAGAAAATAGAAGCAGTATACTGAGGGAGAAAAAAAGTTTATTAAGAGTCATATCATCTTTTTATAATAAAGATGAGGTGTATATAATTACTTCACGGTTACGTTCGCACCGATAGCTTGCACTACAAACCAAAGTTTACCAGGGCTTAATGTGACTTCCTGACCGCTGGCATCTGTAAGGACGAGATGTGATGTTCGATCTTCTTTTTTCCATGTTGCTTTTGTTTGTTTGCCAGCTGTGAATACCATCGCGTCTCCTGTTCCTTTTGTTCCATAAAGCATATGCGCATTGCCTTCATACCCATCGTTTGCACGGCTTTCTCTCATAAAAAGTACGACGACATTGGTGGCGCTTAGCTGCTTCTTTGTATTGCGGTCTGTGTGCGCGGTGCCGCCGTTGTTTCGTAGATACGCATTCTCTTTCCCATTGTATGTCCATTCGATTGAATAATTACCACCGCTCCACGGTATACTAATTGTTTGGCTTGCGTTTTTACTTGCTGATGCATCTTTAAAAGAATAAGGAGTAAATCCGGCGTCCCAAGCTTCACCGTCTTTATCCACATTGGTTAACTTCCTTTTTGCCCCGATATCCCACAATTTGGACGTAACCGAATACATGGTATGTTCAGTCGCTACTTCACGTCCCAACCGACTTTCGTCTCTTCGGAAAGTCGGAAATCCAATCGAGAACTGACTCAAGTCATTGTATTGTCCCCATCCATAATCTTCAATTTGTCCAAGAGCATTGGCAGGACCTGGTGAATTTGCACCGCCTACGTGAGCATATAAAGGAAACTCTGTGTATTCAGACATAAAGTCCAAAAAATAAGTACGAGCTGATCGTACTGGACCGACAATCCCTGCATCTTGGCAATGATAGACTGCGAGGAATCGAGTAATGCCGCCTTCTGCCACAGACTCGTAGATAACGTCTGCTGCCTGAAGGCCTGACTGAGGGCGGGATTCCACGTGATTTTCAATCATCACACCGAGGGGCCGGTGTTTTTCCCACCACTCTTTCTGGTCCCGACCATATTTAACGCCATTGAGTGGACATACTTCTGTCTTAGGAGCGTTGGGATCAAATGTTAAGGCTTCATAATCATTATCTATCTTTCCTAAGCCTCCAGGGTTTGATTTTGAACCAGTCCCCTCTGGTTTTGTAATCGATGGTGCTTTTGAAAAAACCGCGTACGATACACCAGCAGTTACAATATATACAATAAATCCTAATAGGATAACTTTCTTCATAGGCAGGATATTAACTCAAAATGCAAAAGTAAAAGACTTTTGCGTTTTAACTTTTGACTTCCACAGTTGCCATTTTCAGAGCTTTTTTCTCTTCTTCTGACAACTCGTGTTCCGTTCCTCTTCCTTTGACAACTTTCTTGGTGTACCAGCGCGTCCCTGAACGCGAATACAGCGCTGTAATTACTACTCCTGTATCATATGCATCAACCATTGCTAAAATGAAGCTTTGGTCGCCTCCAGTGTCTTTAAACGGATTAAACCGGAGAAGACCGATCTTCTGGATATGATACCGCTCTTCCTTTTCTATTCTATCACAACGTGTGACTAGGTTAGCAATATCCTTTTTCGACATTTGTATCTCGCGCGCAACATTACTCAGAACAATATCAAGGGTTTTTCTGTTGGCTCCTTGCGTCAGTGTGAGGTAGTTTGCTTTTAATCGAAGGAGATAAATAGTAATCCACCCAAGCCAAAGGATAATAATAAGTAATGCAATAAAGGTTATCATATCAATCTTTTTTACAAAAGCTGCGCGCTTTTAGCTTTGCGTTTTTCGCTTTCTCCATATTAGCCTCTTGACACTCAGCCTGTCAATAGTGTAACCTAGGCTCATTCATGCCTAAAAAGAAAAAGACACGCAAACAGAAATTACAAGCTGATGCAAGACGGCAGATGATACCCTCAGTGTCATCATCGAGCACGCCTGTTCTCCCCGCACAGGAACCTACTCAGCCCCAAGAAACCAATGAACGCTCAGAGAGCACGTTTTCTCTCCCCAAGTCATATACTACGAAATCCCCTCCCACCAAGAAATTGCATGAGGAAAAAATTCATACATCTACTCAAACAGTCTCGATCGCTACCCATGGCTATCAATACCTCGCACACGATCTGAGAAAAACTGCTTTTTTGACTAGTGCCATTGTCGTTGCAGAACTCTTAATTCGCTTTATTTTTGAAAGGGGGTGAATAATCATATGGCATCAATGTATTGTGTCAAATGTCGCCAAAAAAGAGACGTTGATAATCCTGAAAAAGTAACCATGAAAAATGGTAAACCAGCTCTGAAGGCAAAATGCCCAGTCTGTGGTACAGGAATGTACAAGATTGGCTCAGCCTAGTCTGGGACTATCTCCTTGAAGGATATATACTTCAGGGAACATAATAAAACCCCCCGCACAACGGGGGGTTTTTTTTCGCACTCTCTCACTTGACAGTAAATTTACTAAGGTGAAACAATAGAGGCAGAGTGAAAGCAATAGGAAAATTCTTTAAAGCGATTGGTGACTTCCTTACCGACGCCGAAGATTACGTTGATTACCGTGTAAAAACTGGGAAATTTGTTGGAGATATTAAAGACCTAAATCAAAGAAACAAAGAGAATTCCAGTAAAAAAATAGCCTCATCACTTCGTACTGCTTACAAATCTCCTGTCTCTCAGTATCTGTTACGTATATTTAATGTAGTATGGAAAGAGCTTCTTAAAATACCGATTTTTGAAATTTTCGTAGCGCTTGGAGCTGATGCATTCAAAATACTTGTGAAGTACTACGCGCAAGTCTTTATCGTTTTTGCATTAACGTTGCCTTCTGCCATTCTCCTTGTCAACTTCTTTAAGAACTCACCCCAAATGTTTTTTCTCTGGTTTTTGCCAATTCTTTTTTATAACACCTACTGCTTATCTGGGCTTTATTACTTTATAGATAGACAGGAAAAAGGTGAAAAGGTTTCATTTTGGAAAAGTTTTTTGGTATCTTTCAGTGAATTGCTCTCACTGATTTTTTCGACTTCTATCCATATCGCGATTATCCTTGTCTGTGTTATTGGTTTTTCTCTCCTCACTTTATTTTTCAGCTTTTTCTTTGAGGCGATTGACATCGTATGGGGCAGTTCGTTTTATTATTGGTTTATTGTCATTTTTGTGGGTATCTTTATAGGAATTGGTCTCTTTATTGTAACTATCATTATCCACCAAGCATATTTCGATGTACTATTAGAACAAAAAAAGTTCCAATTAGCTTTTAAAAGAGGCTGGCAAGCAGTAAAAGTATACCCTTTCCAATTTTTATTTTTTTATCTTCTTCTTTATCTATATGCTGCTGTTTTTACGTCGTGGGCAACGCTTTACTATCTCTATGTGGGTATTGCGGTAAGTGTCTATATTCTGATTCAAACCAGTCTCTTTCTTGGCTTTTTACTACGACGGAAATACCAAAGTAAAATACTATTCCAAGATGAAGTAGGAACAGTCAAAACGGCACCAATCTTTATTATTATTGCCATTTTTGGAATGGTTAATTATGTTTTGATTGCTGTAGCAATTACCAAGCAATACCCCTATGTTACGGCTGCTATTGAGAAACAAAGAGAAAATTATTTCCTTACCCAAGATTTAGCAACTTATACAAATTCCCTTTATCGATATACCATTCAATATCCCAAGAATTGGACTGTATACGAACGAAAAGGAAGCTCAATAACTTTTTATAACAATAAGTCCGCAACCACAGTCGGGGGTATATGGTTAGATGTCGCGGTATTACCTTATTCAGAAAAAGAATTCAAAAGACTTTATCTTAACAGGCCAGGTCTCGTCTCTTTTGACACTGATTCCAAAAATGTCACTACAAAAATTTCAAATGTAACTATCCAAGGTTACGCAGGAGTTATTTATACCTATACCAAATCAGATGAGCCTTATCCTCAGTATCAAACCCATTACCTGATCCATAAAGGAGATTATATGTACGATCTGATATTTACAACACTTGATCGGAATGTCGAAGGTAACAATAGTGATACATTTGAAAGAATAGCCGGTACCTTCCGCTTTAATGAATAACATGTTACGCATCCTTGTCATTCCGAACTCGTTTCGGAATCTCAGGCGCTTGATATTCCTGAATCAAGTCCAGGACAGGCTCTGAAATAAATTCAGGATGACAATGCGTGGCTCTTCTTATTCATGAACTAATTTATAAACTTTTACTGCGGGCAATTGCCAGTTCTGATGACTGACTGCGCTACCAAATCCTGCGATTTCAAAAAGTGGATGGCCTTGCGGCACACACTTCGGATCTTCACAGACAACAAATAATTGATCGGTTACTGTTGTTCTCTTTGGATCGCGGGTTGGAATATCAATCATTACTGGTTTGTGTCCAAGAATTTCAAAATAATATTTATACGCATGATCTGAGTTTGCCTCAGAAAGCAGTGCAAAATTAAATGGTTTCTTGTCTGTTTTCGTGATCACAAATGCAACAATTTTTTTGACCTGTTCTTTTTGCTTATTTGGTTCATTTCGAAAAGGCATATTCCACAAGTTATACATGAAGATACAGCCAAAAAGAATAATACTGAGAATAATTCCATACCGGAACTTCTTTTTCTTCAACTCGGATATTTTGGCTATAAGGTGCCCCATCAATAAAAATGGTAGTGGAAAGAGAAATACCAAATAGTAATCATAAATAGGCTTCTTGTACAAACCAAACAACAAAACTCCAAGTACTAGCCACACGGATAAAATAATTACTGCTTGTTTGTTTTTGTGTCTCACAAGTGCGACTATTGCGGCAACAGCCAGGATGATTATCAAAAGTCCAAAAATTTGCAGATTGATACTCGGCAGGTGGAAGTACTGATTGGGTGTGGGAAAAGCATAGACAAGCCTTGCAAATAAACGGAAAAAAACATCAGCAATCGGTTCATAAAAAAGATGGTACGTTTCATAACTTTTCTGAACTGTATCGTTGGTTATAAATCCAAATATCGTTTTGAAATTTGGAAAACCGTGACGCACTTCAAATGCCAAAAAAGGTGAAAAACCAATTAAAAAACCAACAAAAATTTGGAGATAATACGTACCTAATTGCAGAAATTTAGGCTTTCCGTTACGATTCCAATTCATCAAAAAAAGTGAAACCGCAACGATTACCGCCAGAAAAAGCGATATATAATGAAGCTGCAAACAAATACCCAGCAAGATACC
>JBGTMH010000072.1:0-11309 GCA_041743715.1 Patescibacteria group bacterium | reverse complement strand
CGGCGGGTTTCTTGGAAGAAAGAGCGATAAAGAGCCAGGAGTGAAGACCTTATGGATTGGTATGAGAAGGTTTACGGACATGATGACTGCTTGGTATATTTTTCAACAAAAAGATGTGGGTAAGGGGTAGCCCTTGGGGTGGAGGATTGTGGGAAGATTCTGATTTAACTTGCAGTTTTGGTTTCTTTTGCTTCAGCTGCTTCTATATCAAAACCTCTTTGTTCGAGCTTTGTTCTGATTTCTTCCATCAAAATTTTATACAAATTAACATTAAGGACAAAATTTCCCGGGCGATAGGGATGATCAAAATCCTCAATTATGAGAAAGACACCAAATGCCAGTAATGCATCAACAAGTGTAAAATAATAATTATATAAAATACTATTAAAAGGGACAAAAAGCGACCCGAATATTACTGAAAACGTCGCGAACATCACAAAAACACGAACACCGAGTGGTAGTTGCTGATTTGAAAGATGAATTTTTTGCTCACGGTACTCCATCGCCCTGGTGAGAAAACCAAATGCCATAGGTCCGACATCGGGATGCTTCTTGGATACACCGAACATACTATCTTCAATCTTTACAAGCGCGTCATCAACATTTTGAGACCGGGTCTCCAGAAGCCTTAAACTTTTCCCATCTGATGCTTCTATATATGTTTTCACATAATAATAAATACGGAATCGTATATCATTCATTTCATCCCTTGGAAAATGGTGCGCGAGAATATAAAGCTGCCTGAGCATATTGATTTCGCCATGATTTACATCATTAAGTCTATCCCATTTCCCCCACTGAATCCAAAAAATAGAACCTGAGATGATACTGAAGATGAGGTTACCTGCACTAAAAAGATACGGTATAGACCGGAGATCTTGTTCGAGATGATAGTCAGAGAGACCCTGATTAACACGGATATACCAAAAAAGCACACTAAAAGCTATAATAAATACAACAATTTTAATAATTATTGACCTTTTATAAAGCCGGGAGTATAATTTGGCATCGAGCATTAACTCAATTTTTTTAAGCATTTATATATAGTAACATATGAAATGATTGAAAAAAAGTGCCTCTGGAGAATTTTTTATTTTAATATCTTTATACGTTTTTTATCCATCAAACAGTATCCATTAAAACATCTCTTGCAGAGTGTAAATAATGGTGATAAAATCGTTTGATATTAAGGGAAATATATGGCACAAGAAGAGTTCAGAGGAGGTAAACTCGAAGAAAGATTTTATAATACTGTTTCTTCGCAAGACGTCAATTCAGGTGACAAGGGTGAGACAGACTCGACACCTGAAGCACCCAAAGCAACTAGCAGTGCAGATCCTTTAACTGATGCTGATATTGCAGAAATGATGAAACCGGCTAACAAAGACACCACCCATACAAGAGGAAGAGCCAAAAACTTAAGAAAAGGTGAATCACTCGAAGGAAGAGAAATCAAGAATAATCGGAAAGGCAAACGAAGAGTACATAGATATTGAGACTCCAAATATCACTATTTGCTATACTTATTACATGAAGATTGCTATTTTAGGTGGAAGCTTTGATCCCCCGCACCTCGGACACGTATTCATCGTCACACAAGTCAAAGAATTACTCGACATGGATCAAGTTTGGCTTATGCCAGCTTTTCACCATCCCTTCGATAGAAATCTAACTGATGTGCATATGCGATTATCTATGACCAAATTGGTCGAGAGTGACACAATCAAAGTATCTGACTTTGAAATCAAACATAATCCTACGAGTTATACTATAGATACATTAAACGCATTGAAGGTTCAATATCCCAGTGATACATTTTACTGGATTACTGGAAGTGACCAGCTAGAACATTTTCAAAAATATAAACAGTGGCAGGATATCGTGATGCAACATAACCTT
This sequence comes from Patescibacteria group bacterium, assembly GCA_041743715.1. Lineage (GTDB taxonomy): Bacteria > Patescibacteriota > Microgenomatia > Levybacterales > UBA12049 > JACDET01. The sequence continues at coordinate 9,410 of JBGTMH010000072.1, read as the reverse complement.
ATTATTTTCCCGCGGGAATGGATGCTACCCCACTTAGAAGAGATTGTACGCGACAAGCTCAACTTGCAATCAATTCCTGAAAATGTTACTGTATTACATACAAAAAATTTACTCTTAACCAATATCTCATCAACCAAAATCCGTCAGAGAGTAAAAGAAAAGTTACCAATTAATTTATATGTGCCAGCAGGTGTTGGAGAATATATAATAAAAAATAAGCTCTATGAAAGATGACATTCTGAAAATCAATCCTGAAAAAGAGAAAAATCGGATTGTCGACTTTCTCAAAGACACGTTTGCAAAACAAGGGAGAACAAAAGCAATCATCGGTCTCTCAGGAGGAATTGATTCAACACTTTCCTTCTTTCTCTTAAAAGAATTCCTTCCCCCTGAAGATATTATTATCGTTCATATGTATGATATCAAACCTGTTTTTTCGGAGATTGAAAAAGTTGTAGAAAAATACAATGTTCCAAAAGAAAATATCCACCTTCTCTCTATAAAATCAGTCATAGAAGAAACAGTAAAACTTCTTAAGATTGGATCAGAAGATAAACTGCGACGGGGAAATATTGCTGCACGGACGAGGATGATTGTCCTTTTTGATCTTGCAAAAAAATATAAAGCATTGGTCGTCGGTACAGAAAATAAGTCAGAAAACCTCCTCGGATACTTCACCCGTTTTGGCGATCAAGCATCCGACATAGAACCCATCGAACACCTCTACAAAACCCAAGTCTATGGACTAGCACAACATCTCGGAGTTCCGGAGGAAATTATAGACCAAGACCCAAGTGCCGGCCTCTGGGTTGGACAAACCGACGAAGGCCAATTCGGATTCACCTACAAAGAAGCCGATCAAGTTCTTTATCTTCATTTGGAAAAGCACCAATCAGTTGATGAATTAAGAGAACAAGGCTTTCAAAACGCCAGAAAAATTCTAGCATGGAGACAAAAAAACCTTTTCAAACACCAGACCCCCTACACAGTAGAATCATCGTGAAGAATGTGTTCTGCAAGAAACTTTGCGTCATATTTTACTCCTGCTATATGGCTTGATCCACCTGAATAAAAATCAGGTAAACCCAGAAAATAAAAACCCGGAATTTTCGTTATACCTCGAGTATGGACAGGATTTCCATCGTTGCTGACAACTTCTGCAACACCAATCCAACCAAAGTCCTGCTTAAATCCTGTCGCCCAAATAACCGAATCAACCTTCGCTGTGGTGCTATCAACAAACGTTACACGATTTTCCGCGCATGCAGTAACCCTCGGCTTCAGTAGTATCTTTTCCTTTTGCAAAAGATTTTTTACTTCAGTGCCAATGACGATTTTTGATTGTAATTGCAAAAAATAACTTCCAATCATGGTATGGTGTGACGTTGTAAGAAATAATTTCCAGATACCCACTTTATCCATCCACCAAAAAATACTTTTACCCCCAACTTTCGCTGGCAAAATGAGAGGACTATGACCTGAAGAAAGTAAAACAGTTCCACGTTTTGCAAGTTCAGATGCGATTTGTACTCCTGAGTTACCAGTCCCGACAACAAGTGTCGTACCTTCTGGAATATCTGAAGGATCATGGTATTTTGCTGAATGTACTTGTACAACTTGAGCAGATAAACCATTGGAAATTTCAGGAACAAAGGGGTTTTGAAAAGCACCTGTAGCGACGACAACTGATTTTGTTTGATACGTTTTATTTTTGCATGTCACAACAAAATGTTCACCAATTTTTTCAATTTTCTCAACCTTGGTGTTCAACGCTAATGGCAAATGAAAATTATTTGCATAGTGCTCAAGATAATTCGCTGTTTCATCTTTCGTCGGACACTCCTCTTGATCTCCAGAGAACGCAAAGCCTGGAAGCTTACTGTATGCTCGAGGAGTAAAAAGTTTGAGACTGTCATAGCGTTTCCGCCAACTATCACCTACACTGTCATCTTGATCCAACAGGAGATAAGAAAGCTTAGCATCTCGAAGATAATAACCCATGGTAAGTCCAGCTTGTCCTGCCCCGATGATAAGAAGATCGTAGGTCATAAGAGGGTTTATTCTATTTTCCGCAACGTGAAGCTTGCCGTTCTGGTTTCATTTGGTTGGATCATACTACCTTTAGAACCAAAACCTGCAGGATCTGCTTTTACCGGCTCGATGGCGATATAATCTTCATCTAGAACTTCTTTTCCTTCATCATCTATTATTATGTTTCCATCAACATCCCTTTTCCTTCCCACCCATATCCCCGCTTTTTCAAAACCTTTCTGCTTAAGTTCAATTTTAGTAGGTTTTTCACCATTTTTACCTGGGATTACTATAATATTGGTCTCTCGAAGATCAATGATAAAACCGTCTTCATTACGCTCGATACCCTCAGTAACATCTTCACCATTAATCGTTGTTCCCTTATATCCGTTTGGTGCATTCATGTAGTTATGGACACCTGAAATTTCCGCAGCTTCTTTATCACCATTATTTATATGCCTCATCAGATAAGTAAACACACTATCTTCTCCTACTTTTTCTATACCCATCTCTTGTTCAAAAAGCACATCACTCGGATAATCTTCATCAGTAATAACATGTGACGTCACTATTTTCCCATCAACTAGCCGCACATCACCCATTTCACCCCTCGTCTCTCCATGCCGCTTAAGACCATATACCTTTTTTTTGTCTTCATCAAATAAGGGTGTACATGGATGAGTATTACCAACTTTTCCATCCCCTCGTATAAAGGATCCCAAAATGAGAGTATTCCCAAGTGTGACTTCTGCTATTCTCCCTCCCATGGGATCAACACGAAGCACATCTCCTCGATCTGTTCTTACTTCTCTAATAGAAGGCCCCTGTCCTGTTACTTCAGTCATATTGCAATGATTATACATGAATCGTAAAATGCCAACAAGAGAGTTTTCGGGACATTGGTTTTTTGGACATGAAGATGAGGTAGGAAATATTATGGCTGAAGTATACACCTATAGTCATAGAATTTCAAGAATAACCAAGGCTATATTCTTCTACATCGGGAATGGAATAGCTTTGTACGCCGGGGATTGTGAAAATTTGAAACTGTTATTTAGACAGTTCCCTGCAATCTGCAAACCTCACAAAGAATAAATATAGGTAGTCGTGAGCTACCTGACAACGGATGATTTTGATGTCAATGAAGACCTGCAGAAACGCATGAATACCTTTAACCGAATTGTTGACGATATTCTTCCTGTGACTGCCAACGAGCAGATGGGTCATCTAATGTATCAAGACGTCTTATCGCTTCTTGTATCCGCCACTCGTCAAGCTCGGATACTTCTCCGATTTTATACGATTCCTTTGCGTGTGTAAGTGTAGATGGAGCATAGCGTATATCTGAGAGATCAAACGCTAACCCAAGAAGTTCACGGTCTAATTTTCGACCAGTTGTTCGTGCATATCCTGCTAAAAACTCTACGACAAGTTCCTCTCGCCGTCCAAAACGGAGCCAATGTCGTAGACGTCCTAGATCATACAATGGTGGACCTTTTGATATACGACGGAGATCAGTAATTATTGCTATCATTTCCCCAGTCTCCTCATCCTCAACAAAACGCACATTGCCTGGATGGATATCATGTACTACGGTAGTAGTTGGATAACCACGATCATTAGAAAGTGTTTCTAACTTTTTTGCTATTTTTCCCCCTTTTTCCACATAATCTCCCAACACTTTAACCAGTCTTTTAGGGAAAACAGTTTCCCCTACTCGCAGCTCTCCACCACCATCATAAAGCTTTTGCAAATATTCGTATGTTTCCTGTGGACGGACAAGTGGATCAAATGGCGGGGCGAGAGCAAGTACGTCAGGATGTGCCCCTGCCTTATGAAGTGAGGCAACTGCAACAGCATAATCATAAAGAACGACACCCTTTCCTGATCCTGGAAGATACTCGGCTATAGTCCCGACAAAACCGCGTTCTACCTCGGGACCGGCAGTGAACTCTTGAACCTGTGCATGGCGTCCACGCAGTGCTTTACTGAGATCTACCATTTTTTTCGTTTGTCTAAACACATCATCAAGGTTTTCTCCAGTAACAAGCTGTATAATATGTGTAGGCATAGCCAATGGATCAAGAGAATCGTACACACCATCACCTAATGTCCATGTAGGCGGCCCTTTACGAGCTAATTCTAGTTTTCGAGTTATCTTATTTTTCTCAGCAATAATTGTTGCTGCTTTATGCGCGCGTTCCAATAAAGAACCTTCATTGTCACGACGCCCATGATCTGATACATTTTCGGGTCTACTCATTAAGAAAGCTGATTATGCCTGAAAAGGCCTATAATTACAAGCTGGTGCATCCTTACACATCGGGAGTGGAATAGCTGAGAAGTCTTTTTGGGACAAAATGTTCTTGATAAAAAATCCTCTCTCGGGTGACTTACATTGTTCATTTCGTTAGAAAATGATAGAATCCGATAAGTATGGAACTCTTTTATATAAATACAAATACCTTATGAGATTATCTGAAAACCGACCAGAGCTACCTCGACTACTATCTGAAGAAGCGACAGTAAATTATACATCAGCTCTACGTGACTTACCAGGCTACACAACGATTGATGTTGACGAATTAAAAAATTCAATTCTCGCGGTTTTATCTGTAGCAAGACCACCGAGGAAAAGCTCTTCTGCGGGTACTTAGTTACTTTTCCACATTAAAAAATTAGAAGCCATTTAGCTTAAATAAATAATTGCTAACTGTATGAAAGGAGCTGATGTTAATACGTAGGTATTGGTATTTCAGTAATTTCATGCGCTTGTAAATCAATTGCTCCCACAGTCACGCCTGTTTCACTTACGACCACAGTACCTACAAATCTTTGATTATATCCCGAAGCCGCACCAATGGATGCTTTATCCTGCATAGCTTTAATCCTAGTAACTTCTTCTGGGTTAAAACTTTTGGTTGGAAAATAGCTCTCTGGCAGATTATCTGGAGTAATCCTTTCGTATTGCTCTGAATCTACAAACCACTGACCTGTTCTTATGACAGCATCTTGCAGTGTAGCCACTGAAGCTCCAAAACGCTCTGGAAGCATAACTATAATTCGACTGGGACCTCTATGCGTTCTTATTCTCCTTGCAACTTGGTTGATACCACCAACAATATCTGTACCGCGTAACCACCTATCAAATACTGATTGTTGTTCTGTGGGTAAAAATACTCTATCTTGAAATGGTTTTGGAGCTCCGAATGCTTCGGTCATACTGAAAAACAATATAACAAATTAACAAAACAATGTCAACCTATAGTATGCAAAGCCTAATCGACTACCTATGTAACTCTTAATTGCAACTATAATAACTATATTAATTTTGATTATCAACGATAGTATCTACTTTTCCTTCAATTTCTTCAAGAGACAATTTGGTTCCATTCAATCGTGGGCTGCCGCCTATTATCGTAGAACCTCCCCATCTGTCACCTGGCGTAATTTCAGGCTCAGCCTGGTTTAATTTATGATACATCAGTGGAATATCAAAAGGCACAAGCTCCGACAATCTTCCCAGAACAACTGTTGACACGCCATCTTCTCTTAGTCTAACCGATACAAATGCTTTAATTCCATCAGCAAGCATTCCTACTCTTGCTTGTGCTCCTATTTCTTTAACCAATGCCCACATCTCATTTCCTCCTATGCGTTCATATCGAGCGTCCAAAGGAATTCTTCCTCCTTCTCCTACGAGATAATCTATAATTCTCTCCTCGACTTCTTCAATAACTTGCACATATGATTCTGGATCTTTTTTTCTATCAATATCCCCACTCATACGGAATTTCCGATACGGTGCATAAATCCAAGCCAACTCTTCTTGAAAAGATCTATCAGCGGGCATCGGACATAATCCTGCTGTCGTATCCAACGAATCTGTAACTGAAATCAATTTATTCAATCGCGGATTTATGGGTTCTAAGGTATTCTGGATCAATTTGCCATATTTTAAGAGAAACCATGAAAGACAGACATCTTCATCACAATCATTTACATATACTCTTGCCGTAGGTTCTCCATTGACATTAAAGCCTTTAAACATCCCTTGCCTGATCGACATACGGACTTGATCACATGTAGCCCGTGTCGCGAGCCTGTTCACACCATCATGATGATCCATATTAAGACGTGGTCCAGTATTATCAAAACGTGGTGGACTTTTGACCCGTCCATCAAGCGCAATCGAAAAAGGTGGTGTGCTTGCAATAAATGTTTCCCAGTCGAGAGGAACAGCACCTGGCTGACATACGAGAGTTACATTCTTAAGTCTTGAACCACTAATTTTATCTCTTGATAACCTATCCACTTCTTGCCCACGAACAAACTCTGCATTCATATTCTTTAACACTATAAGGCTAATTGCAACTTTAACCAAATTGTGTTAAACTAAACGCTATGCAAACTCAATCAGTCAAGGAAATTTCTCCTCAAGCTGCATCAATTTATCGGTTATTGATTAACTCTCAGCCTATGACAGCCGCGAATATCGGTGAACGGTTAGATATTTACCCGCATGCTGTTTATCGGGCAGTTAAATCACTGACACAAATAGGTTTAATAGATCAGTCAAATGAATACCCTGTCCAGTATAAAGCCAAATCATCAGACGATGCACTTAACTTATATCTCAACAATGCCCGCGAAAGTTTTCTGAGTTCTTTTTTTGCACACGGGATAGATACCAATGCAAGTGTTGCCAATAAAGGATTGCAGACTACGTTTATCAAAAATAGACAAGATATGCTGAGACAATCAGATGAAGATATGACTGGCGCGAAAAAAGAAGTAAATATGATTATATCTGGATTAATAGCATCTGCTGAGACGATTCTCGCGTATAAAAGGGCTAGTGAACGAGGTGTACGTATCCGCTTTATTGTGCAAAGGCTTGATGAGTCAAATGAAGAAATGCTCAGAAATTGGAAAAAGTTAGGGATTGAAGTCAGATATTATCCGCTCATTGAAGCGCGCATATTAATTTTTGACTCAAAAATTGCGTATATCGTTTCTTATAACCCACAGAATAAAGAAGAAGGTGTGGGTGTGCGTTTTAACTATGCACCTGTCTCTCTTTTAATGAATGATTTATTTGAGAAACGCTGGGAGCTAGCCGAAGAAATCATTTAATAAAACTAACTTTTATGTGATTTAAGTAAATACATTGGCGTAAGTTCTCCATATGGATGATCATTTGCAGAAAATGTGTGTTCAGTAGTAAAATAACTTTTATATTCTAATTCTTCTTCTCTTTGATACGGATAAATCCACACTTTCTTGGAAACACTCCCTAACCAATAATTCCAGATTATATCAAGGGTTTTGTTAAGCTCATTACTTTTGTAGTTAAATCCTTTGGGTGTATGGAGTTTTTCAACAACACTTCTTACTTTCTCCATTGAACCAAGTCTGTCTTTTGGATCGTGAGTCAGGAGCTGCATTTCAAAAACTAGCTCAATTGCTGTTCTATTTGAAGATTTCTTTTTTGCAAATACTGCAAGAAGTGCTTCAATTGTATTGTATCGTTTCTTTTCTGGAGCATAAAAGGCTCGGTTAATAAAATAGCCATTTGGCTTCAGAACTCTGGTTATTTCCGTATAAAATTGTTCTCTTTTTTCCCAAGGGATATTTGGAAATACAGCGTCCCCAAGCACGACGTCGAAATAATTTTCTTGCAGTGGGTTTTCTAACCAGTTGGATCTTATCAAAACCTCATCAGGATTTTTATGTATTACAAGATCATTAAGCGCCAGGATCATTTCCATATTTATATCAATTGCATGTGTTTTGAATTGGTGTTGGTTGAGTACATCTCGTAACTCCGGGGTAGCGCCGAGAACTAATCCTTTTAACCCCTTTTTCTTTTTAGCAACTTCTGTTAACCAGACTTTGTACATTCCCACCTCTTGCTTTGATGGTCTGCTTGGAGCAAAAAAATACTTTTCCCAATTTTCTGCTATCTGCTTCCAGGCGAGTGATGTGTTTTTAAGTGTTGTTTTAGTTTTCATTTCCATAGTATAAAAGACCTATCAACTTTAACCAAATAGCGTTAAACTCTTCAGTTATTATAAAATTAGTTATGTTGCTTATTTTCTATTGAATGATCTAGACTACTTCTATTATTATTTTTTGAGAGGATTAAATAATAATAACTTTCTTATGAATGAACTGAAAGGACAACTAGTACGCATCACCACAAGTGATGGATTAGAATTGCATGGCATTTTTTACGAGCCTACACAAAAAACCAACAAGGTTGTTGTTCATATCCATGGATGGACAGGCAACTTTTATGAGAATGTTTTTATAGATTACATTGCAGACGCTTGTCTGAAAAATGGTTATTCTTTCTTAAGTTTTAATACTCGAGGAGCTGGCTTTGTTCGAGAATTTTTAAAAAAACAAAACAATACTATTAAATATATAAAAATCGGTGGAAGCTTGGAACATTTTGAAGAGAGTATTATTGATATACAAGCAGCCTTACATTTTTTGAAAAAGAAGGATTATCATGATTTTATTCTTGAAGGTCACAGCACAGGATGTCAAAAGGCTGCTTATTATACTTTTAAAACTCAAGACCCGCTGATAAAAGGATTAATTTTCTTAGAACCAGCCGATGACCCTTCTATTGTAAAAAAGTTCATGGGTGATAGATACAGAGAAGCCATGGAGATAGCGAGAAGACTTATTGCAAATAAAAAACCAGATCATCCGATGCCAGATTGGGTACCCTTTGGTGTGCAATTAAGCGCACAAAAATTCTTAAGTATCGCAGAACCAACATCAGTTGAAGGCAGAATATTATATGTCCCAGGAGATTTTCAAGATATGAAAAAGCTCATCTGTCCACTCTTAGCAATATCGGCATCTGATTCTGAATACCAGGACGCCCACGTTATGCAAAAAAAATTAAAAGAAACCATGAAAAATCTGCAAACGCATATCATCCCACACTCAGGGCATTGGTTCTTTGGACATGAAGAAAAAGTGGGAAAGATAATTAGTAAGTGGTTGTACGCAAGGTAAGGTTGAAAAGCTTGATTTGCATTTGACACTCATATAGTCACTATTTTATAATAGTCACTTATGAATAGACCTATTGAGGGAGGAATTAATGTAAACGAAGCTCCATCAAGAAAAAAATTATCTACCAGAGCAAATGAAGTAACGATTTTTTTAAAGGTGTCTCCTCAGCTACATATTCTAAGTACAGTATTTGGAACTTATGCTGGATATTTTGGGAACAGTGCAGTTGAAGAGTTTCAACAGGGACACAATGTATCAGGAAGTTTTTTAACTTTATTATCATTTACAGCAGGTATCGCAGTCCTCTCAAATGAAATAAGAGCTAAAAGAAATGTAAAAAACTA
>JBGTMH010000071.1:0-3333 GCA_041743715.1 Patescibacteria group bacterium | reverse complement strand
GCTGCCCAACTCTGGGCAAGTAATTGTGCTTTCTCTTTTTCAGATACTCGTCCGTAAAATTTTACAGCGTGTTCTATTTTGAGATCTTCAACCAGTTTTTTCAATGTTGGATAACATTCACCAGTCCCGACAATAGCTAATTTCGCGTTTTTGTGAACCCGTAGTACTTTGGAAAATGCCTCTATTGCTATATCAATATTTTTATATTCTTTCAAACGTCCCAAGTAAACATATGATGGGTAGTCGGTTTTTGGAAAATCAACATACAGTGATGGAGCAACACCGTTGGTGATAATTTCGATATTTCCAGCATTGGTAAATCCAAGTTCGAAAATATTACGCTGTGATGATGCTGAAACAGTAACAACAGTTTTATTTTGGTATATAAGAGGCATCAGTTTTCCTTCAAGTACTTCTGCGATAAGACTCATCGGGAACCGTAAAAAATTGCGGAAAATTTCTTGATGCACATGATGAATAAGCAATATCACTTGTTCTTTTGCAAAAAGAGGCATAAAGAATGGTATTCCATTCTCACAATCGATAATCACATCATACTTCCCTCGGAATTTGAAGAAGTAATAAATAATGGCAAAGAGGTACACTGTGTAGGTACCACCACGTCTGTATACTTCAACTCCGTTAATGTCTTCATAGTGCATATTCTTATTATCATTTCCACAAAAGAGTGTGACCGTGTTGCCATTTTTTACCCAACGTTTTGCTAGTTCATTTATATACACTTCTGCTCCTCCGGCATAGACATGTTTGGTGTCTCTCCAGTTAAAAATGAGTATACGCATATTATTTTCTTTCCAACCCGCCTTGACAGTGGGTCTTTCAAAAATACTCAGTAAGCTCGCAAAATTATTCTCCAAGATATGCGTATATGGACTACTCAATTGAAGGATGATATGGAATATAAGATTGGCAGAACCCAAGTAAGCGAATGTTCTGACGAGATCAGATATCGACTCATGGTGCATCATGACCAATGGCACCTGCATGAGAATAGTGAACAGAGAAACAAAGGTATAACTATAATTCTTATTTCCAGAAGTATATGTATTAATACGATTGGCAATACCAAAACATAATAATCCAAACATATAAAATGACATGTAGGAAATGACTGGTTGGAACGGTTGCCCAAAAATTGCAGGGATGATGTATTGTCCTTCAAGACCTATCGCGACAAATGTAACCCAGTTACATAAGAAGGTGAGGAAAATCAGTTTGTAGAAATGTCCTTTGGAATTTTTGTTCTTTGAAAAAAACGACGTAAAAGCATTTGAACCGAATTGACTAATAAGAAAAATAGATTTTCCAAGTATAGATAATAAGAAGTATGTTTGTGCCTCCTCAAAAGGCAAGAACAATCGCGCAAGAACTAAATCAACGTTCAGAATAGCAATAATCGGGAGAACATGAAGCGTTAACGCTATGCTTTTATTCCAGGATGCAAAGGAAATAGGGAAGATACTGCTCTTTTTTGTCGACCGTGCAGGAGTCGTAATAGTTTCATACGCAGGTTGTACAACTGGTTGAGGTACCGGGACTGAAGACCCAGCAGTTTCTTCTTGCGCCTTTCTTCCCAAATGGAATCCATGGAGTGTTTTTTCCCAATAATGAGGTTTGAATATGAGTTGATAGAGCGCGATTCCAGCCGCAGTACTCATCATTAACCAATAGAAGGGAATGAGAAAGACATATTTGGCGATATCCCACTGTTTTCTTTTCGCAACCGCAATCATATAGCAGTAAAGAAACAAGAAGTTACCAAATATCCATGAAAACACTGCCAGATACGAAACTGGTGGACGGTATATTGCCTCCATCGTCGGACCAAAGATAGGATATGCGACAAAGTACAACAAAGTGATAATCCACATAATCGGATTCAGGAGTACAAAAAGAATCTTTCCTCCAACCGTTAATTGAAAAATAAAATAGTGCCACAATCCTTTTTCTTTAATAAAGCCGCTGCTATTCCGCATATGGACAAGGTACGTCTGCATATAGCCTTTGATCCAACGTGACCGTTGACGAAGCCAGTTCTTTCCCACACTTGTTGCTTCTTCATAGGTTGTTGAATTAATAACAGCTGTCTGGTAGCCTTTTTGGAAAAGTCTGATGCCCAAATCAGCATCTTCAGTCACATTAAACGGATCCCATCCCTGCAACTGTCTGAGGTTCTCCGTCTCGAAATGGTTACTCGTACCACCCAAAGGAAGTGCTGAATTAAGAGACTGCAAACCAGGCAAAGTGACATCAAACCACAAGGCATACTCTGCTGTAAAAAACCGGGTTAATAAATTCTGTCGTGAATTATAATAACTCAATTTTGCCTGCAGACATTTAACGTTCTCAGGCGCATTCTGAAATCCGATAAAGACTTTCTTCAGTTGGAGTGGATCTGGAATATCTTCAGCGTCAAATATAACGAGATATTTTCCTTTTGCATACGACAAACCATAATTACACGCCTTTGGTTTGGTCTTCGGTAGTGAGTCTGGCACAATAACTGTCCGTGCATAATAGGGAAGTGTCATCTGGCTAAATGCATCTATTGTTTCTTTATCATCTTCTTCCAAAAGAAACATCACATCCAATTTTGCTTTTGGCCAGTCAATTTTCGCAATCCCGTCCAAAAATTGTGGCACCACATGTGCTTCTTTATACAACGGACATAAAATTGTATAGACAGGGAGTTGCGATTCATCAAGTTTTTCTATTTCATCTTGTTCCACCTCAATTTCTTGTTTTTTATTGAGACTTCGTGTTACGACGTAGATATTAAATATTGCATCGATAAAATAAAGAATACTCAGTACACTCACCACGACACGGGCTGCTTTAAGTGGAAATAAAATCAAAGCCAAAATCAGAAGCAAAGGAAAACCTAAAAAGAAAACTTTCTGCGAAAACGTAAATGTTTGAAGAGCAGATAGAGCCATTGGAAGCGTTGTATGGGTAATGTATTTTTTCTTTTTGTATCCAATCCCTGCCCCTCTCATGGAGCCTTCTACAGGCAATATAGGGTGATACACTATACGTTTTAATTTTAAAGACAAAGCATTCATTCCTATTTCTACAGTCTGTTTTAAGACATTTACTTTTGATTCACCTTCTGCGCGAGGTGCAAAAGTAATTGAGATATTTTTCATCCGAAAACCTGCTTGCTGAGCTCTGTATAGAAACTCGAGATCAAATGTCCAGGGTGTTGCAGGTTGGAACTTAACTGTCTTATACACTTCTTTCGTAAAAGCTTTTAGTCCTGACTGTATATCAGTCGATAACCCAAACATCATCTTTCCGAAGATATGTCTAAAT
>JBGTMH010000070.1:0-1836 GCA_041743715.1 Patescibacteria group bacterium | reverse complement strand
GTGGAACCACCACCAGGCGTGGATTATGAAGCCTAGGAAGGTGTCGGGGTCGTTTACTGGGTGGGGGGCTCCGCCGACCATGCCTATTTTTTTGTCGGTTATGAATGGAATGCAGAGTTTTTCTATACAGTCCTTGTCAGGGATCGTGTCTGCACTTTCTATGACTACTATTTCGTCATGAATCTCCTGTAAAAAGGCATTTATTCCGGCTGCTTTTCCTTTCCGTTCTTTTTGTTGAATTAACATAACTTGTGGATATTCCTTCTCGTATCTTCCTACGATTTCATCAGTCTCATCTGTGCTGGCTGATGAGACCACCACAATTTTGTTGATGTTTATGCGTTTTGTCTCCTGATTTACAAGGGCTTCAAGGATATTTTCGATATTCTTCCCTTCGTTATAAGCCGGAATGCAAATTGATACGGGCAGTTGCTTTATCATAATGTTTTCATATATTTCATAGCTAATGGTACATTTTTGACTTCAAGAATGTGTAAGAGACAAATTACTATAAAACTCATCATACTGACTGAGAGGATTACTGAAACAATTTCAGTTATACTCGAATGGTTGAGTATAATCCCCACAGACATAAGAATAGCCATAAAAATTCCTATTAAGGAAAAGAGATATTGTTGTTTGACCAGATGATAGCTGATGATCGTACTTGAGATAGCGAAAAGCGATATCGCACCTGCATACGTATTGAGATACGGTAAGATGACGAGTGTTTTTTGTCCGAACAGAAAAGGGACGATAGAGTGACCTAATAATCCTAAAGATAAAAATGATCCCATAGATAAAATAACTGTTGCAAATAATAATTTGTAAAAAGAACGGATCGGATTTATATTTTTTCCCCGGTCATTGCTGACATAGGTAATGATAAGCACTCCTGGTAACGCTCCTAGAAAATACACCATTTTCCCGATGAGTGATAAGAGCGCGTATTGACCTGCTTCTGTCGGAGTCAGGTAGTGTTTTGCGAGAAGGACATCAAAGGTCAAAATAGCCATTGAAGAAAGACCGGTGATAAGGATGGCTGTGAAAAAGCGTTTGGGAAATTTGTAGACGCCTGCTTTTATTGTCTTCGTTGCTTTCTGCGAGGTAACCCAGCGGGCAATGATAAATGAAATCCCGACAGAGAGTGGAATTGAGGCATAGACCCAATAACTCATATGTGAGCTGACAAAAAACCACGCAAAAAATAACTTACTTATGGATTCAAGAAGTAAAATAAAAGCGACTGCTTTGAAATTAAAATTCCCTTGCAAAAAACCTTTGTCTGCGGCGACAATGACGCCAAGCATTATGACTGGGGTAAATAATAAGGGGATGAGATAGTCATTAATTTGAAAAAAACTATCGATAAATGGAATACACAATAACCAGAGACATGAGATCACAAAAGTGATCAGTATATTTTTTTTATTTGTCGCGCTCAGAAAGTCATAGCCGGCTTGTGTGTTGTATTTGGCGATAAGATAGGCGCTTCGGTAATTGACTGTGCCGTAGAGGGCATTGAAGGCGATCATCGCCACGTACCACATCGTGTTGATAAGTGCGACCAATCCAAAATCTTCAAATGATAACACCCTCCCCAAATAGGCATTAAAGATAAAGTTGATGATGTTGACCAAGAATATGGATATGAGAAGAATTGAACTACCTGATAATGATTGTTTAAATAATTTTTTCATAATGTTATTTGCCTTCTGTTGCTATTGGCGGCAATGCGAGTTGTGGGATTGGTTTGCCCATGGCCCGTTCTTCCTCTGACTTGCCGTCATAGGTAAATGCTTTTTTATTTCCCAGATGCAGGCCGTGTTTTGTTTT
>JBGTMH010000069.1:0-59014 GCA_041743715.1 Patescibacteria group bacterium | reverse complement strand
AATTACCCCATACCAACATTTATCTTCCCAGTTGCCAACACTTGATGATAGAATCAGAATTGTGCCTCCTCTTTTCCTTGACAACATCTCTGTCGATTTAGGCCCCTGGAGTGGATACCATCTCCTGGCTCAGTACCGAAGTTAGACATTTTCTCTATAATTCCTAATGTTCAGAATTGATAGCATTACACTGACACTTAAGCGCCTATGTTGTAGGATAATATTGCTAAACTCTCCTGCGAGGCCGAAGGTGTTTGCAGGTTTTTTTGTTTAAGTATCTTATCTCGTGAGAAAAGAAAAATGTACTATTCTTACTGATTGTAGCAGTTTTTTTAAGAAGTCCTTATGTTCGAAGCTATTTAACACCGGGTGTTAGAGCTCGTTAATTTGATATAATCGCAGTATGCCTTACATAAAAAAAGAACAACGTCCTGCAATAGATGAACTTGTTAAACCTCTTATAGAACATTTAAAATCACTTCCTTTAGAAGACCAGGATGGTTCATTGAATTATGCAGTGACAAAAATAATCAAACATGTATATCCTCAGAAGTATTTTCATTTTAACAGGGCACTCGGTGTTTTAACTGCAATAACTCAGGAATTGTACAGGAAAATAGTGGGTCCGTATGAAGATACTAAAATTACAAAGAATGGTGAGGTTGAATAAAACGCTCCAAAATTGTCCAGCTTGGATTTTGAATACTTAAACTCAACTATGGTATACTGCCTTATTATATGAAAATATATGTTGCTTCAAGGTTTGCCAATATAGATAGAGTGAAAAGTTTACAAAAAATTTTGAAAGGGCATGGTCATGAAATAACAACAGATTGGACTACTCACGAACATGTTCAGCCTGTCACAGACTCAAATCGCAGTCTTGCAACACAATATGCTATAGAAGACGTAAAAGCAGTTCTTGATTGTGAAATATTTGTCCTTTTAACAACGGAAAAAACTGGAGCAGGAAGTACAACTGAATTTGGTGCTGCCTTACTTTCCTCTTCGTTACATGGTAAACCAAAAGTGTATGTGATTGGTCCGTATCTGGAATCAAATCTTTTTTATCTTCACCCTTCTGTGACAAGAAAGCAAACAATAGAAGAAGTAGTAGAAGAATTGAATAATTAAAGCTTATATGAAATGAACTATATCCGCTGGAGATAAAAAGATCCCCACTTTTCTTAACTAACATCAACATGAAACCCCATTACTTGAAAGATTATAGAAAAAGGGGAGTATAATGTTCTCATCAATCTTAAGCAAACCTTAAGATAGCAGGTTTAGAATTTACCGTGATGAGAATATTAATTGTTGAGGATGAGATGAAGTTGGGGTATGCTATGAAGCGGGCTTTGGAGTTGCAGAAGTATGCGGTGGATTTTGTGACGACTGGTACGCAGGGGCTCGATTTGGCTGTTGGAGAGAAGTTTGACCTCATTATTTTGGATATTATGTTGCCGGAGATTGATGGATTGGAAGTTTGTAAATTGATTAGGGTAGAAGGTGTTCATACGCCAATTATTCTGCTTACAGCAAAGGGACAAGTAAGTGATAAGGTAACCGGGCTCGATGTGGGTGCGGATGATTACATCGTCAAGCCGTTTTCGTTTGAGGAACTTTTTGCGAGGATTCGAGCTTTGGTGAGACGTCCGTTGCAGGTAAATAATACAGTATTAATGGTCAAAGATTTAACACTCAATCCGACGACATTTGCCGTCAAGCGAGGTGAACACGTGATAAATTTATCAATCAAAGAATACTCACTTCTTGAATACTTACTCCGCAACAAAAATGCCGTTCTGACGCGTGAGCAAATTGTTGCCCATGTCTGGAACTATGATGCTGACGTTTTGCCAAGTACAGTTGAAGTGCACATGAAACATTTGAGGGATAAGATTGATACGCCATTTGAGACGCAACTCATTAAAACAGTCCGTGGGAGAGGGTATACGATAAATGAGTAAGTCAAAAGGCAAAAATCAAAAGTCAAAAGTGCAACTCAAAAGTAATAAGTAGAGATTTTGAATATTAACTTGTACTTTTGCATTTTGACTTTTTACTTTTGAATTTTTGTCATGTTTGAATCGGCACGTCTGAAATTAACTGCCTGGTATCTTTTGATTATCATGCTCATTAGCATTTTATTTAGCGTGGCGTTTTATCATGCTTCAACCCGCGAAATTCAGCATATTATTGACAAGATAGAGTTTAAGCAGCAACAGTTAGACAATGGAGCGATTGGTCGTCCACCACCACCGTTCTTATTGGAAGAGCTGCAACGTGCAAAACAACGACTGAAATTTCATTTAGTTATTCTCAATGTGTTTATCTTTATCATTGCCGGTGCTGCGGGATATTTTCTTGCTGGACGAACACTGAGACCTATAAAGGGTATGATTGATGAGCAAAATCAGTTTATTTCAAACGCATCACATGAGCTGCGTACTCCCATTGCTACGCTCCGGGCTGAAATGGAAGGGAGCTTGTTAGAAAGAAAGCTTAGTGATAAAAAAGCCCGTGGGTTAATTAAAAGTAATCTAGAAGAGCTCGATACTCTACAAGAACTCTCCAATAATCTACTGAAAATTGCGCAAATCCATAATACGAATCCCGGGAAATATATGGAGAAAGTATCACTTTTAGAGATTATTAAATCGGCGACTAAGAAAGTGAGCCCCCTCGCGAAACGAAAACAAATTTCAATAAAGACTGACGTTACTAATACTACTATTAATGGTAATATTTCCAGTCTTCGCGAAGTATTTGTCATTCTTCTTGATAACGCAATTAAATATAGTCCAAATCAATCGACGGTTAACATTTCAACGGAGGTAAGCAAGAGACACGTGAAAGTATTTGTTTCTGATCAAGGAGTTGGTATTGCTAAAAAAGATTTGCCTCATATATTTGAGCGCTTTTATAGAGCAGACAAATCGCGGAATCAGGATGGTTTTGGATTAGGGTTGTCTATTGCAAAGAAAATAATTGCTGTCCATAGTGGTTCGATTACTGTAAGGAGCAAAGAAAATAGTCCTGCCCGCAATGCTCTAAATGCTTCGCATAACAATGCAGGCGGGGGAACAACCTTTATCTTCGAACTCCCACTGTAAAAAGGAATTTTCTCCTTTTAAGGGTTTCTTAAGACGCCTTCGATACACTAGTCACATGCTAAAACAGAATGGAGGTGAATATATGAAAAGAAAAATAATTTTAACAGCGGTAGCGATTACGGTTCTTGGTGCAGGAACACTTGCGGCATCGACTGCTTTTGCTCAGAATGACACAACTAATAAAGACCATATGTCTCCGCTTGTTCAAAAAATTTCTGATAAATTTGGACTGAACAAAGACGAGGTACAAGCAGTGGTTGATGAGCATCACACGCAGCGTAAAGCTCAGATGCATGCCCGCTTTGAGGAGAAGTTAACGCAGGCTGTAAAAGACGGCAAGATAACAGAAACCCAAAAGCAAGCAATCATTACGAAGTTTAAAGAGCTCAAGGAGCATAAAAGTGTGGGCAAAGAATCGTTAAGATCAATGACTCCTGAGCAGCGGAAGGCAGCTTTTGAAAAAAAGCATCAAGAATTGAAAGAATGGGCGCAAGCAAACGATATAGATTTGCAATATCTTATTCCCCATGGAGGCAAAGGGATGGGATTTAAAGCGCATGTATGGTAGGTGAAAAATAAAGTTATGGGTAAATCTTCGAGACAGCTCTCGGCGTCGCGGTGTTATCGCATAAAACACGATAAAAACACAACTTTGCTGAGAGCTGTTTTTTAGAGTTTTTATTCTCTCTCCTATGGTTGGAAGCCACCTCGAATTTGAATTTTGGTATACTCTAGGTATGGTAGGTGGTGATTATAAAGTAATAGCTTCTGATTTTGATGGCACATTGGCAGGAGTGGATTGGCAAATTTCATCTAAAGTATCAAATTCGATACAACAATGGATAAGTCAGGGAAATCATTTTTCTATTTCAACAGGCAAACAATATAAGCATATACAGCATGAATGTAAGCGATTAAATTTAACTGATCCTCAAATTGTGAGAGGCGGAACTGAAATTGTGGATCCTCAGACAGGAAAGATTATTTATTCGGAGTATTTTAAAAGTAAAGATTTAAAAAAATTGATTCAAATACTCCTTGAAAGCAAGTATCCATTTACCGCAGAAAAAGGATCTATTCTGTACACACTGACTGGAGAGCCATTCGCAGAAGTCCCAGATGTTACATATAAAAAAATAAGTGAGATGCCCTATGAAGATATTGCAAAAATAGTTATATGGACGGATTCTCTTGAAGAAAAATCGATTGAAGATTTTGTCAAAAATAATATTAATGGGAAAATTTCGTCGGTAGAAGTAGTAAAAAGTTATTCACCTTACTCGAAAAATTGGCAGATAACTTCAAAAAAAGCGACTAAATATACAGCGGTTTTTGAGTTATCCAAGCTTTTGCATATAAATCCTCAGCAAATAGTTGGAATCGGGGATAGTTACAACGATTATCCTCTCTTAGCAGCATGCGGGTATAAAGTAGCTATGGGAAATGCACCTGACGAGTTAAAACATATTGCAGATTTTATTGCACCATCTTATGAAGATGACGGAGTATCAATAGTGATTGATAAGCTACTCCAAGCGCAATAAATATCCCGAGGTTGGAAGCCATCCAACCCCTGGGGTTGGAGACTTAACCTCTGCTATACTACATAGGTCTTTTCTTTGATTTAACTATGGAAGAATTAAAATATACCATTGGAATTCTTGCAGTCTTCCTTACTTTTATAGGTTATGTGCCTTATATACGGGATACCATTAAAGGTAAAACGAAGCCTCATGCGTATAGTTGGTTTTTATGGTCAGCATCAACTGGAATTGTATTTGCATTACAAGTAAGTGATGGAGCTGGCATTGGTGCACTTATTACTATAGCTGCAGTTCTTATTGCTGGTTTTATTTTTGTATTGAGTTTGCGGGCAGGTAAGCAAGATATTACTCGATCTGATACTATTTTCTTTATACTTTCTTTAATTGCATTAGTGATTTGGCTTTTTGCAAAACAGCCTGTCATTTCGGTTATTCTGTTATCAGTAGCAGAATTGTTAGCATTTATTCCTACTATCAGAAAATCATGGAACAATCCACATTCTGAAACGTTATCATCGTATCTGATAAATATTTCCCGTTTCACGATGGGTATATATGCACTTCAAAATTATTCAATTATAACAACGTTCTATCCAGTCTCTCAGCTTTTAGCAAATGGAGTATTTAGTATAAGTCTTATGGTTAGGAGAAGGCAGTTAGCTAAAAAATAGAACGTATAATTTACTTATGAAAACTCATGTTTTTAGACTTAATCCAGGACAAGATTTACGTCAAGAAATTGATTCATTTATCAAAAGCAAACATATTCGTGCGGGTATTTTACTTACGTGTGTTGGGAATCTCAGAAAAGCAGTAATACGCATGGCGGATGAGCGGAGTACCAAAATATATGAGGGGACGTTTGAAATTGTTTCTTTGGTGGGAACAATGGAAGTCGGAAATAGTCATTTGCATATTTCTATCTCTGATAAAAATGGAAAGGTATTTGGCGGACATCTGAGGCCAGGTTCTCTTGTCGGCATCACAGCAGAAATAGCGATAGGAGAAATAGAAGACACAATATTTCAAAGAGAATCTGATCCGGTAACAAAATTTGAAGAACTGGTTATTAAAAACACTCACAAATAGCGAGGAGTCATGATATAGATTTAGGTAGTGGGCCTTCGAGGGAATATTCTTGAAAAAGTTGCTGATCCTGGTGTTGCTTTTATGTTTGCAGTTAATAATTCTGTTATAAGAATACCGACACATCCTAGCATAGAATATTTTTGAAAAATTACCGGTGCCTCAGGATACGGGTCAGCTTTATAAATATTCGGATACGCAGTCCGGTCATATTTATCAAGATAACTACCAACGACAGATGCTCTTTGTAAGCCAACATCCGTAAACTGTCTTATCAGTGTGCTCATGGGATTCTTTGTAGGAACAGGGGAGTCGTGGCCTGTGGTTATGAGAAAAACTTCTCCATTACTTACCCCCATCCGGTCGAGAGTATTTGGTAATTCCGCAAGCGCGCCTTCCTCTTCAAAAAGTATCAAAGGTAATCCTAAATCTCTATATCGTCTGACCGTAGTTGATAACGTATTAACATATGACCCGTAGTCATGTCTGCTCGAATAGGTAGAACCAGAAATATCTGCATCAAAAGGATGTACAGCGATTGCAGCAGCACCTCTTGACTGGCCAAGAGCAGTTCTCAGTTTATTCCATCCGGCTTCAGTATCCAAAGAAACTATTGCTCTGACTTCAGGTATTTCTGTATGTGTTGCTAGGTCTGATTCCGGCCCATTTGTCCTATTTCTTTCTTGATCAACCATGGCCGTAGTATAGAGGTTTTTATAGCACCTGTCAAACTATGGGCCTAATATTTATTGCATGATGGGGGAGTCGTTTCTATTGACTCGTGAAAAAAATAGCGTATAATATTAATCTTATATGATCGAAGATTCAGAAAGACATCCACAAGTCATGGCTGTCTACGAAGCTCTTGGTGACAGAGTTCCAAGTGCAGTGTTGGATGAAGCTGTAAATTATTTTCGTGGTAGAATTAGATCTCCAGAAAAGGAAATTAAGGAGCCTGAAGCATTAGATCATCCAGCTTTTGGGAGTGAAGATAGTGGGCTAGGAGATTATCCCTTGAAAGTACTCAGAGCTGCAGTCGAAGTTGACGAAAGAAGGGAAAATAGATCAGATTTAGAAGTTGTCTCTGCTATGACAGAACCTTTAACGCCTGAAATGGATTCTACGTGTGCGGTTAATGTTGGACGCGATCACGGAGAGCAACGTGTGGGAGTAGTAAGTGATACTTCTTTGTCAGTACACCCGGATTTTGAAGAAGTTACTCTTTTTGAAGAGAGAAAGCCAAGACCAAAAAAAGGGCCACGTCAAACTGAAGAAGATATAGCGAGGGATGCAATAATAGCTTTTCTTGTGTAAATGAAACCCCGACCTTACAATTTTAAGATTGCGCAAATACTTAATGCGGATTTCACAGACAAGGAAATCACACCAGCTCATGTTGCCCGTCGTGCTAGTCTAATGAGAAAAAGAGGAAAGTTGCCTCAACTGCCTAAATAAAACAGATTGGTTATATCTTCGCAGTAGAAATATTTGTTCATTTAATAACAGGTTATTCCAATTGGATTTTGGGATTTAATATAGTTCTTGTAAATCTCATAGTTTGACTCAGACTCGGTTCTCGTTTATACTTACATCTCCAAAAGAAGGAGGATACTTTATATGGGAGAAAATGAGAGAAAGGGCTCGAGGCTACTTGTCAAACGAATGTTGAACACTAATAGAGTGGGAGCATTAATTGATCCAGCGAAAGCTCGATTATCAGAAGTACACTTGCAGAGTATGAGTGATGGCACAGTAGACTTACTGTTAAGGTTACTTGCAAATAAAGTAATAACAGATACTACATGGGGTCCAAGAGAATATAGAGGTGCATTGGTTCTAGTAGAACAAATTCCTCAAGATAAAGTACCTCATGGTCTTCGAATACTCCTGGAAGACGCCGTAAATCAAACATTAGGAGATTCTCCAACTACACTACATGAAGATGGATTTGCGGAACCCCACGGTTCCCCAGTTAGTACTGAAGAACAAGTTATTATTGAAGCGCACCCTACTGTCAAAGGAGCAGAAGTAGTATCTAGACACGCGAACGCAGTACCAACTATTAATTGGGAAGGAGGAGAACCGTTGTATCAACCATCTAAGAAAAAAAGAAAAAAACGTAGAGTGAAAAGTCAAAGAGAGAAAGAGGCAGCTGCACTTCGGGCAAAAGTACTTAAAATTCATAATGAGGTAGAGGGTATCCGTCCTGTTGATATAGCCGAGCGGTTAAGTAAACCCGGGCAGATAATTCCTCCGGCTCGCGTTAGAAAGGTTCTATTTGAAATGAGAGAAAAAGAAGAATTAACGAAAAGTAAAAGTGGGCGTAGGCTTTCCCCAAAAGTAAGCGCACGACGAGCGCTGGTGTATGAGATTGCAGATGCAGAAGGACTTGGGAGTAAGCCTCATAAAATAGCTCAACGAATAGAAGAATTAACAGGGGTAACAGAGTTTGCACGAATCATTTCACATGACCTGACTTACAGGAGAAAACAAGAGAATAAGGAGTAAAAAGAAGACTTCCCATGGTATAATGCAATCGATGAAGAAGATTCTTATAGGTATTTTACTGCTCATAATTATAGGTGTTGTTGCAGTTGTGGTTCTTCCCCAAACACTCTTAAAGCCCAAACCAGTCCACTTTCATGCCGGCTTTCAAGTCTATAAAGATGGTAAGCTGCAGAGTTTTACTGGTAACAAATATATGCATGAAGCGCCTTGTGCAGTTGATGGTAAGCCAGTTGCTTCAAATGGTGATGAACAATCTGAGAAGGCGCATTTGCATGATCATGTCGGCGATGTTGTGCATAGCCATCGAAATAATCCCACATGGGGGGATCTTTTTACCAATATCAAATATCCTATTGATGAAAAGAATGTTGTTGCGTACATCAACGGTAATAAAGTTGATGATATTCTGGTCGAAAAAATCAAACCCTATGATTCTGTCATTATCTTTATCGGTAAACACACCGATGATGAGAAATACCTCAAATCCGCAGTAACAAAGAAGCGGATTCAAGAGATAGAAAAAAGAAGCGAAACATGTAGTTCATAAGTAATGAAAAAAAGATAACTGTAAAATCACCTCATTTTGTTTTCTAAAGCCTCATTCATACTGAAAAAAATCAGTTGTTTCTGGATTACAGAGTCGTATTTACACAAATAAAATATTATGGGATAATCTCCTCATGGTTAATGAGCGTGATACAGGTAGAAATATAAATAGGGGCGGATCTCCTTATGATAAAAAAATTGTTTTTCCAAAGGAGTTAGCCAGCAAACTGCGTATATGGTCTCACTCCCGTCCACTTTCCCTTGATGTGGCTAGGTATCATCCTGCATCGAGTGAGATGTTTCATCTTGCCAGGGAATCCGCTCAGAGAACTGAGAGAGAATTGGGAAGACTAGCTGTAGCGGTTGGGGAGGGAACGTTTGATGCAGAAACATTAATAGTAGTGCGTAGCCAAATAGTGCAACAACTCAGAAGGGATCCAGTATTTGTTCTAGCTGACATGCACTATAGAACTACTACTGACAGGGGTTTACCATTGGTTACTCCTCTACGAGAAGAAAGAGATGTAAAAAGTGAATCAGAGAGAGGAGATACCTTTGTCCTCGACGATAAAGCTTACAAAGGCCCAACTGCTCGTACGATGCTATTATTGCGTGGAGCAACGCGTGCGCGTTCACTGAGTGTAGAAGAAATCGCACCACTAGTTTACCCTCATGTACTGTTTCGTGAGGAAGCTCTTGATGTGACAAGAGGTACTTTACAACAAATTTCTCAAAAATATATGCCCCAACATCCAAGGTATCGATTGCAAAGAATTGTTGATGCAAATAATAGTCGGAAAGAACGGTACAGCATTGATGCAGTTACGCGAATTACAATCCATAGGGACCATGATTATATACAAATTAATAATACGCTTATACCTTTGAGATCGCCAGGAGGTGTCAATCCAACTGCAGAAGATGCTCTTATAATACTTGAATATCTTATTGAAAGACAAGGTGAGTTAGTCCCTTCTATTGAGCTAAATGGTGAAATTGCAATAAAACATCCTGAACTTGACAGAAAATCAGTTAATGATAAAAGCCGATTTGCAAAAGAATGGTTACAAAAATTTGTTGTTGTAGGAAATAAACCTCTTATTCGTGTTATCGAAAAAAGATCATCTGATGCTCGTTATGGAATTGCAGCTGTTGATGTAGTATTTAAGACATCAGATATTCCGTTTGATGAAATTTCAAAGCGAGAAGGGCTGGAAGTACTACCATTACGTTATCCTAAAGGAAGATCTCAAAATAGAGTAATAAGCGCTGAGGAACTGCGTGAAGCAGATGAGACTCAAATAGAAATAATATATTATGAGAAACAAGATATCATCCAAATTGGAGAGCAAATAATATCTTTAAAAAAGAGATCACACTCTAGAGCTGGTCATGCTGCTTTGACAATATTAGATGCACTTATTCAAAATGACGGCCCTTTGAAAATAAATGAATTATGTACAATTCTCTATGGTAGTGCACATGCTACTGACCAACTAGCATACTCAAGATTCTATGATGCAATTGACTGGATCATAAAAAACATAACATATAACAATCTTTCAATAATCCAACAAAATCAAGTATCCCCAACCAGGTTAGGTTATAGTCTTGCTGATATCCCGATAACTTTTGAAAGAAGCAAGGATACACTTACTATTGAGAGAGAGGATTTTATAGTTTGTCCAGATGGAAGACTCATTGGAGGGAAACGAGCACGTTTCGTATGGGAAATGATTAATTTATCCTTCGGTACAGCAATATCGTATAGGGAATTAGCTCAAATACTTTATCCAGACGCTGAGGTCATTGATCAAGTAACCAATAGAGTTTCAGCTATAGTATCTGAGATGCGTCCTATACTAGAGAAAAATTATCGGCGTAAACTTGTTACTGAAAGACAAGATGGAGAAACATTTTTATCCTCCGAACCTGCCGAAGGAGGAAGTCCCGAATCAGCATCTATGACTATCGTTGATTTATCCGAGTAATATACAAAATCGTCCCACTGTTTATATTTTCAAAACCACCCATGCTGGATCATGATCACTGCCGTCGCCTGTGAGAAGCGTACGGCGGTCGATATAGGCTTGTTGCTGCGTTTCTGAGAGTTTTGAACTTAACCAGATATGATCGAAGAGTTCATAGTGTGCTGGTTTACCAGATTCTTTAAATCGATGTGTCCAAGCTTTTGTCGGGAGTTCCTCTTTGAACGGTTGCGTTTCAGTCGGATTTTTTAAAGCATTTACCAGGGATAGTTCAGAATCGCCTGTTAAAGGAGATAAAAATTCAGATTTTACTGGATCGTTCATGTCTCCTGTCACGATATAGTTGCTTCCTGGACGAGTACGTTGTTTGATAATTTTTGCTAAGGCTTCTGCTTGACGTATGCGTGTCGCATTATTTGCTTTTTTACCTATATCGGCATCAGTCCTGAAATCAACATAATGGCTTTTTAAATGATTATTGTAAAGTGTAAAAAGTGTTTTTGTACGTGCATGATTAAGAATCTCAACTTCCAGAACGTCGCGACTAAATATCCGTCTTCCCGGATCTTCTGGATGGATCGTATATTGCCAAGAGGTGAGTCCACCAATCGGTAATTTGGACATCACTCCCACATCAATCAGCCGGGGATCGTTTCCTTCGATCAAACCAACAAACGGATACATATTATCCAAAAGCATGGCATTAAATTCTTTTAAGGTATCACGGTCTTCCACTTCTTGGACTGCCAGGACATCCACGTTCATACGTTTGATCCGCTCAGCAATAATCGCTGCATCTTCAGGATCTTTCTTTTTGACCAGTCTTCCTTTATATGTGCGGATCTTATAGAGAGATCCACCTTCGGTATTTGTGTGACTTTCAAAAGTTACCCCTTCTGTTATTTCCGCAAGCGAATTTATTTCCGCTTCAAAGTTAAAACGTGAGAAAAGATTATTGAGGTTAAATGTCCCAACTGAAATAGTCATATGTATTATTCAACAATATTTTGACGGCGTATGCAACAGGTGATTAATTGCTCAGTTGAATTGACTTTCTTTATTATATCGTGAGATCATTCATTCGAAAGGATAATTTATATGGACGATCTTGCAAGTGCACAAGTTAAGAGTAATGGAGAGCCTTTAGCTGCTCCTCTTGCCTCTTCGAGTATCAACCAAAATAATACTACTGTTCAACAACGTATCCCCGCATCCATAAATAAACGTTTCCTTAATCACATACTAGATTGGTATATCCTTTTAACAAGCCTTACAGTAGTGGGCTTTCTGTCTGGTTATTTTCAATTGACTTTTATTAATAACTACGCGGAAAAACCAAATTCCTTCACAAATTATATTATCGGCGCGGTGAGTCTCGTTATTTTTTATACATTTTTTGAAGCGATCTGGCAGAAATCTCCAGCGAAATTTCTAACAAAAACAAAAGTTGTGACCAAAACCGGTGCGACACCTTCATTTACGACTATCCTATTACGAAGTGTTTGCCGTTTAATTCCTTTTGAAATATTCTCGTTTTTATCTTCAAAAAATCCTATTGGATTGCATGATAGTTTATCAAAAACTATGGTAATAGATGAGAAAAAAAATGAGAAATCAACGAGAAGTGTTATAGCACTTATCTTTTTGTTTATTGCTGAATATTTCATCATAGCGTTACTATTTGGCCTTCTCATCATGCTCATGATGCTCCCTATATATCTCACGATACAACCATTTTTAGAAAATACAAATACTACGATTAATTCATCCAATACTACAGTTCAAACAACTATTACACCAAAAATCAAATAAATAATGAAAAATGATTATATTATAAAACCATTTTCTTCACCGAAAGCTTGGGAAGCATGGTTAAAAAAAGAGCATCAAATAACAAAAGGAATTTGGATAAAACTTGCTAAAAAGGCGAGTAAAATTCCGTCCGTTACCTATCAAGAGGCTCTTGAAGTAGCGATTTGTTATGGGTGGATTGATGGACAAGTGAAACCGTTTGATGATAAATACTGGCTACAAAAATTCACTCCGCGTGGTCCAAAGAGTATTTGGTCGAAGAGAAATCGCGACATAGTTGAGAGATTGATACTAGAGGGGAAAATGCAACAAGCCGGTCTTGAAACAGTTGAAGCAGCTAAAAAAGATGGGAGATGGGACCAGGCATATGACTCGCCAAAAAATATGGTGATCCCTGAGGATTTTCTTAAAGAGTTATCCAAAGACAAAAAAGCTGAAGCGTTTTTTAAGACGCTTAATAAAACCAATACTTACGCAATTGCCTGGAAATTACAAACCGCTAAAAAGCCAGAAACACGACAGAGGAGGATGAAAGTGATACTTGAGATGTTAACAAAGGGAGAAAAGTTATATTGATGAGATATTAAAGGTAGGCTATGCTACGATAGAGATGGTAAAGACTTTTATAAAGAGTGAAACTTTATTAGTAAGCGGGTCTATCGTCTTGACAAATCTAGCTAAGTTAGCTACACTCAGAGTATGATTACGGCTAACGTTCATTACGCTAAAACAAACCTGTCTAAGCTGCTAGTCAAAGTGGCTGAGGGTGAGCAAGTGATTATTACCAATCGCGGCAAGCCGGTTGCTGAGCTTAAAAAGCCAAAAAAGAGTATAGAAA
Organism: Patescibacteria group bacterium; assembly: GCA_041743715.1. Classification (GTDB taxonomy): domain Bacteria; phylum Patescibacteriota; class Microgenomatia; order Levybacterales; family UBA12049; genus JACDET01. Next base: position 45,576 of record JBGTMH010000069.1, on the reverse strand, counting down.
AAAAGAAAAAACCACTGTTTGGTATGTTCAAAGACGAAATTGCTATTGGACCTGATTTTGAATGGACAGATAAAGAAATAGAAGAACTTTTTTACGGACCAATAGAACCAAAACTATGAAATTTCTTCTTGACACCCACGCTGCGCTATGGTTTTTTAACGGAAATCCAGCACTCGGTCGCAATACGAGAGATTTAATTGTCCAATCATATAAAGAGATGTGTGTTTCTTATGTATCAGTCTGGGAAACAGCAATTAAGAAGGCTCGTGGTAAACTATCACTCAAACGTGATCTTGACGTGTATGTTAGAAAAGCTGATTTTGGTTTATTGAATATTGAACTTTCTCATATACACGCCACTATGGATTTGCCATTAATTCATCGAGATCCCTTCGATCGTTTATTGATCGCGCAAAGCCAGAGTGAAAATATGACACTTGTCACTGGTGATTCTAAGATACTCAAATATCCTGATGTTTTACTTATCGACGCTACAAAGTAAATAGTTAGGCAAATTTATTTTCATGATCAAGTAGCCATTGCTTTCTGACAAGACCCCCTGCGTAACCTGTTAAGGCTCCATTTGCTCCGATAATTCGATGACAGGGGATAATGATAGCGAGTCGGTTCAATCCATTTGTTCTTGCTACTGCTCTCACAGCCCGAGGAGAACCAACGGCAATTGCTTGCTGTGTGTAAGTACGTGTTTGACCGTAAGGGATTTTTGCAATTTCTTTCCAAACTGCTTGCTGAAATTGACTTCCAGGAGTAACAAGCGGCAATGTGAACACTTTTCTTTTTCCAGCAAAATATTCTTTCAGTTGTAGAACTAGTATGTCTAGATGCTTATTTGATCCGGGGATAAATACTGCATTCAATAATACTTTCAATTGCTCAATTTCTGTTGGAAGCATTTTACGATCAGTAAACTCAAGTAAACAGATACTATTGTTAGATGCGGCAGCAATCATGGGACCGAGTGGCGTAGGGATTTTTATAACTTTAATGATTTGCTTCTCTTTTGTCAGTATTGGTGACGTTCCAGTCATTTTTTTCATTGAATATCCAAAACCGCTGAGTGATTCGTATCCTAAGTCATATGCTGTTTGGGTCACATTTGCTCCATTTTTGAGAAGACCTATCGCTTGATCCACACGATTGAGACGTTGATATGTATGAAAAGTTATACCGTGATTTTTTAAAAACCATCTCCGGACACGAATAGGATCAAAACCTTTTTCCCGAAGCTGCCAATCTGTTATTCTTTTAAAATCTTTTGTATCTAATTCTTCGAGTAAATCATTAATAAATGGAGGTGTTTTACCAATAACATCCAATGGATGACATACTTTGCAAGGACGATATCCATGCAGAAGCGCCTTATGGGTATCTTGAAAATATTCTACATTTTCTTTTTTGGGTTTTCTTGCTGTACATGTGTTGCGACAAAAAATACCAGTTGTTTTAACGCCTACAAAAAATTGACCTTCATAATAACTGTCTTTCGTGAGTAATGCCTCATACATTATTTCGTGGGTTGGTAGATTCATATGTATAGAATATAACAAAGTTTGTATCATTCCGCAACCGAAAAATGGACAAGTATATTTTAAAGTGAGGCTGTTTTTTTATTGGAGTGTTTCTCATATTTTATCCTTGCTTTATTAACTTCTTCAAAATGTTCTCTTGCCCACAAACACATATTTGATAATAATCCCGTTAACGATTTGCCAAGCGGAGTCAAAGTATAATCTACTTGGGGCGGTACAACAGGATAGACTTTGCGGATTACAATCCCATCGCGTTCAAGCTTTCGAAGTGTTTGGGTCAGCACTTTTTGTGAAATGCCAGGTACCATCCGTTGCAATTCTCCAAAACGTCTCGTATCGCCATTTAATAAATAAATTACGAGTACTGTCCACTTGCCTGAGATTGAGTCGATTATCGCTAAATCTGGAGGGCAACCTTCACCGTTTTTAAATCCATTACTTACCATAAGGTGAGTATAGCACAATGTTGTACGTACTTGCAAGATAGAAAGTGTCTGGTATACTTCTCTGTATGCTCAATAAAAATCAAGCAAAACCAAAAATACTTGTCATTGTAGGGACAACACGTCAGGGGAGAGTAGGCCGCAAAGTTGCTGATTGGTATCTAAGCGAAGCAAATAAAGTTGATTCAGGGATGGAGTTGGAATTATTTGATTTGGCAGATCTGAAACTTCCTGTGTTCGATGAACCTGTCCCACCAATGCATCATCAGTATGGTGCTCTTCAAAAAAAACTTGCCGAAAAAGTCGGAAGTGCAGATGGTTTTGTGTTTGTCACAGGTGAATACAACCACTCGATACCTGGCAGTCTCAAGAACTTTATCGATTATCTTAATGCTGAATGGAATCATAAAGTGGCTGCTTACGTCGGCTATGGTGGTACTGGCGCAACACGCGCGATTGAACATCTCATACAAGTGATGGCAGAACTCCAAGTAGCAAGCGTCGCAAGATCGAGTGATCATATTTCGATTACACAGGTTTGGGCGGCTCTTGATGAAAGCGGCAACCCCAAACCAGGTTTTGCACATGGCGATATCTCCGCACAACTAAAAACATTAAGCTGGTGGGTAAAAGCACTTAAGCAGGCACGGGAGGTTAACTAACATGAGTCCAAGTTTAAAAAATGCAGGAATTGCTGGGATATTTACAGGTCTTTTTTTGGCTGGTGAATTCGGGTTCTTTATGCTTAGTGGATTTTCTCCTGAAAAGTTCAATAATCCTTCGACTGCCATGATGGTCTTGCGAGACAGCGAATTATTTCTGAGGTTGGCTGTTCTCTTTGGCGCGGCAGGGGTTGCAGTGCGAATGATCTATGTGGCAGGATTGGCCGCAAAACTTAAAGCTAAGACGCCGACAGCGGCTGTCGCGACTTTATACTTTGGTATTCTAGGTGGAGTGGGGCATGGTTTGGTTGCTTTGAGTTTTTATATCGGTATTCCAATGTTTCTTGCTCTCGCAGCAACAAACCCTGAATCAGCCACAAATGCTTGGGGTGCGTTTACTGCGATTACGAGTGGATTTCAAGGTTTTGGAAACTTCTTGCTCGGCTTGATGCTTATGGTGGTCGGTTGGGCAACAATTTCGCATAAAGTACTTCCTGTCGGGATTGGTTGGGTAGCTATAATCGCCGGTATTGCAACTCTTCTTGGAGTATTCACAAGCGGAACGTCACTTGCTTTTATAGGCTTTATGGTCTTTATGCCATCACTCATTCTGGCTATGATCTTTGATATTTGGACAGGTTTTGCTCTCCTCAAGAGTAATGAGAAGTAGTGTTACGAATGCCCCTTTGACCAATAAGTTTTGGTTTATTTCTTTTTATGTTTTTTCGGTTTTGGAAGCGGTAATTCTTCAGCAGTTTTGGATATGAGTTCTGAAAGCCATTGTTGGTCTTCCCAAAAGTCTCCACTGATATAAAAGTAGAGTTTACTACCAGGATAGGCAGGGGCTTCTTCGACTGTTTCGATAAATGTTCGGCCTGCATGGGTAGGTTTGACAAATAATTTATCATCACAGACAAACGCTACAACTTTTTCATTGCAATAAATTGCATATTCTCCAAACATTTTCCGAGAGCTTATGTTTCCGGCATTTGCCATTTGTTCTGTAAGAAAGTCTACTATGGATTGTTTGGTGGCCATATGATTATACTTTTGCTCCGAATACTTTTCGGGAGATTGAAGGGAAATTGAGAAGCACTATTTTGATATGTTCAAGAGTTACCATGGTTTGGATATAGATTCTGAGAAGGTGTTTGACAATTTTATGTTTTACTGCACCTTTTCCTTTTACCCCGTAGGTTATCGTATCCATTACCCCGATGATATAAAAATCATCTGAGTGAACAATTTTTTTCAGTGCAACTTTTTCGCTGCCTGACCACTTGCGGAAACTATCATGAATGGCGATGATACCTCCGGGGACAACATGCCGACTCCAGAGTTCAAAATCCCGTAATGCATTTTTTTCATCGTGTAAGGCGTCGATAAAAAGCATACGGATACGTTTTTTCCAAGTCTTTGCGGCAGCTTGTGAGGTCTTGACTATTGGCTCGACTTTAGACGCAACATTTGCTTTTTTAAGATTTGCCTTGAGCATTTTATATGTTGGAAAGTATTTTTCTTCTCCTGTGTCTCCTTCATGAGGATCAATCGCGTAGACTTTACCGTTTGACTGCGCGAGGCATATAGTAGATTTCCCGCAAAAGCTTCCAAGTTCAACAATTTCGCCACTGAGCCGCTCTGTCTGTTTGACGGCGTTCGCTAAAAACCTAGCCTCTCTTGTTGATAACCAGCCTGGGATTCTCGCTACCAATTTTTCTAGCTTCTTATTCATACCCTAATATAACACAATATTGTCAATGCGTAAACATAATAATTTGATACAATAGAAAAATTGTGTCCAAGAAAATTCGTAAAATACTTAAGATATTTCTCTTTGTTATTCTGATTGGAGTATTTGCTGTCTCGATTAGTGTAGGCGTTTTTACCGTTTATCATCCGCAAGCTGTTATAGATCGTCTACAACCATTGGTACCATCAGTGACACCAGTGCCTTTGAAGATGAAAGGTATTGCGGTTTTGGGTGACAGTCAGTCAGATGAATACAGGGCAGATGATAATAGAGGAGATAATTATCCTTCGGCTACAAAAAATTGGGTAGAATTGCTTGCGAAAGTTCGGGGAACTGACTTTGGCGAATGGGGTGATTGGGGTGAGCCGCGGCGGACTGGATTTGAATATAACTGGGCACGATCAGGCGCGACTGCACGGAGTCTGATAGAAAGTGGACAGCATACCGGTGTTGCTCAGCAAGTGAAAGAAGGAAAATTAAATGTTGTCATACTCTTTATCGGAGCGCTTGATTTTGCGCCTTATATAACACAAGACGACTATGGCGCAATTTATAATAACAATCTCTCTGATCCTGACAAAAAGAGCAAAATTAACAGAGTAATTGCTGATATCAAAACAGCAGTTTATGCGATAAAGGATGCAGGTGAAGTTCGAATACTTCTTGTTAAGATTCCTGACTGGGGGAATCATCTGGGAGTCCAGGTTGCTTATCCATTTCCCGATCAAAGAGCGCAGGTGTCTGAAGTTGTCAAAGATGCAAACGCAGAAATTGATAAACTCGCGCAAGAAGAAAATTTACAGACAGTCGATCCAAACGAGTTATACAATGACCTTTTTTATAAAAACGGAAGTGCCAAAATTACAGTCGATGGTGTTCCACTCGAGCGGCTCTTACTGAATAATAATCCACGCAATTTCTACCTGAGTGACGGAGTACATACAGGAACAGTAATAAATGGATTTTTGGCAAATACTATTTTAGATAAGCTAAACACAATGATCAGTAATAGAATACTCCCTTTCAGTGAAATAGAAATCCGCCAAGCAGCAGGTCTGTAGGGGATAATCTATGCTTTTATCATTTGAAGCACTTCCTTTAATATGCTTGGCACTTCTATAATTCCTTCGCTTTCGCTGTAATGCTTCATATTACTTTGCATTATGGCTTTGGCGTCGAGTTTTTCTTCAAACAGTTTATTATGCTTAGGTTTGACCAATGGGTCATCGGTAGAGTTGAAAGCGACGAAATGTTTGCATCGTTTTTTTACTTTCCCCCAGTTGATAGGCGTTGTAAAGAAATTAGACACCTCTTGATTATATCCATCATATTCCAAATCGGTTCCGAATCCCGCAACGAAAATAGCACCCCCAATTTGCTGTCCTTCTTGTAATGATTCCAAATATCTCAGAATCGTTATGGATGCAAGACTGTGTCCTACGAGAAAAGTATTTTCATCAGGACTACCGATAACTGATGTCAGATGTGATACCCATTTTTCCAGCGTAGGAGTATTTGTTTCAGGCATTGTGGGGATAAGGACTTTGATTCCTTTTGGTTCTAACTGCTCTTTCAGCCATACTTTCCATCCTTTATCAGGTGTTCCTTCCCAACCGTGTATTAAGATCACTCTTTTTTTCATTATTGCAAAAAGTATAACATACCTCATTAAAAGAGATTGTTTCTATTTAGGAAATATTGAGATTAGGTTTTGTGCTATTACTTTCAGCGGGGTATCAAGTAATTGGGGAGGGATTAAGAAATAAGCAAATAAAAGAGCTTCTATAAATAGGCCGGCCGTAATGATCGTCCTTTTTCCAAAAGAATCACCAGCCAAACGATATATCGCATCTAATCCTGTTTCTCCAAAGCGGAAAATGATTAAGAGCAATCCTAGTGCAGGGAGTAAAAGAATAAGCAACTGTAAACCGGGAATAACTGCTGAAAGATAGGTACCATTACGTAAATTTTCAGCAATTATATTTGATTGGGTCAATACCGAAATCAAGGCAGTAGTAAAGATTTGAGGTGCATTAGTTAGTAAGAACCAAAAGAAATAACCAAGTGCAGGTATAGTGAGTATTACCCAAAGAACAACTACCCATCTGACCCAAGGTTTGAGATCTTTTGTTGCTTCTCTGTGTTGTCCGGGAAGGATACTTAGTAAGAGTGGTTTGATACGACCATAGAGATTTGGGACACCGACAATGTCTGAAACAATAAAATATCCATCCAGGCGGAGGAATGGTAAAAGTTGATAAAGTATTTCGATATTCTGGATAATGATGAGAAGCACCAGTGGCTCAAAACCTGTGAAATAGTATGCGACCGCTATAAATAGTGAAAAAATTAAATTAAAATAGATACCTCCAATATCACTTCGAAGTTTGGCAAATCTATTGAGTCTGTAGGTATCAGTAATGTCAGTAAAAAATGCAGGCCATAAGAGATATAAACCAGCGCCTATCCTTCCTGGTTTTCCTCCTCCATACAGACTTCCTGTCGCATGGCCTAATTCATGAAAAAGACTTGAGAGAAGAAATAATCCTAAAATCATGAGTATGAGTAATGGTTGCAATGTCGTTTGCGCAAGTGCATTGTCTATGCCATGCCAAAAATAAAGCCAGATATTTATTTCAATAACAGCAGCCAGCACCACACCTATAAGAAAAGGATGGAAAAAAGGTCGTAAAAAACGAGCAAAGATATTAACGATAGATTCTGGAAGCAATGTGAAACGGGCAGTAAGTCCGAGCAACTGTTTCTGTTTGTGTTTTTTTGTTACATCAGAACTTGCGAGAATTCCTAGTGGTTCAAGTTTTTCATTGATAAGATATACGATTACATCTTCATCAATGTCTTTTCCAGTTATCTCACTGACACGCGCTGCGATAGCTTGAGGTGTTGTTTCATTTTGTAATGCAACGACAGTATGGAATAAAAGATCTGTCAGCTGAATAAATTTCCCCTCCTGAGTACGGATTAAATAGAGTGGAATTTTGTATCCTGAATCTTTGACTTTTCCGATAATTTCTATTCCTTCAACCAATTGTTTCATAATTCGTGGACAGTTTGAGGTATTTTTTAATTATACCATGAGGGCGGGTCTTTCGATTTGCGACCCGCCCCCACATCAATATTTCGTTAACAGTTGTCCTTACTTACAACGGAAGCAAGGATTACAGCCACCAAAGCCTAGGAATATTCCTAATCCGAATCCTCCAAAAAGTGTCAATTCTTCACGTTCTGGTAATTCTTCAGCTCTTTGCTGTTTCAAATCATCAATAGTTATTTTAGTTTTAGCCATTATTTTATTCACCCCCCTTCGCCATCCGAAGCTTTATGCGAAGGATGGTTTCGCACCTCTGTTGATTTTTAAATCTTATCCTGTAGAGGATCAGGCTACGGAGGGCTGTGCCCCCCAGCTATCTTTTTTGCTAATAGAGTGCTATTTAACTATAGAATTAATAGAATAAGGAAAAGGTTTTGTAATAAATACATCAAGAAGGTAAATTAGTCTCGTTAAATAAGAGGTTTTAATGCAATAAGTCTAAATTATATTTTGGGAAAAGGTTATGTCCAATGCTTTACTTTTTTTACTACATCATCAATATTCACATTTGACTTGATCAGAAATTCGTTTGCGTTATCGAAATGTTGTGTTTCCCTAATATTTTCTACTTCTCCCGCATTGGTGAGGACAATGACTGGTAAGGTTTTGAATTCTGGGATTCCACGCAATTTACGAAGCATTGATTTTCCGTCCATAACGGGCATCATCAGATCGAGCAGGATAATGTCGGGTTTATCCTTGATTGCTTTTTCTAATCCGTCTTTGCCATTATCAGCAACTATGACTGCAAATCCTTCATGCTTGAATTTATCACGATACATTTCTTGTAAAAAAGGTTCATCTTCGACAATTAAAACTTTTTTTAGAGGTTTTGATTTCTTGGTTACAACAGATTGACCTGATTTCTTTTTATTTCCATAAAGGATTTTAATATCTTCTAGAACACCCATACTATAATTATGATACCATACTTACCCTTGCTTTTCCTTCCATACCTCTTTTATAGTTGAAGTAGATGGTGTTATTTAACAAACGACATAATAAGTATAAAAGTATAATACTTTTTTTATCAATAGCTTTATCTTATTTTATCGCAGGCAAAATGGGATTGATGCTTGCGTTTGTTCATACGAGCTCCACCGCGGTTTGGGCACCAACAGGTATTGCTCTTGCCGCATGTCTGCTTTTTGGTTACCGGTTTTGGCCGGCAATTTTTATCGCTGCATTTCTGACCAACCTCACCACAGCCGGTTCAGTTGCTACCTCGCTTGGTATAGCAACAGGGAATACGTTGGAAGCTGTAATTGGAGCGTATTTAGTAAATCATTTTGCGCATGGGAGGAATGCTTTTCTTCGCGCGCAAGATCTTTTTAGATTTACTGTTTTGGCTGCGCTTCTCAGTACTACAGTGAGTGCAAATATTGGTGTTACGAGTCTTATTCTAGGTGGTTATGCGCAGTGGTCGCAGTTTTTGCCCATTTGGTTCACGTGGTGGATGGGGGACGCGACTGGAGCACTTATAGTAGCGCCTTTTATTATTTTCTGGGCAGCAAGGCATCCTTTGTATTCAAGTAAAAGCCGAAAATTAGAAGCGCTCATTGCATTTAGTGTACTCATTTTGGTTTCTGTAATACTTTTTGGTGGAATAGCCAAAACCTACCCACTCACTTTTATCTGTCTTCCTGTTATCGGTTGGATTGCGTTCCGATTTGGCCGTCGTGAAACTGTTAGTGCAATCGTGCTATTCGCGTGTTTCGCGATTTGGGGAACATTACAAGGATTTGGGCCATTTGCAGTATTTTCGAAAAATACTGCATTACTTATGCTTCAAATTTTCATGGATGTCACGACACTTACCGCGCTGGCGCTTTCAGTTGCTGTTGCGGAAGGCCGGAAAATAGAAGAGCGATTGCAAAGCACATTGAATAATATGTCCGAGGGTTTTCAGATAATCGGTTTTGATTGGCGTTTTTTATATGTTAACAAAGAAGTCATCAAACAAGGCCGGAAACGTAAAGATGAGCTTTTAGGTAGGACAATGATGGAAATGTATCCTGGTATTGAAAAAACAGATTTATTTGTTCATCTAAAACGCTCGATGCAAGAGCGGGTACCGCATCATATGGAAACTAAATTTGATTTTCCAGATGGTAGTACTGAATGGTTTGAACTCAGAATCGAACCAATTTCTGAAGGTATCTCTATTCTTTCATTAGATATTACCGAACGAAGGAAGAATCAAGAAAAAGTAGCGCATGAAAAAGCTGAAGACGAGGCACTGCTTGCGAGTATAGGTGATGGGATAATCGCTACTGATCCTGACGGCAAAATTATATTAGTAAATAGAGCATTTGAAGAGTTACTTGGTTGGCGAGAGAGTGAAGTAATAGGAAAAAGTGAAGTTGATCTCTTTGCTATGCAAGATGAAAAAGGTATCGCTATTTCAGTAGAAGACCGTCCTCTCAAGCTAGTGTTTGCAAAAAAGAAAAAAATTACTGCTACACATTACCTTGTGCGAAAAGATAATACGAAATTTCCGTCCCTGATTACAGTGTCACCGATAATACTCGACAAAAAAGTAATTGGCGTTGTAAAAGTATTTCATGACATTACTCGAGAAAAAGAAATAGATGAAATGAAAACAGAGTTTATCTCACTTGCATCGCATGAGTTGCGTACTCCCTTAAGCGCGATCCGGGGACTGGTTGCTATGATCCATGATGGTGATTATGGTCCAATCAATCAAGGATTAAAAAGGCCACTCACAATGATTTCGACGTCTACTGAACGGTTAATTCATATTGTCAATGAGATGCTGGATGTGTCGAGAATAGAGGCAGGGAGATTGCATTTTTCACTGATAGATTATGATATCCATGAGTTACTAAAAGAAGGAACTGCGGCGTTGCAAAATCTCGCTGATCGTAAAAATATAAAACTCATCATTAAACAAAGTCCTGCATTGTTTGTCCAGACAGATAAAGAAAAATTTATTGAGATAATTAATAATCTCGTAGGTAACTCCCTCAAATTTACACAAAAGGGAAGTATTACCATTTCAGTCGAGCAAAAAGATGACAAAATTATCGTTTTTGTCACAGATACGGGGATCGGAATTGCAAAAGAAGATCAGTCCAAACTTTTTAGTAAATTTGATGAAATAAAACTCAAGCAGGCAGGGAAAACAACAGGTACAGGACTTGGACTGTATATTTCGCACGAATTTGTAAAGAAAATGGGTGGTGTATTGTGGATTGAACGATCAGTTATCGATAAGGGAAGTATTTTTGCATTCTCGCTACCTATGGCTAACACATTCCATGCGCGAAAAGTGAAAAAAGAAATCGGTTGAAGGAAACGTATTGATGGAAATTAGCAGACGTGTTATAAATAAGTGTGGGATTGGATAATGCCAGGAGTAAAAGAATATTATTGATCGAGGATGATGCTGCACTGGCTGAAATTTACGAGAAAAAATGTGTTCTTGAAGGCTTTGAGGTGACGATTGCTCAGGACGGTAATGAGGGATTGGCAACTGCACTTGCCGACAAACCTGATATCATTTTGCTTGATATCTTGATGCCAAAAATGGATGGCTTGACGTTGCTTAAAAAGTTGCGGGATGATCCGTGGGGAGAAAATGTAGCTGTCATTATATTAACCAATCTCAATGCTAACGATAATATCATCCAAGAAGTCATCGAAAACCGTCCCGCGTACTATCTGATGAAGACAAGTGCTGCGCCAGGGGACGTGGTAGATAAAATAAAAGAGGTACTTAAAATAGCATAATATGAGTAAAGTGCTACTAGTTGAAGATGATCAAGCGCTCCTTGAGATGTACAAGGATAAATTCACGCATGAAAAATTTGAAGTAATAACCGCTGTTGACGGTCAGGACGGAATTGATAAAATGCGGACAGACAAGCCTGACATCGTGCTCCTTGACTTACTCATGCCGAAAGTAAGCGGTTTGGAGGTACTCAAAATAGCAAAAGATGATCCCGCACTCAACAAAATTCCAATCATAGTCTTAACTAATATTTTTGCCGACACACAAGATCTTATCCAAAATTGGGGAGCCAAATACTTTCTCCTCAAAGCTAACACGACCCCAAATGAAGTAGTAGAAAAAGTAAAACAACTCCTCCAGCCTCCCTCACCTGGTGTGTCTTCCTAATGTAAAATTTTTTTGCAGTACTGTATTTAGTATTGATGTGTCATATAATAAACTAAACCCATGAATAGTGTCTATTTAAGAATTTTTATTATTTTGTTTCTTATCGGAGGATTAGGGCTGGGAGTTATCGTTGTCCAGGAGTTTCAAACTGTACGAGGGAGAGCGGTAGAGCCTGATATCACTCAAACACATGTACCTAAGGCATTGACAGAACTGGAGGAAAATCCGCTAATTGAGAAAATCTCTTATTATTCAGACAAATATGGGTATTCTATAGATTTTGATAAAAGTTACTGGAGCGAAGTAAATGGGATGACTCCTGGTAAAAAAGACTCAAAAATGCTCTCATTTAAATTGCATGATCAATTTGGGAGAGCATCTGTAACTTTGGAAGCTCATGATCAAAATGAGCTTCTTTCTGTGATTGCCACTGAATTTGCCCTTGGAAAAGATGATTTGGACAAAGTTGTCTCATATGTCACAAAAGATAAGAAAGCAAATCTTACACCGGACGAAAATCTTGTTAAGACAGAAAGAATAGTCAGAAATGGAAAAGATATGTATAAACTGACATTTGAACAAAAAATGCTCAGAGCAACAAATGAATACTATGCATATGTCTTACTCCATGAAGCAAAATACTATGAAATAACAGCAAAATATGTCAATATCGGTACGTCTCCAAATCTTGCAGAAAGTTTTATAGATTCATTTGTATTTTCTAACAGTATCAACAGCGTGAAGGCAGTAACTGACACAAAAGTAACGCTTGATGAAACAAAGATAACAGAACTTACAAATCCCTCGGTCGTGAATATCTGGAATGTCTACTGTACAAAATTAAAACTTGTCCATGCCAATCGGCTTAAATATTTAAAACCAAATTATAAATTTTGTTCGGGCGCGAAAGGTTCTGGATTCATGATTTCAAAAGACGGTCATATTGGGACAAATGGTCATGTCGCGAAAATTCATCCTGAAGAAGCTCTGGTACAAGGAGTTTTATATGGTGGTTCACCTGAGCTAGATCAATTTCTTATAGATTTATTTCGATTGGAGACATTACTGTATAACCAAGAGGAAATAAGTCAAGACGATGCAGCATATTATGTACAATATGCATTGTTGGATCCATTGGGAACAAATGGATTGCTAAAGTTTGTCTATACGCTTCTCGATAGCAAATCACTCGTCATTGAGGAAGGTGAAAGCAAGTTTTTTGTGAAGCTTGGGAATGAACCATTTACTGTAGATAAGGAGAAAGCAAAAGAAGGAGATTATTTTAATGCAATTAAAGTCACAAAAGATGTTAAAGAAGCAAAAATTGTTGCTTATGAGTATCCAAATATTTATTCTCCTGATGCAATTATAAGGAAAAAAGTTACGACAGGAACGGACGTCGGGATTATAAAATTAAATAATAATGAAAAGTTTTCTTATCCAGGACTAACATTTGGGGACATAAATAAAGTAAGAGAAGGTAATAGTCTTTTAATAATCGGCTATCCAGGGTTGGTTGAAGGCGAAGCGACAAAATCAGCACTTTTAAGTTATAAATCTTCAGCCAAACCGACTGTTTCAAAAGGAATAATCAGCTCTATCAAAACTGATCAGGATGGGAGGAAATTAATTCAAACTGACGCATCTATTGATTCAGGCAATAGTGGTGGTCCGGCTTTTGACAAATATGGAAACGTAGTAGGTATTGCAACCTATGCGGTTGATAGCAAAAGTGGGAATTATAATTTTCTTAGAAGTATCGAAGATCTTTCGGGTTTGATGAAAAAAAATAAGATCCAGGTGTCAGAAAATCCTACATATACAGATTGGTACGGAGGCCTCACTAATTCTTGGAATGGATATCACAGGAAATCAGTCAAGCAATTTCAAAATGTAAAAACCGCATATCCAATTCATCCCAGCGTTGACGGCTATATGTCTGATGCACAGGATGCTATCAAAAACGGCGAAGATAAAGAGGGGATGTGGGGAGCAATAACTGACAAAGTACCCGTTTTTGTCCTTATCGGTATACCATTACTTTTGTTATTAATAGGAGCCGGAGGCATTGTTTTCTTCATAAGAAAGAGAAAACAAAACCCAGTACAAAATCCACCTCCGAGTCCTATCCAACCGATGCAACCACCAATGCCACAACCCTCAAATCAAAATGTCCCGATGACAAATGTATAAAATAGTCTGTTCTGAATAGAACTTTACTGTAACATCTTAAATGCCACAGGGAAGATGAGTTTTTCCCAGATGATGTATTCTTTGGCAGATGGATGAAGACCGTCGGATGATACGAGTTCTGGATTATTTTTCATATCCTGACTCACCGGATAAATGTCTACAACAGGCAAATTTCTTTTTTGTCCTTCCTTTTTAATAACGTCATTAAATTCTGAAATCCCTTTTGAAATATCTCGGCCATTGCTGTACAAACGTCCGTTGGGGGTCGTTGAAAAATCAGGGATGGTTACAAGAATGAGGTTGGATTTATCAGGTAGTTCAGCTTGCATTCGGTCGAGAATAAGGATGAGATTTTTATGAAAGGATTCTTTTTCTATGCCCTGTACCCAATCATTGACTCCAATAAGCAGTGTCGCGAATGTCGGGTTTGAGGATTCATACGTTGGTAGCGCGCGATCAATGACATCCTGTGTCGTCCAACCAGTAACTGAAGGATTTGCGATGAGATTGATTGCAATTCCTTCTTTGTTCAAATGGTTGGTAAGAAGTACTGGCCAGGCATCTTGTTCCGGTACATTTTCACCAATAGTATAGGAGTCACCAACTGCTACGTATCTAAAACCACTAGAATAGTCTTGGTTATTTGTGATTGGTTTTCCAGCAGTAAGTAAAAAAAGGATACCAATCCCAATAATCACGCCTAAAATCAATATATATTTTTTCATAATAATCTAAGTATAACAAAACACTTGACAAAACAGGAAAACTATATATAATGTTAACTAAGTTAATTAAATTATAGAAATAACTAAATATATGACTAAAAAATTAATTGAAGAAAAACTTAATATTGATCCCACAGACCTTCACGCATATAGCACAGGACTTTTGCAGGGGACAGCGTATAGCAGACTGCATTCACATCTCACAAAAACACTGTATCAATTTTCTGTCAATATTCCAGAATGGAAGCTTCTGGGCCAATTGCATGAACATGGGAAAATAAAACTCTCGGTTCTTGCTGATCTTCTGAGTTATGATCCACCTATGGTAACCAAACTGGTCAAGCAGCTTGAAAAAAAAGGATTGGTAAAACGTGAACCGGACCGTTTGGATGAGCGGGCGAAAATAATTCATATTACGCCCCGTGGTAATAAATTAATCATCGCTGCAGAGCCCGAAGTAAAAAAGACTATGTACACAATACTTAAAGGTGTTACACACGAAGAACTGGTAACCTATTTGAAGGTCTTGACCGTTATCGTGAATAACACAAAGGAATAAACTCCCAAATACTACTTGACAAGAGCTGTATTTCGGACTGTATACTTAAGTAAGTTAATATTTTTATAAGTAAACTATATGTTGAAAGGAGGTGAAAAATTATGAATAAAACTATGATAATCGTTGTGGTAGCTGTTATCGTTCTCGGAGGAGGATTACTTCTCGCTATGAACGCTAACAAACCAGCAACAACAAACACAACAGCCAACCAAGCGCAACCACAAGTTACACAGGGTGGCGATGCTATGGAGAAAAAAGAAGGTGTTATGGTCGGAGGTGCACTTATGACTCCTGATAAGGATATAGTCGATAATGCTGTCGGATCCAGTGATCACACCACTTTAGTTGCAGCAGTAACTGCAGCGGGATTGGTCGAAACTCTTAAGGGCGCAGGTCCTTTTACCGTTTTCGCGCCAACCAACGCAGCTTTTGATAAGCTTCCAGCAGGAACCGTTGAAACACTCGTCAAACCTGAAAATAAAGAAAAATTAACAGGTATTTTGACATATCACGTTGTTTCCGGAGCGTATAGATCATCTGATATTACAGAAGGTCTGACACTCAAAACTGTCAATGGACAGTCACTTACTTTTACACAAAAAGATGGTAAGTGGTGGATTAACGAATCAGCAATGATTGAAATTGCTGATGTTATTTCTTCAAATGGCGTAACGCACGTCATTGACTCAGTTGTCTTACCGAAATAATAAGATTATTATTGGGTAAGCATGCTTTCATACTGCCAGGTGCAGTCTTGTACCTGGCAGGGGAAGCCTTTTGTCATTCCTAGCGAAGTGAAACGAAGCCGAGGAATCTTCTCAACCCAAGCTGCTCAGTTGAAAAGATCCCTCCACTACGGTCGGGATGACAACTAAAAAAACAATATGGAAGTACTACTATTATTCGCATTCATTTCAGGACTCGTCACAATTTTCGCTCCTTGTATATGGCCACTATTGCCAATTATTTTATCTGCATCAACGAGTGGGGGACATAAAAAGCCGTTAGGGATTACACTTGGAATTGTTGTTAGTTTTGCTCTTATCACACTCTCGATTTCCTATATCGTTAAAATTATTCCCTTTGATCCTGAAATACTTCGTTATTTTGC
Source organism: Patescibacteria group bacterium (assembly GCA_041743715.1). GTDB lineage: Bacteria > Patescibacteriota > Microgenomatia > Levybacterales > UBA12049 > JACDET01. Next base: position 29,330 of record JBGTMH010000069.1, on the reverse strand, counting down.
AGTGGGGATTATTGGTTTTCTCGGATTGACTTTGGTCATCCCGGCACTTTCGCAAAAACTTGAGGGAGCTGTGAGTCGGTTAAGTGGAAAATTGGGAATGGTTTCTAATCCACAGAAAACGGGATTCTGGTCAGGTTTTGTCACTGGATTTGCACTCGGCATTGTCTGGACACCTTGTGCTGGTCCGATTCTCGCCACAATTGCCACACTTGCTGCAACCCAAGCCGTAAATCTGAATGTGGTTCTGGTGACTATAGTTTATGTCATCGGTGTCGGCATCCCGCTTTTTATCTTTGCGACTGCAGGAAGCGCTCTCTTCACAAAAAGTAGATTGCTTTCAAAGTACACTGGACGGATACAGCAAGTATTCGGGGTCATAATGATTCTCACGGCACTTTCGATAGCGACCAATTACGACAAAACACTTCAAGCAAAGCTTCTCGATACCTTTCCGACATATGGCAGTTTTTTAACCCAACTTGAAAGTAATGACTCTGTTAAAAAAGAACTTGATGCATTGCGTGGTAGAGAATCAACAACACAAGTGGGTGACTTAGGGACAATCGAAACGGCTCCTGAATTCACAGGTATTGCGAGATGGTTAAATACTGAAAAACCTCTGACAATGCAAGAACTCAGAGGCAAAGTGGTACTTATCGATTTCTGGACATACACATGTATTAATTGTATCCGGACACTGCCGTATGTCACGAAATGGTATGACACGTATAAAGATGATGGATTTGTTGTTATCGGTGTGCATACTCCTGAATTTGAGTTTGAAAAAGATGCTGATAACGTATTGTCAGCGATAAAACGGTATAACATAAAATACCCAGTCGCGCAGGATAATAATTTCGCGACGTGGGATGCGTATAAAAATCAGTATTGGCCTTCTCATTATCTCATTGATGCAAAAGGTGTTATCCGGGAATCTCATTATGGAGAAGGGAATTATGATGAGACTGAAAAAAAGATACAGTCGCTTCTTAGGGAAGCAGGTCGCGAAGTAACTGGCTCTGTCAATTCAGCACCCAAAAAAAGAGTATCACGTGATGAACTTTCACCAGAAACCTATCTCGGATCACAGCGAATGCTTTATCTCGTGCCAGGCGGAAAAGCACCTATAGGGGAGCAAAATTTTACGCTCGAGAAAAATATACCTAAAAATAAATTTTCTTTCGGAGGGAATTGGTATATTAGTAATGAGTTCGCAGGTGTCGGCAAAAATGCTGCATTAGTATATAATTTTAACGGAGAACATGTCTATATGGTACTCAAACAAGGTAATGCTGTGAATGGAAAGATACAAGTTATACTCGATGGCAAAGTAATCGATAGTGCATCTTCAGGAACTGACGTGCAAAATGGCATAGTGACTGTCAATGAAGATAGACTCTATGATATTGTTGATTTGAAAGGAAAGCCAGGAAATCATATATTAGAGTTGCGTTTTCAAACTCCTGGGGTAGAAGCGTATACATTTACTTTTGGATAAAAATTTTATATGAAAAAAGGAATACCGCTTATTTTGCTTGGTATCGCAATAATTGCTATTGCAGCTAATTCTATTCTTTCAAAACAAACTCCGAAAGATAGTGCTTCACAACCCTTAGCTGTCGAAAGTGATGGGAAAATTATTTCAGGCGCGTTTGATAAAAGTAAATTCAAGACAGATGCCGAATGGAAGAAAATACTTTCTTCCAGCCAATATTATATTTTGAGAGAGCAGGGGACTGAGGTTCCTTATACTGGGGAGCTCAATGGTGAGACACGAAAAGGGACTTATTATAGTGCAGGGTGCAACCAACCGGTTTTTCGATCAGAGCAAAAGTATGACTCCGGAACAGGTTGGCCAAGCTTCTGGGATCCTATCAAACCTGATGCGTTGGTGTTGCGAGAAGAGAACAGCATTGGGCAACCACGTATTGAAATATTGGATAAGTGTGGAGGTCACCTCGGTCATGTCTTCGATGACGGCCCAGAGCCGACTGGTAAACGATATTGCATGAATTCAGCCGCACTTGTTTTTGTTCCAGATAAAGAACAATAAGACTCAATTTGTCACATCGATTCTTGTGCTAGTGTCTATGCAACCCTACTTTCTGGAGTGTCAGGATCATAAATTGTCGTAGTACCATCTTCTGCAATGATAGTGACTCGATTTTTTCCTCCAATCATATAAGTTGCCCGATCTCCTATGCCGTCCGTAATAATCAAGGGATGCAGATTATTACGATCATTATCACGAAGGATTTTCTTTGCACGTGCTATGACAGTGCTTACATTTTCTTCAGATCCAGTATTATTAATAACAGGTTCCAATTCGTCCTTGGATACATGTTTTCCATAACGTGCCGCAAGATATCTAATTACTGCTGCATTAACATCTGCAGGGCTCGGTGTTAATAGCTGAGAAGAACCTACACTTCGTTTAACAGATAAGGACATAGACCGATAATCTATACTCAATTGTGCTTCCACAGGAGTTCCGAATCTCGAGGTTTCTCCTGAAAGGGATTGTGATTGCATTCCTGCTGTATATCTTTCTTGTGGCTGTTCTGGACGTGACATAAATATTCTTCTGTATTATATCATTAAGTTGATTTATAAAGTTAAAATAAATATGCGGATTTTTATGTACTATCCTTCTTTAAAACTTGAGTTTCTGTTTGTCGCTTCACAGTCTCATTAAAAATAATCATAACGTAAAGAGATGAATAGAGAATAGCTTATACATAATGACCTTGGCTTTTGGTATAGTGAAAAGACGCAAGCATGTTGAATATGAATGCAAAGAGTAATCTTTTTAAGGTCAGTGTTTCAGTTACCGATTCTCCACTTTTTGTTAGTTTAGATTATATGTACTCTGGTCTTAAAGAGGCTGGGGCAGATGGAGTTGAGCTTGTACCTGGGTTTAAATCCCGTTGGAATTTTACAAAAGTTAAAGAATTATCAGCGCACTATAATTTGCCTATTACTTCTGTTCATCAACCCCTCTGGGGTATTGCGGGTGTGTGGTTTGATGAAGGCTGTATAGCAGCAGCAAAACGGATTGGTATAAATACCTTTGTATTTCATCCTCTTGCAAGATGTGCATTTTCAGATGAACGGATGGTAACATATTTAAAGAGATTAGCAGACCTGCAAAAGAAATATAGCGTTGATATATTACTTGAGAATATGCCTTTAGGAGTCCGGGCCAAAATACTAAAACGATATTTGCCATATCACTCGGATGCTACGAATCCTAGAAAAGTACTCAAAGCTGTTCAAGATTTTGGACTAGGAATAACGTTTGATACATCACATACATCTTCTAGTCGGCCTCAGAAAGAGTCATGGTTTGCTGAAATATTCCCCAATATAAAAAATATTCATTTGAGTAGTTTTACTCGTCATAAAGATCATTTACCTCTGGATATGGGCGACTTCAAAACGACTGAATTTATCGAAGAATTAAAACAAAGAAATTATAGTGGGTTAATAACATTGGAAGTCTATTATCCAAGTAAAGTGCGTTTGAGAAAGTATGATTTTGAGGGAATTAAGAGATCGGTGGAGTTAATTAAAAAAATTTGAGGATGTCTGTTTTTTTAATTTGATGTAATCGACACACTGTGAAGTCTGAAATTTCGGAGAAATGTGATTGCAAAAGTCGTTCCTGCAGGTTTTTGACTTATCGCCTTTGTGAGCTGATCAACGCCTGAGATTTTTTTGCCATTTACCTCAAAAAGGAGATCTCCTTTTTGTAAATTCGATTTGTGAGCAGGACTTCCTTTTTGGACTGACATAATTTCAACAACAGCGGGGGACTGTAATTTGAATATTTTTTGGATTTGTACGGGAATCGAAGTCGTTGCGGCGGTTATGCCGAGTACCCCTCTTCTCACATGTCCAAAACTTATCAATTCACTTATAACCCATGTTGCAATATTACTAGAAATTGAGAGACTGATGCCCTGCGCGATTTGAATCATCGCAGTATTGATGCCGATCACTTTGCCACGACTATCCACAAGTGGCCCCCCTGAGTTCCCTGGATTGAGTGAGACATCACTCTGAATTATATTCTCAATCATCTTACCAGAGGTACTTCTCATAGCCCGTCCAAGAGCCGAAACGACACCGGTCGAAACCGTGTTCTGAAATCCATAAGGATTGCCGATAGCAATAACCAATTGTCCGACTTTTAACTGATCTGAATCACCAAGCTGTGCAAAAGGTAAATCTTGACCGAGCATACGGACAAGTGCTAAATCCGTGGCAGGATCAGTGCCGACCAATGTCCCATTATACGTTTGTCCACTTGTCACCATGACTTGAATATCTTTCGCACTTTCAACAACATGATTATTTGTCAAGACAAATCCATCAGGAGTGACCAGAAACCCCGACCCCATCCCTTGTCCACCAAAGGCCGCATCATTGGATTTTTTGTCAACGTAGATCTGCACAACAGCAGGCCCCACAGTATCAACAACATCTATAACAGCATTTGAATAAGCATCAAGAAGCTTTGTATCATTCTGAATTTTTGACTGAGGTGTGTTCATATATTGGCAGTTGAAGTATAGCTATGCTAACACCAGAATACCTTTGTGTCAATATAGTTTCCAAAAGGTAAGCACTAGATAGGGTATCAAAAGTATCAAGTGTAAGGGTATCAAGGGCCTAATCTATCTTTGGGTGCAGGAACTATAACCATTGGTCGAAAAAGGCGGAGAGGAATTAGATGAAATAAAGTATGCAGGTCAAACTTAAGCCCTGAAAGCTTTCATCAGCAAATCCAAACTTTTCAGCATATTTATTCCCTTATGATGAAGAAATCCTTTCCAGATGTCTTGGTGTTTATCCAACCGTTTAAAAATATTTTTTATTGTAAAGTCTGTCGGATGAAAGGTATTATTGAGTTCATCCCAGCGCAATGGGGTGGAGACTGGTGCATGGGGGACTGGGCGGATGGAGTAGGGGGCGGCGAGGGTTTGGCCGATTCTGTTTTGGAGGAAATCTATATAGACTTTTTTTTCTCTTTTTTTTGGGTCTCTGACTACGCTTGTGGTGTGGGGGAGTTCTTGTGAGACGGTATTGGCGAGGATTTCGGCAAATTGTCTTGTTTGATGGAACGTATATTTGGCTCCTAGGGGTACAAGGATGTGGAGGCCTGTTTTGCCAGAAGTTTTTATGAAGGCTTCTATTTCTACTTGGTCCATGAGTTTTTTGATGTACTGGGCTGTATGGACTACTTCTGCAAAGGGAATGTCATTGGGGTCAAGATCTATGATGAGATAGTCGGGATAGTCTTTTTTATGGTAGCGGCTGCTCCAAGGATTTATTTCGATGCAGCCGAGATTTGCCATATAGAGCAACGTGTTCTGGTCATTACAGAGGAGCCAATGGATTGTTTTTTTTTCTGATTCGGAAAAGAGTTGGATTGTTTTTACCCAGGGTGGGGCTTGCGACATGTCTTTTTGAAAAAAACCAACACAGGTAATTCCATCAGGATGTCGAAGTAACGATTCGGGTCGATCTTTAAGATAAGGAAGAATAACAGGAGCAATACGTTCATAATACTTGATAAGATCGCCTTTTGTATAGGTTTCTCTTGGCCAAAAAATTTTGGTAAGATTTGTCAATTGTATTTTTTGCTTTTTCGGGAAAGTTTTTTTACCAGATATTTTTGTATTGGCCTGAAGAGTTTCTTGCGTTACTTCTTCAGGTTTTTTATCTTCACGAAGACCTAAGAAAATTGGCTGGCGCATGAGGCCGTCTCTCGTCCATTCGCTAAATTTTATTTGACAAACGAGTTTTGGCTGGACCCAAGTGGCTGGGGTATTCGTAGGTGGTGTGACCTGGAAAGGTGACGCGGTAGTAGTCAGTGGTTTTAATAAAGTGGTTATTTCTTTTAATTTATCGTCATCAAACCCTCCTCCCGTGTGGCCGGCATATCTCAGTTCACTATTTTCATAGATTCCCAGTATCAAAGCACCAAAGTATTTTCTATGTCCACTGGGTTGTGTAAAACCGCAAATAACTGCTTCTTGCATCTGGATATGTTTTATTTTCAACCATTCAGAACTTCGGGTAGGAACATATTTACTGTCCTTTTTCTTCGCGATAATTCCTTCCATATTTTTTACTTTTGCTAATTCAAATAACTGCAAACCATAATTTTCTATATGATCGCTATATTTCAGAAGCGTGTTTTCTAGAAGAATTTCTTTAAGGATGGTTTTTCTTTCTATGAGTGGTAAGTCACGGATGTCATAGCCATCGATATAAAGAAGATCAAAGACATAATACACGAGTGTTATACCCTGAGGTGTTTTGCGATAATCTTGGATGAATTGGAAACTTGATTTTCCGTTTTTATCAAATGCTACAATTTCACCATCGAGGACAACATCGTTTGATATTCGCTCGAGTGCAGTAACTATTTCCTGAAAAACTATATTATATTCTTGCTTGTTTCGAGAATAGAGGCGGATCTTTCCTTTATGAATTTCCGAAAGCGCTCGGTAACCATCCCATTTGAGTTCATATAGCCACGCAGGATCATTAAAGGGATTCTTTGCAAGATTTGCCAACATTGGTTTTACTTCGTGAGGTATGCTTATTTTTTTACCCTTCATAAGGATCTTTCTGAGAACGCTAGCTGGAATTTCTTCTTTGAGAATATTTTCTTCTGTTTGATATGTATCGGCTTTTTTAATGAGCAACCAATTATCTTCATCTTTGCCCATTCTGACTAAAGCAAATTCTCCTTTTAATTTTTTCCCATGGAGAATAATTTTTAGATCTCCTTTTTTAAGCTCCTCGAGTAAAACTGTTTCGGCATTTTTCCCGGGTGCGGCTGGGGCATAGGTGCCTTCGTCCCAGATTGCAACTGTCCCAGCTCCGTAATTCCCTTTGGGAATAGTGCCTTTGAATTTGCGGTATGCATAAGGATGATCTTCAACCATAACTGCCAGATGTTTATCAGCAGGATTCATCGAGGGACCTTTCGGCACGGCCCAGCTTTTCAAAACACCCTCCATTTCTAAACGAAAATCATAATGCAGATGAGATGCAGCGTGCTTTTGGACGACAAAGCACAACTGTTTTCCTTGAGATATATGTTTCCCTTTTGGCTCAGGGGTTTTTGCAAAGTGTCTTTTTTTACGATATGTGGTAAGAGTCATTTCTTCCCTCGATGGTGTTCTAAGCTAGCGCGAAGTTGTGCGACAAGATCTGTGGGTTCCGTAGGTTGGGACTGTTTGGGCAATGGTTGCAGTTTTTTCCCGTGAGCTTTATCCAAAATTATCTTCATTAATTTTTCTGTATATGTATCGTGGAATGAAGAAGGGCGGAATCTACCTTTCATTTGATCAATCAACTCAATAGCCATGGTAACTTCTTTTTTTGAAACATCTGCACTTTTGGGAATTTTTAGTTCTATTGGTGTCCTGAGCTCGTCTTCATAACGAATCTGGATTACTAAGAGGAGGTCACCATCAGGTTTTACAACGACGAGATCTTCCCGTTCGCGAAAGACCATGCGGGCGACTGCCATTTTTTTCTCTTGAGTAAGTGCTTCCCGCAGGAGAACATAGGCTTTGTCAGCTCCTTTTCCTGGCTCGAGATAATAAGGCTTTTCATAATATTTAGCATCTATCTCATCCCAATTGATGAATTCTTCAATATCAATCCTTTCAGATTTTTCCGGGCTAGCTCTTTTAAAATCCTCTTTATCAAGAACCACATACGCACCCTCCTTATATTCAAAGCCTTTCACAATTTCATCATATGGGACTTCTTCTCCAGTCGTACTGCTGACTCTTTTAAAAGAAATTGGGCTCATATCACTCTTACGAAGCAAATTAAACTCAAGCGTTCTGGCTTTGGAAGCAGAATACATAGTAACTGGGATAGTGATAAGCCCAAAACTAATAGACCCAGTCCAGAGTAAATGCATAGTAATTTATTATGACTTAAGCTAAAAGCTTTTTCAAGTTTTTATGTTCGTTTTCTGCAGGACAGTATCAAACACCGTCCTATTTTTTTTCGTATGTTAATTTTAAAATATCTGGGGTTGGGCGCTTCAAGTCTGAGAAGGATGGAAATACGCATTAGAATGTGCTGCTTATTACTTTGAGTTCTTAGATTCTCCGGAAGGCTCGGGCTCGATTTCTTTTATCGGTTGTACCCAATAAGAATGCTCTACGTTCAGGGGTTTTATTATCGGAGCTGCTTGTTTTCTCGTAAGTACTGCACTTAAAAAACATACCCCAGCACATACGAGTAATACAGTGCTTGCGGTTATTTGGTAACCAGTGTAGACAGCAAGGTAATGATTCAGTACTGTTATGATGATAGGAGTAAAGAGCATAAGAAAATCTGATAGCTCCAGAAGGTTCGTTTGTGCAATAGTGCTGGAGATATACGTAGTAAGGAATATGCAGCCGAAACCCACTATACTACTTGTCAGCAAAGCAGCTCCTATCCATTTGAACTTTGCAGGCACTCCATTAGCCAACTTTGCAAGCATGAGGAGACTGCAAATAAGGAGTACCACAAGTAATGGCAGTGCTATTTGTAAGACTTCGTAGACTAATTTAAATCCCTCTAGATGTCTATCGAGTGTGAGTGTAAAATCTGCTTTTGCGAAGGAACTAAGTTGTGTTGCCTGTTCAAGATATCTATCCAATTCTTTTTCGTTTAAATTTGATCCTTTGAGTTCAGATTCAGTAGGTACGTGTTCAATAGCCTTGAGTAGTTCAGGATGCTCTCTTTGCATATCCGTCTTGAGCTCGTTTAAAGAAAGTACTGGAACTGTCTGCGATTTCCCTGTAACCCAATTTGTTGAGTCGTCAATTGTGGATTCGGTTTTTGTCTTAATATACTCCGGAGTTAATCGTTTGCTAACAAAAATCGGTGAGAATTGTTTTTGAGTGACAACTTGCGCATCTTGATTTTTGAAATGATTACTGATTTGCGTATAGACTGGGGACTGGGCAAGCGCTTTTTTAATATTATCATTCGTGATGCCACCATAGAGAATTGTTCCAAGAAAAAGTGCAAGCGGTGTCGCAAACGAAAAAAAAAGAAGAAAAGATAATTTCATTATCTCAAGCATAACAAGAATAGTATTTTTCTACAACGGAGATTTAGTAGTACTTGTTAAAATGTTATACTACTTAAGAAGATGAAAAAAAGTATTTATATGCACACCCACCATGAACCCCACGCAACTAATCATCTTTCTAAATTAAATTGGCTTAGAGCATCAGTGCTCGGCGCAAATGATGGTATTGTATCTATTGCAGGGTTAGTTTTAGGAGTGGCGGGCGCGACTTCATCACAGACCGTTATCGTGGCAGCTGGTTTTGCGGGTATCATAGCAGGCGCAATTTCAATGGCAGCCGGAGAATATGTGTCTGTCAGTAGCTCAAGAGATACTGAAAAAGCATTGCTTGAGAAAGAACGATTTGAGTTAAAGAATTATCCCAAAGAGGAGCTGGAGGAGTTAGCACATCTGTATGAAAAAAAAGGCCTCTCGGCTTCGACTGCCCATCTTGTCGCCAAAGAACTCACTGCGCATGATGCATTTGCGGCACATGTCGATGTGGAGTTAGGAATTGATCCTGATAACCTCACAAATCCTTGGCATGCTGCATTCGCTTCCGCACTTTCTTTTCTTGCAGGCGCACTCATTCCTTTGATTGCAATCCTCTTACCCGCTGAAGCCCTACGTATTCCCATAACGTTTATTTCTGTCGTAATTGCTTTAATAATCACTGGTGTATTAAGCGCAAAAGCAGGTGAGGCGAATGTCCTCAAAGCTGTAATACGCGTAGTCATTGGTGGAGCAGTTGCTATGGTCGTGACATATGGAATCGGAAGACTCGTTGGAGTAGCTGGTATATAATTTACGTTACATCAAAATTTCCCCCCCCGACAATTTTTCCATTGATCTGAATTTCAATTTTATGTTCTCCTGGATAGAGTGTTCGTGTCGTCATATTTTCTCTCATAGGGTGTCGTTTTTGGATGGTCAGTTTTTGATTTTTTAACATGTTGAGTTTTTTGATTTTAAAGATTTTTTTGCTGCTCATCGCACCTTTTTTATTTTGGTAAGAGATAATGTAATCAATCAATACTTGTTCTTCTTTCAGTGCAGTTAGTGTCAGTGCAAAATCAAGTGACGTCCCGATCTTTACTGGATTTTTGATAATTGTAAAATCAGAGATCGTCACTTCCGGCTCTATGGAAAAATTGAGATACGTAATAGCATTTTTATATCCTTGTTTGATAAGTGTTCTTAATGAATGGTTTGTTATATATTCCATTTCTTTCGGGTCTTGTTTTCCTGATTGTTGCCATATTTTCAGCGTCATAAGTGTGAGCTCAGGATTTATTTTCGAAATATCATTGAGATGGTTGGCAACAGATCTGGTTACAAAGCGAGTCTTATCTGAAAATAAATTATCCAAAATCGGTAGCGGATCTTGGATAGGTATATTGATCTTTTGTGCCCAAGGTAATTTGGGTCTTGTCCCTTCACTAGCAAGTCTTCTGACATGATAATGCCGATCGCGGCTAAAGCGTAAAAGTGCAGCGAGTGTTTGTTTGGGATAGGCATTGATAAAATATCGAATCGCGTCTTCTGCGGAGAAGCGCATCGTAATTTCTTTCAAAGCCTTAAGTGAGAACTCGAGATTATCTTTATTACAACCATTCTTGGCGACAAACTCAGCATATGGGGCATAAATAAAATCCCCAAAATCATTATCTGTTCAGCTGTTATCATGTGGTTGAGGGAGTGATGCAAGAAGTATGGTCATTGCCTGGCGGTAATCTTGAGGCAGATGTAATTTTAAATTTTCACTAATCCAAGAAATCCGTGCCTTTAATTCAAGAGAAGGGAACTGTGCAACCGTTGTCCTGATAAAATGCCCAGTATCAAAATCAGGATAAACACCATGAATTTCGTTTGCTATCTTGGTTACTTTTTCTTCGTTAAATAACCAGTCCTTTAATGAAAATTTTTCTTTCATAATTTACACATTATGTCTCGATTTTAGCATAAAATCTTGTATCTTACTTACAGCCAAGTGATGAAAATAGAATGAAATAAAAATAATTAGGTGCTATAATAAACGTAGTAAAATGAAAAATAGGCTTGTTATAATCATTGCAATTATCGTGGTCTTAATTGTAGGTTTCTTTGCCTTTAATAATTATATTTATAACGAAAAACAGGGGGACAAAATGGAAAGTACGAATTCTTTAAATACCAATACGAGTGAAAGTTCAGTGAAAGTTACTCCAATATCACATGCCACAATGGTCCTACATCTTGGAGGGCAGGTAATTTATACAGACCCAGTTGGAGGAGCGGAAGCATTTGCAGGACAGCCAGCACCAAATATTATTCTTGTAACAGATATCCATGGGGATCATTTGAATCCTGAGACGCTTAACGCTGTCTCAAAAGAAGATACGGTAATTGTCGTGCCTCAAGCAGTTTCTGATATGCTACCCAAAGATCTTCCAGGAACTGTGATCGTGTTAGATAATGGAAAGAAGACACCACTAAAAGGAGTAGAAATTGAGGCAATACCCATGTATAACTTGCCTGAGTCAGAAGATGCCCGTCATACAAAAGGTCGTGGAAATGGATACGTCTTAAGCGCTGATGGAAAACGGGTATATATAGCAGGGGACACGAGTGCTACACCTGAAATGCGAGCGCTTAAGAATATAGATAGTGCATTTGTCCCCATGAATCTTCCATTTACCATGAGTGTTGAAGAGGCTGCTGAAGGAGTCCTTGCATTTAAACCAAAAGTTGTCCACCCGTACCACTACAGAGGACAAGATGGGTTAGCGGATATCAATAAATTCAAAGAACTAGTAAATGCAAAAGACCCAAACATAAAAGTAGACCTTCTCAATTTTTACCCCAAATAATAATTTACAGCGGCAAAATACCCTATAATATGCTATAATAATAACATGGTTGAAAGAAATCTAGGTATTCCTATGTCGCCGTTTCCCAAAATAAGAGCAGAACACACTGAGCGAGCTATGAACGCAATTGGAGCTCGGGCATTGGATAAAAAATTATTCAGGTCCCAAGTTTACCATGGAACTATGTTTCAGAATGAACCGATGTTGCATATGGGGCTTATAGTTGTAAGATCGTTTGGTGCGGAGTTATTACCTCGAGAAGTTTATGCTGAGGTCACACCACATTTTGAATTTGGTGCCGCCTACATGTACAGCGTAATGCAAGAGTTAAAAAAAGAAGGTTACCAATGGCCAACGGTAGGTGAAGAAGCGTTTAGAATAATTAATGAACAGGGTAACAATAGCCATTTTGCAATAGATAGACTAATTGGAGATCAATCTACAACTGGAGATATAAAAATCGACGAAATGATTGATTTAACTCGTGATGCTACAAATGAAGCTGGCCATATGTCACTGAGTACTGATGATATTTTAAGTGAAAATCGCGGACTGGCAAGTGTATTTGCTGTGCTCAACGTACACGAAAAATCTGGTGCACGTGCGGTGTATAGATTGGTAAGAAGGCAACATGAGATAAATCAAATGAATGCACTTCTTGGCGAAACAGATCAAGATAATTCTTAAGACGATTGTTCGGTTTATGCTATAAGTCGAATTTCGATTAGTTGATAAATAAGATGTTATTTATCTGCTGGTAGTGTATCAAACTCTATGATCATCAAGACTGCAAATGATGGAAAATCATTTACTTACTGTGGTAAACGATGATGGAAGAGACATAAGAAGAGCATTCAGAATCCGTACTTCATAATTAACATTTTCCGCTAAGTCAAATAATTCGCCACGTTACACTAATCGCCATACGAAGCCATGGCTTCAAACATAGGGAAAACGCAAAAAATGATAGGTCAATCCTGATGTTGGAATCCAGTAAATAGATGATATAATAACTGTATGAAAAGCAAAGTTCTCAATTATACAGTGATACTCCAAAAGGAATCTGAAGGAGGGTATACTGTTACTGTTCCGGCTCTACCGGGATGTGTCACATATGGAAAAGATGTAGAGGAAGCAAAAAAAATGGCGATAGAAGCAATAGAATTATATTTGGAAAGCCTAAAAGATCATGATGAAGAAATCCCAGAAGAAACCGAAACCTTCTATACCCAAGTATCCGTAATCCCTTCCCATGCCTAAATTCCCAAGTATTAAACCACGAGAACTTATTAAAGTATTTGAGAGACAGGGTTATATTATCGATAGACAAAAAGGAAGCCATATTATTCTCTTCCACTCAATATCCCACAGAAGACTAACAATCCCCATGCACGCAAAAGACGTTCCCAATGGGACACTGCATGCAATTATTAAAGAGTCGGGGCTGACCAAAGAAGGATTTTTAGCGATACTAAAATAGTTAAACTCTAATATCCGGTGAACTTTATCCCGAGGCTTGAACCTATCCAAAACCTGGGGTTAGAAGTCAATGATGAGCTACTTGTAGTTAAGAAAAAAGCTAGAAGAAAAATATGGTTTGTGGTAGTATATAAGGAAGTTAAAGCAACGGACGGGTTTATTTTGACAGCTTATATAACTACTGATGATAAATGGTTATTTAAGAGTAAAGGTATTATGGAACAAAGTATAGTAAAATCAACAACTGGAGTAGTAACAAATATCTTACACTTAGCACAACTTGGCGATTCTAAGCTGTGGATTGATTACGACAGAGAAGCAGATGTACTCTACGTAAATTTCGGCACACCCCAAAAAGCAGATGATTCATATCAAGAAGATGGTATCATTCGAAGAAAAAAGAAAGATAAGTTGATTGGTCTAACCATCCTCAATGCAAGTAGGTTTGCAAAGTAATAATTCAATAAAATCATATATCCATCTCGAGGTTGGAAGCTATTTAACACCGGGTGTTGGGGCTCATACCCTTCAAGTTTAAGCTATGCTTACCACATTTAAGAAAAGCGCAAGTAATTATTGAGAGAAATACTTTAGACAAATAGAGAAGGCGGGATCTCCATATGTTTTTTAAGCAATAACTTCAGCTAGTTTTGACAATGCAGAGTTAATGTCTATAATATGCAGATGGCAATAGAAGCACTAAGTGGTTATATTCCTAAGGTAGCATGGAGTGGTCCGATAAAAGAGGAGCCGACAATGATACCTTTGGATCTTGATCATGAGATAAAAGCAAGTGGACTTACGCAGGAGGATATTGAATTGTTAAGAAATCATTCTGCAGGAGTTCTTTCTTTCTATGATTTTGCTAAAATGTGGGTTGATTCAGAAAGTGTTGATAAAGGAGATGGTAAAAGGGGATATAGTTTGGGTTTAAGTAATGATTTACGTCTTTATCCTTATGCATCGATAGCTTATGATTTATATCATTGGGAAGAGGGATATGAGATGTATGATATTTCAGTTGAGCGCGGACAGGAGGATCCTAGTGAGTATCTAGAAGCGATTACAGCTACAGATAAACCTATTGTATTTTTTGTTCCCAGAGATATTCATTCGAGAATTGGCAGCACCAGAGATGAAATGCTGTGGTTCTTACGAAATGCAAATAGTGGTAACGCAAGGAATTCCTATTTTGTCTTTGGACTTTATTCGATAATAGACAAGGAAACATATTTAACTAAGATCCCAAAGCATCGAGAGCCTCAGCAAGCAAAGATGACAGATATGATGCGGAATCCACAGCGATATATATCTAGATAGATAAAATTTCCGCCTTTCTTTATTTCGTTTTTCTCTTCTTCTTGCTATAATCACATTTATGAACATTTCAGTCGGAATCGTCGGTCTTCCAAATGTAGGCAAATCTACTTTGTTTAATGCGCTTTTGAAGAAGCAGCAGGCTTTGGCGGCTAATTATCCTTTTGCTACTATTGAGCCAAATGTCGGGGCCGTTCCTGTGCCGGATTCGCGTCTTGATAAACTTGCAGAAGTTACAAAGGAAGAGGAGAAGATGCCTGGGTTGCCGCCAGTTAAGCCGGCTATTATTGAGTTTGTGGATATTGCGGGGTTGGTGAAAGGGGCTAGTGAGGGAGCTGGACTAGGGAATAAGTTTCTTTCGCATATTCGGGAGGTTAAGATAATTGCGCATGTGGTGCGGGGGTTTGAGGATGCGGATGTGATTAAGGAGGGGGCGGTGGATCCTAAGTCGGATTATGAGATTATTTTGGCTGAGCTGATTATTGCGGATTTGCAGACTGTTGAGAAGTCTCGGGAGAGTAAGGCTGTGAAGACTGATGCAAAGAAGAAGGTTGCGGTTGAGAAATTATATAAGGGGTTAAATGCTGGGACGGCAGCTCGGGATGTTGGGTTGAATGATGAGGAGCAGGAATTGGTTGCGGATTTGTTTTTACTTACTCATAAGCAGGAAATTATTGTCTTGAATGTTGAGGAGAAGGATTATAATCCTGGCGCAATTTTAGAAATTACGAAAAAGCATGTTGGACTTTTGAATCAGCCGGAAGAAAAATTTGTTGTTATTTGTGCGAAGATCGAATCAGAACTTGCTGCATTATCTGATGAAGAACAGAAAGAATATTTGAAAGATTTGGGATTGGACGCTTCAGGTTTGGAGCGGCTTATTCAAAAGGCATACACTACTTTAGGTTTAATTTCCTTTCTCACAGCAGGGGAGAAGGAAGTAAAAGCGTGGACTATAGCAAAAGACTTGGACGCGCAACATGCGGCAGGAGCAATTCATACGGATTTTATTAAGAAGTTTATAAAGGCAGAAGTCGTTTCTTTTGATGATTATATTTCTATCGGCGGACGGAAAAAAGCGAGAGAAGTTGGGAAGGCGCGGTTTGAAGGAAAAGATTATGTTGTGAAGGATGGAGATGTCATAGAATTTAAGATTGGATCTTAAATTCAAACTCTAAACTCTAAACCCTAAATTCTAAACAAATTCAAATGACCCAAAATCAAAACTCAAAGCAATATGATTTGGATGAAAGGACATTTTTGTTTGCTAGAAATGTTAGAGATTTTGTAAAGAGCTTGCCGAGAACGGTTTCAAATATTGAATATGTAAAACAAATAATAAGATCTTCAGGATCAATAGCTGCTAACTATATCGAGGCAAGTGAATCGTTAAGTAAAAAAGACTTTTTAATGAGAATAAAAATCAGCAGAAAAGAAGCGAAAGAAACAAGATTATGGCTGAGACTAATTGAAAATGAATCAACGGAAAAAGAAAAGTTATTACAAGAAGTAAATGAATTGATGAAAATTTTCGGATCAATAGTAACAAAGTCATCATAATTTGAATTTTGTGTTTTGGACTTGTTTAGGGTTTAGTATTTAGAGTTTAGAGTTTGAATTTAAGAGTATGAATACAGAAAGATTTTATACCACAAAAGAGAAACTTTTCTTGGCAATCTTATTTATTACCAGCCTTGTAAGTCTTTTTTTCTTCCTCCAGTTTCGCACCCTCGCTTTTCCAGAACATAATATCAAATTTAACATTACCCGTGAACAAGCTGCGGAACAAGCGCGGAAGTTTGTTTCAGAGCAAAAGATTAAAACGGATACCTATAAAGAAGCAACGATTTTTTCAAGTGATACGACAAGTAAAACGTATCTTGAGCGGGAAGTCGGAGTGCCTGAGACGGCAGAGCTTGCATCAAATCAAGTTGATCTTTGGCATTTCTCTACAAGATTTTTTCAACCACAAAAAAAAGAAGAACTGAGTGTTTCTTTTTTACCGAACGGAAGATTTGTTGGATATTCCCATGATATTGAAGAAGCCGCGCCGGGTGCTCGGTTATCAAAAGACCAAGCACAAAAAGTCGCTGAAAACTTTCTGACCCAAACCGTTTCACAGGACATGTCTGAGTGGGAGTTTATAAGCGGTGACAGTACACAGAGACCCAAACGTGTCGATCACACATTTATATGGGAGAAAAAAGAATTTAAAGCAAAAGAAGCAACATATCGTATACAGGTCGGAGTCCAGGGAGATAAAATAGGCGTTTATACGGAATTTCTCAAAATCCCGGAAACCTGGCTCAGACAATATGAAAAAGAAACTTCGCGAAATAGTCTGGCACAAACAATAGCCGAATCATTGACCCTTATTATTTTCGGACTTGCCATGATTATCACATTTATCGTCCAATTCAAGAATAACAATCTTAAATTAAAATTCAGCAGAAAACTTGCTATCGTTGCGGCAGTCATTGCATTCTTGACCTCACTTAACTCGATACCTCTAGAACTTTATTATTATCCCACAACAACGAGTTGGGAGGCGTTCATCGGAGAGCTGCTATTTGGAAGTATTATCGGAAGCCTTTCCCAAGGTGTGACTGTACTTTTGATTTTTGCATCGGGTGAAGCTCTTTATCGGGCAGTCTTTCCTCACAAGTTCGCGCTTGATGCAATGATAACTAAGGCTTTCCCGACCAAATCTGTGAATAAAGCGCTTTTTGTCGGAGTCTTTGTAGGAATTATCTTTTTTTCCTATGAAGTAGCTTATTATTTTTTGGGAAAATATATTGGCTTTTGGTCACCCGCGGATATCAATTATGATGATATATTCAGTACCGTATTGCCTTGGGTATATCCGCTCTTTATCGGATTTATTGCTGCGATAACAGAAGAGGGGATTTTTCGGCTTTTTGGTATTTCTTTACTGAAAAAGTATTTAAAACACACATGGCTTGCCATTCTTATTACCTCAGTTATTTGGGCGTTCTTGCACAGTAATTATCCACAATCTCCGTGGTTTGTGCGCGGAATTGAATTGAGTGTGGTTGGAATAGTCTTTGGAATGCTTTTCGTCCGCTATGGCATCATCGCTGCAATCGTGGCGCATTACACTTTCAATGCTCTCCAAACAGCTATATTTTTTACAACATCCGGAAATGTCTACGCGATAAGCAGTAGTACCTTAGTGTCTTTGTTACCGTTTATTATCGCTGTGATAGTTTTGGGATGGGCGTGGCGAAAGAGAGGATTTATACAGGAAAAGAAAGAGTTTTTTAATAACCACTTCACGACATATCTTCCCAAAGCAACGGCAGCAATACAGGAGAAAATAAAGTCAGCATTTTCGTATCAGCCGTTTGGAAAGAAAACAATCATTGTACTTGTAATACTTTCAATCCTAAGTGTCGTCGGTTTTTGGAATTTTGGGGAAGATGCCAGTATGGAACATATCCCACTTTCAATCGATCGTTCGGAAGCACAACAGATTGCACAAAAGTCGTTGAACGATAAAAATATAAACGTCAACGGCTATAAACATGTTGTGACTTTTGAAAATAAAGAAGATGGGGAAGCGCAAGAATATATATTTGAAAAAGCAGATTTCAAAACGCTGACAAGTATTTACCCTGATAAAATTCCGACTGATTATTGGTCTGTCCGGTACTTCAAACCCCTACAGAAAGAAGAGTACCACGTTGACATACTTCCGGATGGACAGATATATCAAACAGTCTATACCTTGGATGAAAAAGCAAAAGGTGCGAATCTCACTGCTGAGCAAGCGCAGAAAAAAGCTGAGGAATATCTTGCAAAGGTGAAAAAATATAATCTGTCTCTGTATAAAATGGTTGAAACGACCGCTGAAAAGAAAGAGAATAGAATGGATTATTATTTTGAATTTGAGGAGAGAAATAAAAAAATTGCTGATGCAAAATTTCGTACCTCTGTCACGGTCAAAGGAGATAAAGTATCAGGATTTGATCAGTACATCAAGCTTCCTGAAGCATGGGTACGGGAAAAGAGTGAAACCTCAACGTTTGATTTTATAATAGGTGCGATAACGGGTTTGCTGGGTCTGCTTATTATTAGTTTGGGATTTGGAACATTTTTGGCTTTTACCCGGGAGAAACGCATACCTTTTAAATTCGCTTTCCAACTTGCTGCGGTCGCGACACTTTTTTCAATTATCGGAATCCTCAATAATATTCCTACTTTTTATTATAGTTATACGACATCAATACCGATTGCAACATATACGTTACAAACAATTCTTATTTTTGGTGTTAGTCTTGTTGTAGGATTTTTCTTTATAAGTGTTTTTGTGGGCTTATTTCTTGCGCTATGGAAATATGTGAATGGAGGGTTTTATCCAGAAGAGAAACAGGTTCGAGAGAGTTACATACATGATGCCATTATCGCTGCATATCTCACACCATTTCTTTTGAGCGGTGTAACAATCCTTATTCTGTATCTCTCATTATCACATGACACCCTACAATCTGTTTCGAATTATGATTCTTTGACGGGACTCGACAGTTTTCTTCCTTTACTGAGTACTATTACGGCTATGCCAGGGGTTATTATTGGTGTAGGTATCGTTGGAAGTATTATTCTGTTGTTGTATAAGTATTTTAAAAAATGGAAGTTTGTTGTAATCTTACTTTTGAATATCCTCATTCTTTTATCTATTCCTGATCAAAAGTCACTTCCTGAGTTTTTTGTATCACTAGGGGAAACCATAACAATTTTTGTGGGAATGATAGTAATTGTCGTGTTTGTTCTACGCAAAAATTTACTTGCCTACTTACTCCTGCTTTATTTCAGCTTATTGTTAATAAGCGGTTTTGCATTCGTCGAGCAAACAAAGACTTTTTACACAGTAAATGGCATTATACTTCTTTTTCTGGCTCTATTGCCATTAATGGCATATGGTGGGTATAGATTGATAAGACGGAGAGCAATATCAAAGGGAAATTCGTAATCTATTTATTATCTGACGTTTTGTTATAATCACTTCCATGGGTGTAGAGAGAAAAAGATTTGATCCAAGTGCAGTTGAAGCTGCAAGATATATCCGAAAACGTAATCTGATAGTTCAAGCTGCGGAGATTGCTGCTACTGAAATGGGTAGTTTACATCCTGATCAGGTTACTGCTATTGCGCGAGATCCAGAACAGAGATCAGTACTGGCTTGTCTCGCTCAGCTTCACATCGATGCTCAGACCAGCGTTGCAAATCGTTCTTTTTCACCTCGTAGGGTCTTGCGAGCTCTCGAAGGAGCGTCAGGAACAATCTCAACGGTTCATCAAAACGAGGCTTTAATATCGCAATTATACGGAGTTACAACAGATCATAGAGGAGAAGAGTTCCATTTCGCGGCAGAATTGCCAAGGGGTTATGCCAGAGTACTTTTTTCAGCCATGCCGTTTTATAAAGCCGAACAGAGACAGGAACTTTTTGTCCGCGGTGAGCAACTATTACAACAGGCGCGTTACGCGTTACCTGAAGATCATCCCTCAAGATCACTCATTGGTATCGAGTTGCAATTTTTCGGAGCTTTAAGTGGAAAGCAAATTGATGAAAAACAAGTGTTAGCGGATTTTGCGAATATTAAGAAGCATAGAGAAGATAATCCAGAGCGTTTCATAACTGTCGCAAGTTGGCTCGTTCATTGGGGGTCAAAATTGGGTGAATACGGACTTCATGATCTAGGTATCAAGGAGCTCTATGATAAATTTGCGAGAGATCACACTGAGCTGGATCATGTTCGAACCAGTCATCGTTTCGAAGCGGATGCAAGACGATGGCAAATGACGACATTTGGGCTACTTGCACCAACAACGAATGCCACGAGAAGAGAGAAACTTCATTCATCACTATTAAAGTACCCCAGTTGAAAAGCACAGTGAAAGGGGAGAGTAGGCAAGTAGTAATAGTTTAAGCATGGTACAACTGCAAATTGTCTGTATTTCCTGGATGAGTACGATGGGTTCGAGATACATAAATTGCGTTTAGAACAACTTCGACATATGTTTGTTCATCCGCTCCAAATACATTTCTTATACCCTCTTCAGTATCATCCAAAGCACTTGCAACTATCCATCGATGATTTGGATCGCTTGAGTTTATTAATGAGAAATCCACGGCTTGGGCATAATCAGTACATATTTGACCGGCATGACCTTCTAAACGCATCAGTGTTCTTGTAATATGATGACAGTCTGCAACGATTAGTGTCGTATGATGAGGATTAAGCGTATTGATATCAGGATTTACCGGTTGTTGCACGTTTAACCTATGCGGGACTTCGGTTCTTACAGAATTAGTATCTCTTGAGACATAAAAAGTAATTGCACCTAGACTTGTCATCACTGTATGCCGTTTTTCCCCAAGTTCATTTTCATAGCGATATCCAAGGTTATCAAGTGCGGTCTCAACACCATCATCGCGTGCAAATGCGGCATCCATACGTTGTTCCGCATGGAGTACACTAACTTCATTAATAAACTCTCTATCGACAGGATCAAGGACAGCGTTATCAATAATCACGCTTCGCACAAATGATCTTTCCTCAGGCAATCGCAATAGTTCATCAGCAATACGATCCCGTCTTTTACTCTTTGCATTTCGACTTGCAGTTACTTGTTTATCCAATGTATTAAATAACACCGTTAATCCTTCCCGCCGCCGCGTCGTTACCTGATCAAGATATATAATATTATTATTAATTGCGTGGGCTTGCTCATAAGCTGTATTCTTGTCTGTCACAGCTGTTGAAGGAATAGAATCACGTACACCTTTTTTAGAGGAAGCAGTTATATTTCTACTCTCTGGGTTGGATTGGAATTCAGAGCCCCCCATGCTGCGTCTATTTTACTATATATATCCCAAAAATATAATATCTTTATATATTCCCTCTTGAGTTCAAACTGAAACCTGTGGTACAATGTGGGCATGAGAATGTATGAATTGGTGGTTGTTTTACGGTCTTCTGTGAAAGAAGCTGATCGGAAAAAATTGCTCGCGACAATTAAAGAGTGGCTTGGAAAAGTAAAAATAGCAAAAGAGAATGATTGGGGGCAAAAGGCACTTGCATATACAATAAAAAAAGAAGACTCAGGACATTATTATATGTTGCAATTAGAATCTGAAGAGGGTGTGCCGGGAAATCTTGAACAAAGAATTTTGCAAAACGATAGTGTGATTCGTCACCTATTACTAAGGACGAAATAAAAAATCAAGGATAAAATCTCAAAGATGATGGTTTAAAATTTTTAGATCTTTCATTTTAATTTTTGAGATTTGATTTTTAATCTTTGATTTTAACCGAAGAGCATATGGCAAGAAGTTTAAATAGAGTTCAACTAATCGGAAATTTAACAAGAGATCCGGAGCTTAGATATACACCAAATGGAAATGGAGTTTGTACTTTTGGATTGGCGACGAATCGATCATGGACAACTGATGCAGGTGAGAAGCGAGAAGAAGTAGATTTTCATAAAATTGTTTCTTGGAATAAATTGGCAGAAATATGTAGCCAGTTCCTTGGCAAAGGAAGAAAAGTATACGTTGAAGGAAGATTATCAACACGTAACTGGACTGGTCAGGATGGGACGCAAAAAACAACAACTGAGGTAGTAATTGATGACATGATTATCCTTGATAAGCAGGGAGGAACAACTGCACAGCATAGTGGACAGGCAGAGGAACATACGGATCCTGATTCAGCTGATTCGCAATCGACAGTAGAGCATCCAACTTCCGCATCCAAAGCGGCAAGTGCAAAAGCGAAAGAGTCGATAGCAAAAAATCCTTCGACTGGCTCTGGACGATCGGAAGAGACTCCTCAAGAGTCTAAAAAAAGTGACGAAGATGTAGCACCGGATGATATACCTTTTTGAAGTGAGAAGGGAGATGTGAGAAGTTAGAAGTATTTCTCACCTCTCAGTTCTCATTTCTCAATTTCGAATATGGCAGAAAAACGACGAATACCAAAGAAGAATATAACAGTTCCAAAGGACTGCTACTTTTGTACAGAGAAAAAAGTTCCCTGGTACTCTGACACGACAAGTTTGCAGAAATTTACAACAGATAGAGGAAAAATAATCGTGAGGACACGGTCCGGTCTCTGCGCCAAACATCAGCGTAGGTTGACTACTGCTGTAAAGAATGCAAGACACCTCGCTCTACTTCCGTTTGTATCGAGCGGGTAATGAGTCAAGTCAAAAGTTAAAATTCAAAAGTCAAAAATGCAAGTAAAAAGTCAAAAGTTTTTCACTTTTAAGTTTTGAATTGTACTTTTGAATTTTGCCTTTTGCATTTTGACTTTTATGATTTCGCTGCCTATTCTTCTTCCTGAAGGTTTTTCTTCTCTTGTTGTCGCTGGTATGGATGTTACCGCTGGACAAGTCATTGCTCATAAAATATCTCCAAGCGAAGTAACAGTCAACATAGCGCAAGGACTAAATGTACCGCTAAAGTATGTCAAAAAAGTATTGAAAAAGAATCCTGGTGACAAAGTAAGTCAAGGAGATGTTATCGCTGAAAAGCGAAATTTGTTCGGCAAAAAACAAGCGGCAATCATCAGCGAAATAGAGGGTATTGTCACACGTTACGAACGGGACACTGGCAATCTTTTTGTCAGAATTGACCAACAAACAGCCACGAATGAGCTTATTTCACCTGTTGATGGGAGAGTTGATTTGTGTAATAATAAAGAAATTGTCATACATACAGACAAAGCTGTGACGAGTGGTAGAGTAGTCTCAGGAGCAAATAGTACTGGCGAAGTATTCGTTCTTGAAGAATCCTTTGCAGACCGCGAGTCCAGCAGCATGCTTTTTTACCTTGATAGTCGGGCAATTGGTAAAGTTGTCCTCGGCGGTAAGTTCACCCGAGAAATATTAATTAAAGGAGTTAGCATCGGTGTCGCTGGATTTATAGGAACGGATATCCGGGAGCAGGATTTAGAATATATGATTCAAAAAAAAATCACAGTACCTGCTATGGAGATTGATACCGAAGCGATGAGTCAACTGATACAATGGAAAGGTAAAGATGTACGTATTGATGCACAGCATAAAACAGTAGTACTACAAAAGACATGAAATCACACAAACTTCGCTTTATATTACTTATACTGATAGCTGGATTAGTTGGCTATTATATCGGTGTCAGCAAAATAGCACTTGATTGGAATAATTTTAAGCCGCATATTGAAGTCTCGAGTAAAGAACCTCCACCTTCATTACAGACGGGTGACGCTGGCAGAATGTGGGAAGTGCTCGGGAAAATTGAAAACCTGTATTATGACAAAAAGGCAATTAATGCCGAAAAAGCCATGAATGGCGCTATCTCGGGTATGGTTGCAAGTCTTGATGATCCATATACTGTTTATTTACCTCCCCAACAAAATACTGATTTCAAACAAGGACTCGCCGGAAAATTTGAAGGTATTGGTGCTGAGCTTGGTTTGAAAGAAAAAAATATCGTTGTTGTCGCTCCACTCGATGGTAGTCCTGCCAAAAAAGCCGGAATCAAGGCAGGAGATATTATTATCAAAGTAAATGGTCAATACATCACTGGGTTGGCTCTCAATCAAGTCGTGGAAAAGATACGTGGTCCAAAAGGAACAGAAGTTGCTTTAAATATTCAACACAAAGCAGGGGAACAGCCTGTTGATGTTAAAATCATACGAGATACAATTACCGTAAAAAGTCTGACGACATGGACTAAAAAAATAAAAGATGTTGAAGAAATCGATACGAAAGCCAAAGAATTAGCAAATGTCGGAGAAAACAAAGTGGTATATTTGAGGCTTTCTCAATTTGGCGATAATACCAATGGTGAATGGTTAAATATTGCCAATTCAGTTAATCAACAGATAAAGACTGATAAAACTATCAAAGGAATCGTTTTTGATTTGCGTAACAATCCGGGTGGTTACTTAAATGACGCAGTGTATATTTCGTCTGAGTTCATTAAAAGTGGTACCGCAGTTATGCAAGAAGATAAAAATAATAAAAGAACAGAATTTCCAGTAACAGGAAAAGGACTATTAACTGAAGTTCCAGTGGTGGTTCTTATCAATAAAGGATCCGCATCAGCAAGTGAAATTGTTGCCGGAGCACTCAGAGATCATACTCGCGCGAAGTTAGTTGGAGAGACGTCGTTTGGTAAAGGTACAATCCAACAAGCTGAAGATTTAGGTGGGGGCGCCGGGATTCACGTGACTATTGCCAAATGGCTGACACCAAACGGTACATGGGTAGGTAATGGTAAAAATGGTACAGGTCTCAAACCTGATGTCGAAGTAGGATTAGATAAAGTCGACCAGTCGCATGATATTCAACTTGAAAAAGCGATTGGGGAACTCATCAAATAACGTTGTTAAGCAAGTCTTAAGTTTCATTTTACATAATATGTTAAAATAG
The DNA here is from genome assembly GCA_041743715.1 of Patescibacteria group bacterium. Lineage (GTDB taxonomy): Bacteria > Patescibacteriota > Microgenomatia > Levybacterales > UBA12049 > JACDET01. The sequence goes on along the minus strand of JBGTMH010000069.1, from coordinate 4,140 downwards.
CTTATGCGCCGCTTAATTCTTTTAATTGTACTTTTAGTCGGAGTACTCATTGTCATTAATTCTGCACAGATATTTTTTCCAAAGATATTTAATGTAGATACTTCCAAACTACCAAGTTCACAAAATACCGAAAAAATAAAAATTGTTAGTGAAGAATCTATTACCATTGATATAGCAAAAAAAGCAGGTGCATCAGTTGTGACAGTTGCGCAAGAAGGAAGGACAAGATCGCGTTCGAACTCGCCCTATGATTTTTTCTTTGGCATTCCTGGGTTTGAAGAACAAGACCCTCAAGATCCACTGCAGCCACAAAGTATCGGTACAGGATTTGTTATTGGAGCAGAAGGTTTGATAGTTACAAATAAACATGTTATTTCGGATCCAGATATAAAATATCAAATAATAACAAATAATGAAAAAACGTATAATGTACAGAAAATTTATCGGGATCCGCTGAACGATATCGCGCTCCTGCAAGTTGATCTTTCTCAAAATTCCGGTAATACATTAAAGGCACTCGAACTCGGGGACTCATCAAAGCTGCAAGCAGGTCAGTATGCTGTCGCCATCGGTACTGCACTCGGAGAATTTCGTAATACAGTAACAACGGGGATTATCTCCGGACTAGGGCGGGGGATAACTGCTGGGAGTCCTTATGAAGGTGCTGTTGAACGGCTTGATAATGTAATCCAGACTGATGCTGCCATAAATCCTGGTAATAGTGGTGGACCTTTGCTTAATTCGTCTGGTCAAGTTATAGGGGTCAATACCGCTGTGTCGCAAAGCGGTCAAAATATCGGATTCGCGATTCCAATCAATGTAATCAAAGATTCTCTCAAAAATTTCAACCAAACAGGCAAATTTGACCGGCCATATTTAGGTGTTGCATATCGACTCGTGACAAAAGAAATGGCAAATAATAATGACTTATCAGAAGGAGCATATGTTCAAGATGTCGTACAAGGTTCTTCCGCAGATGAAGCAGGCATTAAGCCAGAAGATATCATAACCGAAATAGATGGGGAGCAAATTAATGAGAAGACGCCACTATCAGCAATGATATCAAAGAAAAAAATCGGAGATAGCGTAAAAATCACCTTCGAAAGAGCAGGAGACACGCAAGAGGTCGATGCCATTCTCAAAGTGGCTCCAGAAAAATAAATAAGTAATACAAAATGCTACTTGCAAAATCAAACCGGTTCAGTTTATAATATAAGGCATGGCAACGAAACGCACAGCAAAAAAGACAACAACAGCAACAAAAACGAAATCATCACCAGCGTCTTCAAATAGATCTACAAGGAGTGCAGCTTCAAGAACATCTGTTAAATCAACAGCCCCTATCGAAAAAAGCGCAGTAGATACATCATCCAAAACAGACACAGGCGCGAAAACAGCTGCAAGATTCAGTCGTCCCTATATAGCGCTTGTTATCGTTATTCTGCTTCTTGGCGCTGCATTGTATTATTTCCGCGGAATTTTCGTCGCTGCAGTTGTTAATGGTCAACCTATTAGTCGTTTAGACATAGTAAATAAGACAGAAAAACAGAGTGGCAAACAGACGCTTGAAACAGAGGTAAGAAATTTATTAATCGAACAAAAAGCAAAGAAGGAAAAGGTATCCGTCAGTGAAAAAGAAATTGATGACGAAATTAAAAAGCTCCAAGACAATTTATCCAAACAAGGACAAAACCTCGATCAAGTCTTAAAAACACAAGGCATGGGCAAGGAAGATCTCAGAAAACTTATCAAATTAGATAAACTTGTTGCCAAGATGGTTGGAAAAGATGTTAATGTAACCGATAAAGAAGTTGATGAATATATTGAGAAAAATAAAGAAGCGCTTCCACAAGAAGGAGATGAGGATACGTTAAAAAAGCAAGTGAAAGAGCAACTCAAACAGCAAAAGACCAATGAAAAAGTACGCACATGGCTCGCCGCTATCCAAAAAGAAGCAAAAGTAGTCTACTTCGTACAATACTAAAGCCCCCCTGAAATTCTTCTAATCTAGTATATTATCTTGCCCAACTAAGCTATCGTTTTTTCAAAAAAGGTATCAAGGGTATCAAAAGTATCAAGAGTATCAAGAGCTTTTTAAGTCTGTTTGCCTTTGATACCCCTGGTACACTTGATACTCTTGATAATTTTCACAAACGCCTCTTGACAACTACTAGGTCTTATACTGTACTATATTTATAGATACACATTGTACGAGTTCTAAAGGTGGGTGATATATATGAAAAAACGAAAAGTAGCTGCAAAAAGTACAAAAGCCAAAACTTCCAGCAAGTCAAAACGGACAATTGGTACTGCGCTTTATGCAACAGAGCATGATTTTATTATCATTGCCGGTGGAGGATTGGTAGTTCTGATGTTAACGGTATTCCTTTTTGTCCAATAAGTTTTATGCTCCTTCGCATTTAAAATAGTGCATAATCCCCAACGGAGCTATGTAATATTATTTTACAGAATATTGTTTTAGAATAGAAGCTTCGGTAGCATTATCCCATTATTATTTAAAGCGAAGTGGGATATCTTTTTGGAATTTGCCGGATTTTTGAGATAAAGTCTTAAGATTTTATACATATCCAGGTCAAATGTTACAGCTTTAAGAAATTCGTCTTTTACATTTCCCTCATTATCAACCGTGACATTTCCGGCGTAACACCAATTGTCTATAACAAAGTATTCTTTTTTCCCGTCAATATCATTTTCTTGAATAATAATTGATCCCTCAAAAGGCCAAGTCAGTATTTTTATATCTGTTAAAGCAGTGATAAATCTGAGGTTATAGAGCTTTGGATTTTCGCTATTTATACAAGCGCCTTTACACCTATTCAATCGGTATCCAAAACAAGCCGATTTCGTATTTTCAAGTCCCAGAAGCCGTTCGCATAACGAATGATTTTTGGCGATATCAACCAAAAAAGCTTTTGCTTGTCTGCGGGAGCGGAAGAATCCGAGAAAACTTTGTAAAGTATCAGATGTAATTGTTGTGATTGGTTCCATATAGCATTGGTGATAACCCTTGTCATTAATTTTACTTTTTAATGCAATCAATTCCCGTTTGATGCGGGAGCGTTTGTTATATAACGGGAGAAGTTCTTTAATCATTTGCGACTCAAGAAATAACGCGCCGAGTTCTCCCGCGGTTGTTATCGTTTCTATACTTTCTATTTGCTGTGCGATATTCATTTCAGTAGGAGAGGCAATGTCTTGTGAGAAATGACTGAGAACCCGGTTTTTGATGTTAATACTTTTTCCGACATAGAGCGGTGCACCTTTTTCACCGTAGAATACATAGACACCCGGTTTTTCAGGGAGTTTTTCAAGTTCTTCAATCGGTAGTTTTATAGGTAATGACGGTTTTTTCATCGTTTTGGCAAGTGCTTGTTCAAGTTGTTCCAGAGGCAATGTTTTTTGTAGATGATTATAAAATTCGAATAGTACCTGCGCGTCATCAAAGGCACGATGGCGGTTCGCACAAGAAATATTGCAATACTGCATAACTGCATCAAGATTATGTCGTGGCCAGGAAGGATAGAGGAGACGGGAGAGCCGGACTGTGCAAAAGTGTTTGGTAGTAAAAGAGATATTTTCCCGCATTAGCTCATGTTTGAGAAATCCATAATCAAATCGCACATTGTGAGCGACAAATGTACAATCAGCTAACAGTTCGAGAATCTCATCTTTGATTGTCCGGAAAGTCGGAGCATTTTCCAACTCTTCTGCCCGTATACCCGTGAGCATCGTAATTTCTTTTGGGAGATGGGACTGAGGATTAATAAGTGACTGATACGTTTTGACTAATTTATTATCTTCGACTCTGAGGATCCCAATTTCAATAATACGGTCATAAGACGACCTGTGACCGGTTGTTTCTATATCGACGAAGGCTAACTTAGTAGGCAGCATAATATGAAATGAAAGTTGAGAAATGAGAGATGAGAATTATTGTAATACGATTTTGAGAAAATTGCAAACTCTGCTTTGGCTCAATGTAGCCGTTCAGGATTTGACAAAAGCAGTTAAATCTTTCTACACTGGAAATTCCTATGAAACTTGGGAATAATAATTCTTCATTTATGATACCAACAGGTATGACCGATGAGCAGCAAGTAAGGTTTTGTATCAGCGTCA
>JBGTMH010000068.1:0-55863 GCA_041743715.1 Patescibacteria group bacterium | reverse complement strand
TGGGAAGTATTGTCCAAACGATATCGAAAAAAGAAACGGATACTATTCCTGTATTAAAAGCCTACCTCTTGGAAGGAATACAAGAAAAATACAAACGTTATCTCCATACTCCCTCTTTTGATGACTCCTGAACGGCTACGGAAAAAGTCGTTGACAGATGATATCAAATAAGGTATCATTTATGTATGAAGAATAGACTAACTTATACCTTCCAAGAAGATCTCTCTAAGAGGCTGGAAGATCCTGAATTCAAAAAAGCTTGGGAGGAGTCTGAGGTTGAATACCAATTGGCATGCAAACTAATTGAAGCCCGGCTTGCAAAAAAACTTTCTCAGAGAGATCTGGCTAAGAAGATTCATACTTCTCAAGCTGCTATCTCCAGAATTGAAGCCATGCAATCAAACCCTTCTTTAGCTTTACTTAAAAGAATCGCAAAAGCCTTAGATGTAAAGCTTTCCATATCATTGGTGAAATAAAAAAGAGCACTATTGTGAACCAATATGACCCATTTATGGTATATTGACAGATAGTGCCACGTCTTCATATACTGCATCTATGAGTAAAGCGAAAAATATTCTCCTCATCATCCTTGCTTTCTTCGCTGGTTCTATCGCTTCTATCTTTGCCACAATTGCATTTGCCCATGGCGGAAACACCAGCCTTATCCATGGATGTGTCGGTACAGGAGGCCTCAACCAAGGCCGCCTCCGCATCATCGCTGCCAATGGCACGTGTAATGCAAATGAAACACCTCTTGATTGGAATATCCAAGGAGTACAAGGTCCTCCAGGCCCAGCGGGACAGGGCACGGGAGGATTTGTAAGTGACTTAAATGGGGCTAGTCTAACCAACGTAGATTTCCGTTATCGAAATTATTCGGGAACAAATTTTTCTGGAGCTGATTTCGGACCGGCGAATAGTAGTAACATATTCGACCATACAGACTTCAGTAACGCCAATTTCACTAATGTTAACTTTATTGGCACAAGTAGCCAATATTGGGCATTTCAATTTACGAATTTTTCTAATGCAAATTTTACTAGCACAAGTCTTGAATTCTTTGGATGTGAGACATGCAACCTTAGCAATATTGATCTCAGTAACAGAACATTAAACGACATAGTGTTCTACGCATCAAATTTAACAAATGTAAACTTTAGCAACTCAACTTTAACTCGATTCGACCTTAGACAAACCAATATGACTGGTGCGAATCTTACCGGTGTTACCTGGGTAAATACATTATGCCCAGATGAAACCAACAGCGATAACAACGGCAACACCTGCATAGGTCACCTTACTCCTTAACGTGCTTCTAGTGAATTTGACAATTATATTTGGGTTTGGTATACCTAGATCTAGCTTATGAAATATTTGGAATCAAAAGAGGGGATTGCTGGGGGGCAGCTTGTTCTGAAAGGGACTCGCATAAAAATTGCATTAATTCTTCAATATGTGAGCGAAGGGCATACGCTTACTGAAATGCACAAATGGTACCCTCATATATCTGAACGTAAGTTGAGCGGAGCTATTGCAGAAGCGAGTACTATTATCGCAACCACAAGCCATGCCAAAATCGTTCTATAAGCATAAATTACTTCTCGACGAGCATATGCCTCCTCGATCCTACTTTCCGCACCTGAACCACGTGTTTGACGTCAAGCATATCGAACATGATCTCAAGAAAGGCGGTAGTGATGATGAAGAGGTATATGGATTGGCAGTAACTCATTCTCGTATCATCATTTCTAACAATTGGCCTGACTTCCTTCTCTATGTTGGCAGGAAGAGTGGAGATTGTGGAATCATCGCGGGGGTGCTGATTGGCACCGGATAGATACCAAACTCACAGCACTTCTTATGAAACATAAACCAACTTATTTCAAAGGTAAATTAAAAACCCTTGGGGAAGAAGAGAAAAAAGTGAAAAGATAAGATATTTTATTTTGTATCCCCGTGAGGAATCGAACCTCCATCGTGTTACCCCTGTCAAGCAGGCGGGCTCCTTCACATGCCTTTTTGTACCGACGGGGAGAATCGAACTCCCAACCTTTCCCTTAGGACGGGACTGCTCTATCCGTTGAGCTACATCGGCATGTTCGTCCGCCCCTTAGGACGGGTCTGTTCTATCCATTGAACTACAGGGACTTCCGTTTGTATTTTATCACAATTTCTGCAAAGCCGGACAGAGTGGGGTATAATTATCCATGGTTCTGAGTCTCAATTCCCAGCACTCCGGCAACTTGACTTACCCCATAATATCAAGTATATTCTGTCAAGATCTGCTCACAAGTTAGAACATAGCATGCTAGAAGCAAGACAATTTGATCCATTGCGCCGACAAGAGCGTCAAAATAACGAATTTCATGAACTTCTTCCAACTCCATTGGGTGATTTTAGAATAAGCGTAGAGAATGCGGGGTGCTCAATTATTGATAGTAAGGGAAATAAACGCAGTGGTTTGTACGATAGGGTAACAGCTTATATTACAAAAAGAGATCCTCAAGTTGTTGATAAAGATCCTAAAACGTCAGTTAAAAATGCTGAGACTCCAAAGCTAAACGTGCTTATTGGTACTATTGGGGAAAAAAGTTATATCCTCAATCTCCCTACCGATCGTAATTCTCAATTCGCACCTGCAGATGTGGAACATTGGTTTCATACGATAGAATTTAATGAAAAAATTGGCTTTTTTGAAACACGCAGAGGAGATGTCGTCCGGTATTACGATAATAATTATACGGGGTATATGCTCGAAGATAACACAACCGGTTTTGACGACGAAGACCTACAAAGAAGACTTCATTCCGAAAGTACACTCAGTGATTGGATTGATGACTTTGGTTGGGTGGAGTTAATTGGCCGGGAACGTTTACGTAATTATCTTCGCGAACAAGCAGATACTGGGAGATATGAAGGTCTTGAGAAAGAAGAATACGAAAGAGTAAGGGCTCATTTGCTCCCAGATAGAAAATTTGATGATGGACAAGCAATTGATCTAGCGATAGGAAAGGCAGACCATCCTGTGTTAAAAGCGGATTTAGTGCGAGGGTATGTTTACACGCAAATTGAAGCCGGGAAACTTGATGATGCTGTCGTGATGCTCGGTGACGTAAATTCTGTAGAGCTGCCAGGAATGGGGAATTTTGATGATGCATTTGTAACGCAACTATACCTGGAATCAGTTAAGAAAAAAAAGGTAAAAAGTGCTTGGAGAATAGCCAATACGATGGTTTTCCAGCGAGACAGAATAGTACCGACACAGCAAGTAATTGAAATGCAGAGTAAGAGGGGCAGTCGTGGGCAAGAGGAGGAATATGTTCCAGTCATACTACATCCACATGCTTTTTCAGAAGATGTATTTGGTAAACAAGAGCAATGGCACATGAGAGAAAGTGAAATCTTTGCTGAGTATGCTCAGAGTGTATTGGATTGGAATAGAGACTTTGCAAAAGATCAGTCAGGTGATATAGAGTTAGAATTCATTTTTAATCAAATGTGTCGTCGTAGTGATAACGGATTTAACACGACGGATATCAGTGATCTTACAAAAAGAGTAGCAGCCCAATTAATTAAACAAAAATTAAAACATAAAGACATCGGTTTTGTGTTTGACTATGCAGAACGAGCACAGATGGATAATGAATACATGAGGCAATTACGAAGAGATGTTTCAACAGTGTATAATCCACCTTATGACCAGGAATGAGGCGATACGGTTTGTTGTTCTTCGTAGTTTGGGGAATTTTTTAGTTCTTTTTAGTATCTATGGCGTCTTCGCTACCTTCGGACCGGCACTCACCGAGGAAGTGAAATATTTGATTATCCAGGCAAGGGGAGTGGAATTTGAAGTAGCAAGTACAAAAGCAGAAGTATCTGAAATACAAAATACTCAATACAAAATACCAAATACGAGTACCGGTGGTTTTGCAGAAGTCCTGGCAGGGGATAAAGAACAAATCCTGATCCCCAAAGACCCATTGTTTAGTATATTGATACCCAAAATTGGGGCAACTGCTCAAGTATTTCCAAATGTCGATCCTGAGAATTCGCAAGAGTTTCTGCCAGTCCTCCAAAATGGTGTTGCCCATGCGAAAGGATCGGTTTTTCCAGGCCATCCCGGGACGACCTATCTCTTTGCCCATTCAGCTGATAATTGGTGGGATGTCGGGCGTTACAATGCCGTATTCTATACGCTCAACAATTTGTCTGAGAAAGATGAATTAGTCGTTTTCTTTGAGAACAGGCGCTATAACTATGAAGTCTCACAAAAAATGATTTCAGATCCACAAGATATCACTTTGTTAACAAGCAAACACGAAGGCCCCTCCCGTTTAGTTCTACAGACCTGTTGGCCACCGGGGACGACTTGGAAGAGACTCTACATTTTGGCAGAACCAAAATAGATTTAAGATTTAGGACTTAAGATTTAAGAGATGAAGGATTTTGTTTTTGTTATTAAACCTTGAAGAAGTTTATGTGTGTGATTAGCCTTATACATAAGTTCATCGGTTTGGTTTACTTTTAAATATTCAACATCCCTGGCTATAAGAATAAAGTTTTTTAGTTCTGTTAATGATCCTTGTGCTTGGTAGTAGAACTGCAATTTTTCTTTATATGTCTTTCTACCAAATCCTTCAGCAATATTTGCTGTTACGGAAGATGCGGCTCTTCTCATTTGATCTGTCATAGAATATTTTTCCTCCTTTGGGAATGTTTTGGTAATCTTATATATTTCAACTACGAGGATATGCCCTTCTTGCCAGACAATTAAATCCGTAAAAGAAGTAATTTTTCCATTGCTCATATATCTTAAGTCTTAAGTCCTAAATCTTAAATCTACTTTAATCCAATCGAGTACAACGTGGGTGGCACGTTGGCGTTGTTGAAGTTGGTGAGGATGACGAGTTTGGAGCCATCAGGCCAGGGGAAGACGTAGTTATCGACAAACGGTCCAGCGTAAAGTGTGGTTAAATTGGACCCATCATCCTCGACGACGTCAATTTTTTGCTCATGCACATAAAGCAGATGCGTTGAATCGGGGAACCAGGTAAAAGGAACAGTACACTTTTCCTGTGAGTCAGGTTCACTACACGAACATTCTGGGTCATACATAGTACATAATGTATCTATGGTGTCGATAATTCTCGAATTATAATCTTCTTTGATATTGTAGGAATAAATCGCTCCTTCCTTAAGGTCACGGCGTTCGTACAGATGATTGTTCCCGATCAAGCGCGGCTTTTTAAAAACCGGCATTTCTGCTGAATGAGATGCTTGGTACAGAATTTTATTATCATCAGCTGTCCAAGAGAGAATTCGAAAATTGTCTTTTGCAAATGTTTGCACATTAGGTTTGAGAGATTTAAGCCGGGCAGCTTCTTTGTCGTCTCGTTGCAGTTTCCAATCCTCAAGCGTCGCAGTATAAATAGCCGTGATATCTTGAGGCGTTTGGTTGAGTCCGTCAGTGTTAAGCAAGTAATACGTGTTGCCAGTTGGTCCGGCAACAGTTGCCATGATTTGTTTGCCATCAGGAGACCAGTTGAGCTTGGCTTTTGAGAATTGATCAACTCCTGTGTCATCAGCAATTTGGGTAGCTGAGCTTTGTCCCGCAAGTACTGGGAAATTGCGGGCTGTCATGTCAAAAATATAGATGCCATTTTTTCTGGCTGAGTTTGAGGCAATGTTGAAAGCGAGTTTGGTACCTGTAGGATCAATGAATACGGATTGTATACCAAATGTCGAAATGCTCTGAAGCGTCGGAGCTTTGGGGAAAAATGTCGCTTCAGCATCCGAGACAACCTCGCGTTTGATATCGAAATCTTTCTGCCAGTCATAATAACCCTCTTTGGCAATTTTTATCTTGTATTTGCCGGGCGTGAGATTAATGCTACCATTGGTGGTAGTAGTGGGATGGTCGTTTACATACACTTGGGCGCCTGTGGGAGAGCTGGTGAGGTTGAGGATGCCTGTTTTGGTAACTTTTGGTTCGCCTTGCTGCACGAAGATCCGGTAACCTTTGCCATACATGATGACAAGAAGGGTTGCTGAAAGGAGCAGCAGCAGTACCATTACAGATAAAAATATTTGTTTTTTTACAGAGCGTTGAGGATGCCCATCCGGAATAGCAGGCGTTTTCATATTAGATTTTTAGGAGTTAGGTTGTAGGTTTCGGGTAGTGAAATTAGTTATTCAGTAGTACTAATCCCTAACCCTCGTCCCTAGTCCTTGACACCTTAGAGTTATTATACGAGTTTGTTCGTAGGGTAGCAAGAGTATGGAACATTAGCCCTTGCAACACCCCCCCTCATTGTTATAATCTAACTACATGCGTATATCGGCATAAATGATATAGAAAGTATATATTTTGATAGATTTAAAAAGTAAAAATTCAAAAGGCAAAAGTCAAAAATACAAGTAAAAAGGCAAAAGTATTATCACTTTTTATTTTTGAATTGTACTTTTGAGTTTTGACTTCTAACTTTTGATTTTATATATTATGTTCAAATTCCCTTCCACCAAAAGAATCGGTATAGATCTCGGTACTGCGAATACTTTGGTTTATGTCGTTGGTGAAGGGATTATTCTTAATGAGCCTACAGTCGTTGCAGTCACCGCTGAAGAAAATCGTGTTGTTGCTGTCGGGCATGAGGCAAAAGAAATGCTAGGTAGGACGCCTGGCAATGTTACGGCACTCAGACCTCTCCGCGACGGAGTTGTCGCTGATTACACCATAACCGAAGCAATGCTTTCTTACTTTATCGATAAAGTGTGTGGTAAAAGGCGATTTCTCAAACCTGAAGTTATGGTGTGTATTCCTTCAGGAGTGACACAGGTGGAAAGACGTGCCGTACTGGACGCGACTATGTCAGCAGGTGCAAAAATTGCCTATCTCATAGATGAGCCCTTGGCTGCGGCAATTGGTGCCAAAATTCCGATTGCTCAAGCAGCAGGACATATGATCGTGAATATCGGTGGCGGTTCAACTGAGTCGGCGGTTATATCTCTGGGTGGTGTTGTTGTGCATAGTTCAGTTCGCGTGGCAGGTAATAAGATTGATGAGGCAATTGCTTCTTATATAAAAAGGAAATTTAATCTTCTCATTGGCGAGACAACAGCTGAAACCATCAAAATCCAAATAGGTAACGCCGTTCCTGTTCAGGATGCGAAGAAAGAATATAAGTCGATGGAAGTACGGGGACGGGATACTATTACCGGACTTCCCAGAACAGTAATAATTGACGAGTTGCAAATAAATGAAGCGATAAAGTCTGTGCTTTTGGAAATAGTCAAAGGAGTAAAAGAAGTACTTGAACAGTGTCCTCCTGAGTTAGCATCGGATATTATAGACAAGGGTATCGTTATGTCTGGCGGGACGTCTCAGTTGCTGAATTTTGACAAACTCATGACACAGATGACTGGTGTACCATGTCACATTGCTGAGGATGCTTTACTGTGTGTTGCTCGTGGTACAGGGGTGGCGATGGAGAATATTGAGTTGTATAAACGGAGTATTAATAGGAAGTGAGAGGTGAGAGGTTTTAGTTTATTACCTGAGCGGAGCCCCGCTCAGCGGGACGAAGCCGAAGGCACATTGAACTAACCCACCGTTTAGGGTGAGTAGATAATGAGACCTAGAGAATGGAATTTTTTAAGAAAATAAGGGTTAAAGAATTGCATGTATGGATGAGGTTTTCATGGACTATTATTCAATATAGAATGAATATGACATGTCAAATATATTTAACGCAATTTTATAGCTAGAGGCATAAGTATTTTGCCTCAACTATCGGCCAATTTTTATGTACAAAAATGGTTAATTGGAATAAAAAATAGTAAAAGTATTAAAGGTATAGTAATTTGTGAAATATGTTGCATAAGAAAAAAATTCTTGGAGTGGGTATTACTGCGGATAGTAAAAATAAGATCCTGGAATATGTATTGCAAATCGTTTGGGGAGGTGACCAGAAGCTCTTTATTGCTACCCCAAACCCCGAAATCCTCGTTTACGCCCAAAAACATTTAGCCTACAAAGACAAGCTAAACAGTGCTGATATAGCTTTGCCTGACGGGGTAGGACTCATGTTTGCAAGCAGACTCATGCGTAAGGGTATTCATGAGCGTATTCCGGGGGTAGACTTCATTGAAGAGCTGTGCAAAGCCGCACGAAAAAAGCCTCTCTCCATAGGCTTATTGGGGGGTAGAGGTGGAGTAGCAGAGCTTGCTGCTGAGTGCTTGAAGCAGAAGTACCCTTGGATTAAGGTTGTGTTCGTGGGTGAGGAGTGGCTAGGAGATTCTGGATTTAAGATTAAAGATTTAAGATTTAAGAAAAGAGAAATCCTAAATCCTAAATCTTACTTCTTAAATCCGCCACAAATAGACATACTGTTTGTGGCATATGGTTTTCCCAAGCAAGAGGAGTGGATTTATGAGAACTTGGAAAAGTTACCTGTGAAGGCGGCGATGGGGGTGGGGGGAGCGTTTGATTATCTCAGCGGAAAAGTACACAGAGCCCCGGGTGTTTTTCGGGCTATGGGTCTCGAATGGCTTTTTCGTCTGATGACCCAACCGTGGAGAATCAAGAGACAGTTGGCTTTGGTGGAGTTTTTAATTCTCATAGGAAAAGAAATGGTGATAGGAAGACCTATGAAATGATTTTATTTTACCAAGAATAATTTGAAAATAAGAATGAGTGGATTTATCACTATCGGTTTGACTTAATCAAGATCTTATGATAATATTTTTTTTCTATGGTAGAAACACCTCCAGGTATTGCACACAGAAATCTCATACGTAACTTAGATATGGGCGAAGCATGGCGTGGAATGGGTAAACAAGCACAACGAAAAGTTGTAGCTGGTGGACTTTCCGTTGGCTTAGTGCTTTTTGGTGGAGGCGTTGCTGCAGGGAAATTTCTTTCAGGCTCAGATGGTGTGAGAACTGATCAGACTTGTGCGGCGGCACCAGAACTAGTTGAGCCTAAGGTAGCCAATCAACCACACTCAAGCGTTACTCCTACAACAGTTTCTGAAATTCTTGATAATCCATTTTTGTATGGCGATACTCCTAAGCTAGTAAGAATTGTTCCACCAAAAGCAACAGTGATTAGTTCTGAGGTTATAAATGAAAGGATAGGTGCAGGTGGCCCCACAGAACATTTGCCTGATGTTCCTCTCGATCAAGATAAGCGCGTAGTAACGTTGGATTTAGACGGTGGTGGAGTAGCTGAGGTTAGAAGTGCTGCACTAGCATATGCACCAGATGGCACCGAAGTATGTACTCCAAATTACACGCCTACGGAGGAAGGTACTGTTCTCAATAATCCTGTCTTTGATGGATATGTTACTGCGCATACTAACGCCCAAGGACATAGAGAAATGCGTCTTACAACACGAGACGCAAATGTGTACCGATCACCAAGCTAATTTTATTCTCTTCAGACAAATAGAATAAGCCTATTTTAAACCTGGGAAGCTCAGCAGTATTCTTACCCGTTCCTTACCAAATTTACTTGATTACCATTACAAAATAACAGCATAATAGGAAAAGGTTTTACCTCGACAGTAATTATGAAAATTCTTTACCTTTTTATGTTTCCTCTTTATGGTAATGGTAGTGCGGTTTTCCTTAGAGAATTGAGTGCACAATTAAAAAATAAGCACGATATCGCGATTCTTTCTCCTGATAAACGAAAACTCTCTGGTGTCAGACACTATGTTGTCCGTGCTCCGCAGGACGGTGTTTTTGTCGGACATCCTGAAATGCCAGGTGCTAAAAAGTTTGTTGATATGGATGGGAGGGAGATTGGGGAAATTTATACAACATATCTTTGGTCGACAGTTCAGGCAGTCAATGAATTTAAGCCGGATGTTATCCATGCATTTCACACCGCTTTTCTTCCAAGTATCGCCAGACATATGAAATCCTTCTATGGTACAAAATACATCATCACGACGCATGGGAGCGACCTGAATTATTTTGATCACGACAAGCGGTTTGTGGGATTACTCAAAGATGCCAATCGTGAAGCCCGTTTTATAACCGCCTGCAGTGATTTTACGAAGAAGTGGTATCTGAAAATGTTTGGCGAATCCCTCAAACGGAAAAGTTCTACAATAGTTGGCGGTGTGAATTTAAATAACTACAAAAAAGATCCACTTCAGATTGAGAAGATCAACAAAATGTACAATTTGCAGGACAAGAAAGTAATTCTTTTTACAGGAAGACTGACCAAACATAAAGGTGTGTCATTTCTGGTAGGAGCGGCCAAGCAAATCAATGGGACGATTCTCATCGTGGGAGATGGACCTGAAAGGAATGCTCTAATAGAAGAGATCAAGAGAAGAAACTTGACCAATGTTATTCTCACAGGGTATATCTCAAACAAAGAACCGATTTATCATGCCTTTTATGAGCGGGCTGATGTCTATGTGTCTCCCAGTACATGGGACGAACCGTTTGGTTTAACTATCATTGAGGCAATGGCAGCACGGACCCCAGTGGTTGCAACCAAAAAAGGAGGCATCCTGTCTATCGTCAATGATAAAGTAAATGGTTTCCTGGTCCCATCCCGGAATAGCTCCGCAATTGCAAGAAAGGTCAATATGCTTCTTGCCAACGATGGGTTGCGCGCAAAAATAGGGGAGCAGGCGTACAAAACAGTTCTTGAGAAGTTCAGTTGGGACAAAATTGCCAGGAAGTTTGAGAAACAGTATGAAGAAGTTGTTGGAAAGAGTCAAAAACCTCGGGAAATTCTCCCTCTGGAATCATTCTTCAAGTGGATGTTCGCAAAGAACTAACCCCTGATCTTGTTATACCCCTTATTAGATATATTGATAGAGAAGAGTAGGTAAATTAGTTTTCTTTTTTTCTACGTCATGTAGTCGTTTTTAAGGGGGGTGAAAATAAATAGGTGAGTGATTCTCTTATTTGAATTCTACTAAGCTTTCGTGTTATCATGCCTGAGACAGCTTTTCTTATACAACGCTTACATGGACCTAATACTATTCATATAGATGAGCTATAGAATTGCGTGTGTTACTTTCATTATGCCAGTAGAAACAACAACACAACCAGTCGATCAGAGGCGGGGAGTTAATCAACCGGATGGAACTGTCCCACATGATAACAGGGAAGGTTCATTAACGCGAAACCCAGTTGATATCATGCTGGTTTTCGGTGAAGGACCGATTAAAACGATACGGTTTGCCAGTGAATTATCAGCCAAACAATTACGTGATTGGGGAGAATTTCGAAAGAAAAGACATGAGAAAATGGAGCCTAACGTACGTGTTTTAGGTGCGGTGGGAGAAGATGATAACGTATCGGTAAAACTTACCAATATTCACATAAAACGATTTCGTGAACTAGGAATATCTGATCCACACAATATGACTCCAGAGGAAAGTGATAAGCTCGAGGCAGAGCGGAGAAGAATTCAACATATAGGGGAGTTTGGTTTAGCACGTCAGGGGAGAATCAATGCGAGAGCTGCTGGTTTGGCTTTACTTAAGAATGACGCGAAGAGTGTTCTTCTCTCAGGTGGAAGAAGTGGCGCGCCGGATTTTAAATTTTTCAAAGCAGAATATATGAGGAAATTTAAAGATAAGGCTAAATCTTTGAAAGGTCAAGCATTAGAAGACGCGGTTACGCAGTATAGAAACGAGCAGTTTCCATCTGAAGCAGAACTTATGCAGGATGTAATTATCCGGACATTTGGGCGGGCAATGTATGATAAAGATATTCCAAGACAGCTGCGCAAAAACGATTTTGCCAATGTATTTCCACAAGCAAATATTGATAAAGGTTTTGCAGATACGCATTCAGAGGCTAAGTTGCGAAGTGATTTTGCTAAGTACGAAGCTGACCTGTCACCTAAGGCAGGTGCAGGAACAACGACAGATGAGCCAATAAATTTTATTGCTTTTGTCGCTGCGAAACGAATTGAATACGAGAATATATTATTTAGGAAATACGATAAATTAGTCTATCTAAAATATATCGACGAAGTCTTAAAGCCAAAAATTATTCTTGAAGAAGACGCGACGAATACGCTAGACAATGTGATTCTTGCTATGGAAAAACGTCCCGAATTAGCTGGAGGTGAAGTTACCGTTGGAATCCTCACAGCTGATCATCATGTGCAGCGCGCGACACTTATTGCAGAAAGATTTGGAATTCCTGTTGATCCGGATACTCGTGTTTCAAGTCATAAGCAACTCAAAGAACATTATACAAGTAAAGGGCGGGATCAGACGGTCAAGATTTATGAACGCATGAGTGATCCTGAAAATCCGGCAATCCGTCCGCTTGTTGTTGACCAAACACGCTGGTCACTGGCTATGGAAAAACCTGAATATATCAAGTTTTGGATTGGATGGGTATTTAAAACATCACGGCCGGGAACTGCTTTGCAAATGCTTGAGCCGTATATTAATAGTGATGATCAATCATGGGCAATAGCAATAAATGAAGCCACTTCTGAAGTCGGTGTCAGTTTGAGTGAATTTATCAATACAGCAAGAACAGCACTTGCAAGCGATAACCTGACAGAATTTAATAAATTACGTGAGAAAGCAGGAGTTCTGAATACAGATAAACACCGAGGGCCTGTTATGGAAGAATTATATAGACAAATTCCAAGACCAGTAGCAGCATGAGAAAACTGAAAATTGCTCAAATAGCTCCTCCTTTTATTGCGGTACCGCCGAAAACTTTTGGCGGAACAGAAGCTGTCATTGCTAATATTACTGAAGAGCTCGTGAAGCGTGGGCATGATGTGACGCTGTTTGCTTCTGGGGATTCGAAGACTTCGGCAAAACTAGTGAGTGCTTTTCCAAAAGCATTGCGGTATGAAGAATTATCGAAGATGCTGTCTCCGCTGGCACAGAAACTAAATTGGATGTACAGTCTGCCGGCGATGTATCATGTCGCGCAAGCATTTGAACAAACACAGGACTTTGATATTATCCATGATCATACGCATTATCTCAGTTGTTTCTTTTCTGAGTTTAGTAAAACTCCAATGGTCAGTACCTACCATGGATCCTTCTCATTGGCTGAGAAAAGTCCTATTGAAAAAATGCTTTTGGAAAAATATAAAACAAATAATTGGATTGCGATTTCGGGTAGCCAAAAAAATGAATCAAAAATAGCAATTAATATTGTCAGGACAATACATCATGGTGTACATGTTGAGGCATTTAAATACGAAGAAACACCTGATGAATACATTGTTTGGCTTGGGAGAATTACTGATAGAAAAGGTATAAATGAGGCAATCGCTGTTGCCAAATCATTACATAAAAAGTTACTAATAAGTGGTAACGTAAAAGATCGGGATCTTGAATATTTTCAAAAAGAGATTGCGCCACAAATTGATAACACGTTAATAGTGTATGACGGACCATCAGATCATAAAAGAAAGACAGCATTATTGCGAAACGCAAAAGTATTATTATATCCTGTAAAATGGGAGGAACCATTTGGGATGGTGATGATCGAAGCCATGGCAGCCGGAACTCCTGTAGTAGGATTTGCACGAGGGGCTGTTCCGGAAGTTGTCATTGATGGGAAGACTGGGTTTGTTGTCCTGAATACAAAAGAAATGATCGCTGCTACAAAAAAGATATACGATCTGCCAGAAAATGAATACAAAATGATGAGAAAAGCGTCCAGGGCACATATTGAAGCTCATTTTACGGTTGAAAAAATGGTTGATGCCTATGAAAGTGTTTATAGTCAATTAATAAAATTATGAGTGATTTTGAAACAGCTGTCGTGTATCAAATATACCCGAGAAGTTTTAAAGATTCCAATAGTGATGGTATTGGAGATCTTAATGGTATCACAGAAAAACTAGATTACCTCAATGACGGGTCTGATAATTCGCTTGGGATAAATGTAATCTGGATCTCGCCGGTTTATAAATCGCCGATGTATGATTTCGGTTATGATGTGACAGACCATACTGATGTCGATCCGATTTTCGGGACACTCAAAGATTTCGATAGACTTATTAAAGAAGCGCATAAACGAAAGATAAAAGTTATTATGGACTTTATACCCAACCATACGTCTCATTTACATCCGTGGTTTTTGGAATCCAGTTCTTCCCGAGATAATCCAAAACGCGACTGGTATGTATGGCGTGATCCCAAGCCGGACGGCTCTCCACCCAATAATTGGGTAAGTATATTTGGAGGATCAAGATGGGAATATGATACGAAAACGAATCAATATTTTATGCATACATTTATTACGAAACAACCTGATCTTAATTGGCGGAATCCGCAAGTAAATGAAGCGATGCTTAACATTTTACGGTTTTGGTTGCAAAGAGGTGTTGACGGATTTCGGGTTGATGGATTTGAACATATCTTCAAACACACTGACTTTCTTGATGAACCCTCAAACCCCGACTATAAACATGGTATTGATGATCCATATAAAATTCATAAACATATCCATACAAGAAATCAGGATGAGCTTTATAGTCTTGTCGCAATTTTTAACGAGGTACTTGCGGAGTTTGGTGAAAAATTTATGATAACGGAATCATATTCGGACCTCCCCACATTATTAAAACTTTACCAAGCAGGTAACAAACTCCACGCGCCATTTAATTTTCACTTTATCTTACTTCCTTGGAATGCTCAAATTTACAAAGAATTTATTGATGAATTTGACGAACAAGTAGGCGTTGACTATCTCCCCAACTACGTTCTCAGTAACCATGATCGGTCAAGAGTTGCAAGCAGAATTGGAATGAACGCGGCAAGGACAGCCGTGATGCTCCAGCTGACACTTCGTGGTATGCCGACCATTTATTATGGAGAAGAAATAGGAATGAAAGATGTCCCTATACCAAAAGAACTGGTGCAAGATCCTTTTGAAAAGAATGTTCCGGGTATGGGTCTCGGTCGTGATCCAAGCCGGACGCCTTTGCAATGGAATTCAGAAAAACATGCTGGATTTTCTTCTGTAAATCCATGGCTTCCAACAGCAGAGAATTATAGAAGTGTGAATATTGCTGAAGAAAGTCAGGATCCGCGTTCGTTTCTTAACTTATATAAACAGCTTATCCATTTTAGGAAACGTTCAGAGACGTTACTCTTTGGGACATATACTTCGTTGGTAATAAAAAAGAAAGATGTCTTTGCCTATATCCGTGAGTATAAAAAAGAAAAAATTTTGATTGTTCTTAATTTTTCCGGCAAACAGAAAATGGTTGAATTACCGTTTGTTCAAGGAAAAATTATTCTTAACACCGGACTTGATCAACAGAAAGGATCGGTAAAAAAACTACAAAAGATTTCTCTTCGTCCACATGAAGGATATATGTTTACAATTTTGAAATAAAAAGAATTAGATTTAATGTCGTAATGCTTCTTTATCTTTGTACATTTTAATATAAATAGCAGCGGGCCAGCTAAACTTGCCAAATCCAAATTTCGTTGCGTTATCATCTCTTCCCGGACGCGCTGCCCCATTTGTAGGATCATAGTATTCATAAAATCCATCTTTTGAAATCATATCCAATGTTGTATCAACGAGATGTACTCCCATTTCACGCGCTAAGGCACTTCTCGATCCGTATCGGCTAAGCCCTTCAGCAATGAAGAGATTGTTGATAGGCCAGGTAGGTCCTCTCCAGTAACGTGTTAGTTCAAATTTCTGACTGTTGAGAGCAGCTGTAGGCACAGGATAGTTAGTCCAAAATTGTTCAGGGTCAGAGAGCCTTGCCAGGACTTTTGGTAATTGTTCATCCGTCACTGCACCTGCGTATAGGGGTGCGAATATTGTATTTGTTGGCTTAACAATAAGCTCATGTCGTCCTTGCGCAACATCAATATCGCAATACTGTTGATGTTCGTCACTCCACGTATCAGCGAGCGCTTGCTTTGTTTGTTCGGCCCATTGACGATATTTTTTTGCCTCCTTGCCTCTACCAACACTTTCCAGTGTACCTGCAAGTGCTTCATTTGCGCGCGCCCAAATAGAGTTAAATAAAATATCTTTGACTGCAAATGGAGACTGCGCGACGATTTTCTTATAATCCCAACCAAGTTTAGAAAATTTGTCAACAAGTCCCATAAATCGATAATAATCTTCTTGTGTTGGTCGATGAGAAGCTTTTCCCAATTTATCATCAGTACGATTTGCATCAACATCATCTTTCACAGCTTGCGGTATATCCGAAAGATCAATATGCGTCATTGAACTATCCCAACGAGGAGAATTATCTGTACCACTTTCCCAAGGATGGACAACAGTTAACAAACCGCTATCTTCAGGATCACGATATTTTTTTAGGTAATCGTGATATTTCATTGTAGCTGGTAAGACTTCTTCGAGGAATTTATTGGCTTTTTCTTTATCTGGTGAATGTCTGTAGACATAATCCATTGCTATGCCCAAGACGGGAGGTTGTGTAATGCCTGAGGTAACAATTTCACCTCTTCGAAATTGTTCAGTATGCCACTTAGGAGCCTGGGGATAATACTTAGTTTCTGTTGGATTGTATGTTATTTGTGCAATGAGACCATTCTCCCATTGACCGGACACTAAGGCGCGGAGTTCATCATATGCACGCTCGGGATCAACATGGATAAGTCCCATTGCGACAGTTGCGCTGTCCCAATTCCATTGGTGCACATAGAATTCTTTGGAAGGAACAGTTCTTCTATATTCTTTTCCATTAAGCGTAACAACGTAAAGATTGTTCTTAAGGACATCGTCGGCTGCCCGAATAGTATGCAATAATTTTCTTTCACGTCCAGCTTGATTGGTGTCCACAGTTGATGGTTTGTTAATTCCTTCAGATGCAATCATTTACCCAAGAGTATACGTTACATTTCACGTTAATTGCAAGCACAACATTGAGTCAACAATGCCAATGGATGAGCTTGACTTTTGATCTCAGTGGTGTATAAAAGAGTAAGTAGTAGATTTTTTTCTCAATCTCTAAGATTTATTGCGAATTTATTTTTAAAGGAGGTTTTATCAGAATACATGATTTCTGCCCAACCAGTTGAAGCTGACGAGGATGCCTCGTCTCAATCCAAGCCCAAAGGATTTTCCTTTGATACGGTAATAGTTTTTGGCGAAGGCCCCATTAAACCGATTTTGCTCCCTGAAGAACTTACACCCCAACAATTTCGAGAAATGGATTTATTTAATAGTGATCCATTAAAATATCCTGAACCCAACTTCTGGCTCATGCAACAGCCTCGCAACTTAGCGCAATTAAAAAAAATTGATGAGCAAAAGGGTCTCACTATAGAAGAAAAAAAGGAATTGAAAGAAAAAGAAATTCAAAAGTGGCAACACAAGGGATGGTACGCGCTCAAGCGAATGGGTAGACAAAATGCACTTGCTGCGGGACTGGCATTATATAAAGGTATGACCAAAGAAGTGATTGTCTCTGGAGGTAGAACAATTAGTCCTTGGGCAAAAACACATCTGCCGAAAGAAAGAGTCGGGAACTGGCCCTCAGAAGCAGAGCTTATGGCTGAAGTGATTAAAAGCTCATATGGAGTTTTGTATGAAAAGAAGTATGGCCGTCCAATCGCGGACGCAATTAAAATAGAAAATGCTGCCACAAATACACTTGAAAATTTTGCTTTCAGTGTTAATGCGTATCCAAAATTACTCTCCAAAGAGTATAAGATTGGTTTTCTCAGTGCCGGTCATCATTTAAAAAGGCTGAAGTTACTCGCTAAAATTTTTGGTATGCATCTGGGAGAAAAATATGGGTTATCTTCGCAAGAATTGTTGAAAGACGCGGATACGATAACAGCTGATGATATTATTGATGAACATAACTGTAATGATATAAAAGATCAATGCAGCCGTGAAGAGCGGTGGATTAAAGCGCTTAGTGATCCGGAATATATTTCGTATTGGTTGGGTTATGTGGCAGAAGTAAAAAATCTGTATGTTTTGCAAAAAGCAATCGATAGACTGGAAGATCTTGCATGGAAAGAAGCCGCTGCTGTTGCACTCAAGCAAATTAAAGTTGATGTTGAAGAGATAGTCGGTGCCAATCTCGAAACGCTTGCCAAAACCAATCCGCAAAAATATGTCTGGTTAATTTCAGCATTAAAACAACTCAAAGATCCAAGCCATAGAGCAATTCCACCTTCATTGTAAATTCTTTTCAGGAAATGCTAAAGGCTTCTGCGTTTTGCCGCGCGGAATGCACTTTTTCTCGTCACCGGACCTGAGTTTGTTAACAGTGTTCAGGGTAATTCATGAGCACCACTTCTTGTTACAATAAATCTTCGGTAGCATTCGTTCTCGAGAAAAAGTGCATCCCACTCTCTCACAACTTTTCAAATCCTGAATTCTTACCGTAATTAAACTTGTTTTTTTAGGCATGAGCCATTATACTTTGTCTATTCATGAATATTCTTATTGTGTCTTTACTCAAACGCAGTGTGACACCGACTATGACTGCGTCTCGTCCCCGGATGATTTATGAATTAAGTAAAGGGCTTATTGCGAGAGGACATACAGTCACGATACTTGGTACAAAAGAAAGTCATGTTCCAGGGGCAAAAATTATTGGGGTCATACCCAAATCGTTTACAGAGCTTCCGGCTTTTGAAAATCCTTTTTATGCAGAGACAAGTTATCTCGTGCAGCTGGCCAAAAAAATTGAGGAGTTAGCCCCGCAGTTTGATGTGATTCATAATCATACATATCCAGAATTTATCAATTTAATGGCAACAGATGTGATAAGAACACCGATGGTAACAACTCTCCATGCACAAGCAACTCCTGAATTTGATCAAGTACTGAGTCTTTTTCCAAAGACACATCTGATATCTATTTCAAAAGCACACAGCATGGGATTTAAAAAAGCGAAAATCAAACAAGTAATTTATAATGGTATTGACACGGATTTATTCGCGTTTCTAGACAAGAAAGATGGTTATTTATTATGGATTGGGAGATTGTCAAAAGCAAAGAATGATGATGGATCTTTTATGGATGCAAAGGGTGTAAAGCACGCGATTGCACTGGCCAGACAAACAGGAGAACGGTTATTATTATCTGGCAATGTTGAAGATAAAGAATTTTATAACCGCGATGTTAAGCCGTATTTAAATGACAAAATTCAATGGATAGGAAAAGTTTCGTCTGAACAACCGCTTCCGAAAGCTGAAGTGGTCAAGCTTATGCAAAAAGCGAAAGCATTTCTGATGACAATTAATTGGGAGGAACCATTTGGACTCGTGATGGCAGAAGCAATGAGTTGTGGGACGCCGGTGATAGGTTTTGAGAGAGGCGCAGTAGCTGAAGTCATTAAAGACGGAAAAACTGGTTTTGTTGTTGATGCAAAAGATGGTATAAATGGATTGGCAAAAGCTCTGAAAAAAATTGGAACGATTGATCCGAAAGCGTGCCGTGACCATGTGCTTAAAAACTTCAGTGTCGAGGCGATGGTGGAGAATTATGAGAAAGCATATGAGAATGCCGTGAAGATTAAATACATTTAATATGAAAATTGGTTTACTGTTGCCACGGCTCGTCATGAGTCAACGATTTAGTGATAGAATTTATGCTCCAAAATTTCTTTTTCTTTCACTGGCGGACGAGTTAGTTAATCGTGGGCATGAAGTCTATGTGTATAGCGCATCAACGGTTAAAACCAAGGCAAAACTAATATCTGGAATGAAGGAACTGGAAGAAAAAGATGTTTCCTCTAAAGGTGACAGTAAGAGGGATAAAGAAATTATTACTCCATTATCGCAGCTTCATAGCTGGATAGAATATGAATTTCATTTAACAAGTAAGGCATTTGCTCACGCTAAAAGTTTGGAATTAGATATTCTTCATGTTTATCATGGAGAATATGCTCATTATTTTACAGAGATCACAAATATTCCTGTCTTGTTTACGCTGCATGATCCTGTTTTTACACCGGATGTACTTGAGTATATACGACTCATACAATTTACTCATCATAATTTTATAACTATTTCAGATTCTCAGCGGGAAAATTACCAACATAAAATGGGGATTGAATCTATTGCTACGATTCAGCATGGGATTGATCCGAATACGTTTCCGATTTCTGAAACAATAGACAATTATGCTTGCTTTATCGGACGGTACATTCCTGAAAAAGGAGTAGAAGATGCGTTGAAAGCAGCAATTCATCAGAATATTTCCTTAAAGTTAGCGACGAGTAATAATTATAAAGAAAATCCTTATTATAAAAATGTGATTTCACCCCTTCTCAAAAATCCTAACATAGAACAACTCCCGTATTTATTTCCTCGTGAACGAAACGAAGTTCTCAAGCGAGCCAGGGTATTACTGTTTCCGATTAAGTGGAAAGAACCTTTCGGAATGATACTTATTGAAGCCATGGCTTGCGGGACACCGGTGATTGCTTATGCCAATGGGGCCGTTCCCGAAATTATACTTGACGGTGAGACAGGGTTGTTGGTCAATGAAATGCAAGATGGGACCGGTGATTTCCAAATCAAATCCACAGGTCTCAAAGGCTTACAAGCGGCAATCGAAAGCATATATGCTATGGATGAGAAAAAATATAAAACTATGAGAAAGAAATGTAGAGAACGAGTAGAAAAATATTTTTCAGTGCAACGAATGGTTGATAATTATGAAAGTGAGTATCAAAAATTATTGCAATGAAATAAAAAGTAATGATAGATAACAACCAAACAACTATTTGGGCAATGCGTCATGGGCCGACAACGTGGAATGTTGAGAAACGGATTCAGGGAAATGTTGATACTGATATCATTCCTGAGAAATTGAATGCATACTTCCAACAATTAGGTGTAGAAATACTTCCTCAACCCGATGTCATAGTATTATCAGAAATGAAAAGAGCCACGCAAACTGCAAATGCTTTGCAAGCATATAGACACTGGCCGGAAATTCCATTGCATAAAGATGTTCGGTTAAATGAGCGGGGATGGGGAATATTGGAAGGGATTCCAACGAGTGAGGCAAGACAAAGGATGTTACAAGAACCTGATCTTCGGATAGGTTTTCCAATCCCCAAAAACTTACAAGATGTCGCGAAGTTGTGGGATACTGATGGTTATAAGGTGAAAGGTGGCGAGTCGATTGATGAAGTTGCTCAACGCGTAAAAACAGCGTTTAGTGAGATTGAAAAACGTTACATCGGAAAGAAAATACTTTTTATTTCTCACGCCGGAGTACTGATATCGCTCGGTCTTGATCATCATATGATTACTCAGTTTACGATAACAGAAAACAATAAAGGAAGAATAGTTATGAGTGATATTAATAATCTTGGAAAGAAATAATTCACGAATATTTTATTAGAAAAATTCTCTCCACTTTATGAAATAGAAAATGGTGAAAAGCTTTCCGCAATTTAAAAAGCAATGTAAGAGTGCCCAGTAAGAAGTATGTAAGAATGCTTTTCAGGCTGGAAAAAAGTTGAGTTCAGTGGTATGATTAGCAGTCAATGACGTCATTTTATGATTTGCGGAATTTTTTTCGTGAACAAGGGTATAAAGTTATTATAGCTGGAGACGGTCAACCGCGGGCACATGTCAAAGTGGACGGTGAGTTGGTTATGAAGACACCTGCTGGTGGCGTGTCGGTGGCTTTTGATGCTGTCGCGCGAGCCTCAAATGCTGTGTATGTAGGCAATGGTAAGACTGAGGCGGATAAAGAGGCGATGGATGGCCGTGATAAGATTGACATTATAACTGATGATGGTTCCTATCAACTTAAACGAATTTTTCTAACCCCTGAACAGCAAGATGCCTATTATGTCGGGTTTTCCAACCAAACCCTTTGGCCGCTGAGTCATGCGGCTTTTGAGAAACCGGTGTTTAATCCTGCATGGTATAAAGATTACACCTATGTTAATAAAAAATTTGCTGATGCAATCAAAGAAGAAATTGAAGGGAAAACATTTGTCTGGATTAATGATTACCAACTTTCACTTGTCCCAACATTTTTGGGCAAGAGAAAAGATACCGTTGTTGGGTTCTTCTGGCATATTCCGTGGCCGACCTGGGAAATCTTCCGCATACTACCACAGAAAAAAGATATTTTATGGAGTTTACTATCATGCGACTTCTTAGCGTTTCACCGTCGCTATCAAGCACAGAATTTTATAGAAACAGTCACCCGGGAGCTTGAAGTTCGGGTTGATTCTGAGACAAATAGTATCTTTTTTGATAAAAACGTCTTAACGGTTGCGAGTTTGCCCATGGGTATTGATACGGACACCATACGGGCGTTGGCGACACCGGAACCGAGAGAGACATTCCTGACAGGAGTTATCCGTGAAGCACTCGGGATACCTAAGGAAGAGACAGAAAAAAAGAAAATAAAAGCACTTGAGAATTTTTTCAAAAAATATAAAGTGATGCTTGGTGTTGACCGACTGGATTACACAAAAGGTCTGGTTTATCGCTTGCAAGCACTTGACCGTTTTTTTGAGATGTACCCACAGTTTATTGGAAAAGCAGTGTATCTTGGGATTATGTCTCCAACACGCGAGAATGTGCCATCATATATTTCTCTCAGAAAAGAAGTCGAGAAGTTGGGCCGGGAAATTAATAAAAAGTATGCAACAAATGGGTGGAAGCCATTGCGTATGATTTATGAATCGTATACACGGGAGGATGTTATTAGTTTTTATGAAAAAGCAGATATGTGTCTGGTGACTCCGCTTGATGACGGAATGAATTTGGTATCAAAAGAATTTGTGGTTGCGGCATCTGTTTCCCCTGATCCTGGAGTACTCGTGCTCTCTCAATTTGCTGGATCAGCGATAGATTTAACAGACGCTCTTATCGTCAATCCATATAGCATCGAAGAAGTAGCGGACGCTATAGCGCTTGGACTTGAAATGCCACACGACGAAAAGAAGGAACGAATGGAGAGTATGTTCTCCTCCCTCGAAGAGCGGAATATCTATTCATGGACTGAGAAATTTGTTAAAAAATCAATTGCAGCATCCCGGGAAAATAGAGGGAAGTGAGGGTAGAGAGTAATTTTCAATTTACAATTTTCATTCAAATTACAATTATTCAATGCTCAAAACGTTTGAAAATTGGTTCATTCAAAATTCATTGCAAATTAAAAAATGTAAATTGAAAAATTAAGCGGTTAGATATTGTTTTCGAAGGTGGTAGTAGATTGAATCTATAGCAATTTTACCTGTATATGCTTCGTCACCGATTACAATTTCTCGATCAATACTATTTGGCATCGTGAATTGGTATGTACCAAACGTTTTTTTAATGAGCGCCTGCTTTATGTGTAGTAACTGCTCTCCCGCGAATTCATGAATAGTATCACTGAGCAATATTTCAGTCAGTCGTGAGCCACCAACGAGGAGAAACGTTGCTTTGGTACCAAGTCCTGCTTGTGTACCCATCTCAAGGTCGGGGAAGCTATCTCCTGCTAGTAGAATTTCTAATGTTGAACGTTGGATATTCATGGATTTACATATTCGATGAACAATATGCTCAACAGCCTTGGCTTTACTGGCTTTCTGAGGAGTTAGGTATATGCGATAGGCTTTTTTTCGTGGATGGCTATCATCGACGACATGTATATGTTCGACATGATTTCGTATTTGTTTACTGGCTTTTGTATTAAAACGAATGAGTTGTAACTTCTTGATAAAAGCGAGTTTGTCAGAGAGAGTTGTGAAGGACAGTCCGATGCGGTATTGAGGGGGCGCGACATTTACATGACCGTTATGATAATTTGTTGGATGATCGACTTCTGAGAACATTCCTAACATTTGTTGCGGATCAATTTGAGTGATAAGGTTTAATGTCATGTCTTTCCAATGCATTGCTTCATAAGAAAAGTTCTGTTCAAACTCATGATCAACTATATACGCGCCATCATGCTGGCGAATCAGGATTTGTGTTCCCGTTGAACCGACAATGATGTCAGGATTGAGTAGACCCACAGGTTCAAATGCTTCAGGGGCAATATAACGGTGTTTCTTTCCTTTTTTGGCTAAGTTGGGATAGGGTCTGGTAAATGATCCTCGTTTTATACTTTTTTCATAGACATCTTGAGTCATCAGCATTTCTTCTGTTCTTGTTGAAACATAGACTATCCTATATCCGAGTGTTTCAAGAAGAAGACGGGTTTTATTGGTTGTATCAGGACTGCCTGTCATTGTGGAGTCAATATCCAAAAAAGCAATCCGTTTTTTTGTGGTATTTTTTAAGAAAGAAAGTATACGGCTTTTTGTATATGCATTTTTACGGATGGTTTTGGCAGGTTTTAGAAATGATGATGATATAAACGTTGAGCGCATAGGAATATAGTATACTATCTTATAGCATACACCTATTTGGTGACTATGTCAAAGTCAGCAGCATTTGACAGTAAGACAAAACTCATCTACACTCAAATTATGGAAGAGAAGAAGCATATCTCCTTAACAGAGAAATCAGAGGCCAGTGAGCATCATCAGGGCGTGCACAAAAAGCTACCAGCACTGAGTGATCTTTTTGAAACATCCTGGGAATTATATAAAAAGACGTTTCTTGCGTATCTAAAGCTCGTTGGAATAGGGTGGGGTTTTTACGCAGGAGGCGTTATCATTATCTTTCTCCTAACAATTCCTCTCATGATAACCTCAGGTGGGTCAGCAGAAAATCTTTTCCAGAATCCATCGGCGTTACAGATTATCTTGATGATACTTGTTGTAGTACTCGTAATCACGTTTTTAATTGCGTTTATAGGATTTGCAATTCTTGTAAGCATTGCATATGTTTTCGTACTTGATAAGGAAAGCATGTCGCTCAAAGAGCTTTTTCAAAGAAGCAAACCGTTTGTCTTACCATTTATGGTTGTGAGTTTTTTGGAGGGTTTTATAGCTGTTGGTGGCTCGGTGCTGTTCATGCTACCAGGATTACTCTTTTATATACTTTTCGTTTTTACGGTATATGGCATGGTATTAGAAAATCTCAGGGGAAGAGCAGCCTTAGAAAGAAGTTATCTTTTGGTAACATCTCATTTTTGGGAGATAACAGGCAGGATTCTTTTAGTACAGGGTGCTTTTATGGTTCTTTCCTACGTGATCGATAATTCAGCACAGGATGCTCCACTTCTGCTGACTATCCTTTCGTTCGTTTTTTCAATCCTCGTGGGATGGTTCGTGCAAGCATATATATTTTCCCTTTACAAACAGGTCCGCGCAGGGACATCTGTTGCTAAGACAGTTAGTATACGTTGGGTATGGATTGTTGCAATAGTCGGTTGGGTACTCTTTATATGGTTGATCATCACTTTGGCGAATAGTATTCCTCATATGCAAGAGCTGCAGGATATCATTTTGGAAGCTTCTACTCAATCTGTCTAACGCTTGACTCTTCTTTTCCCGTTGCCTACGATAGAAGTATGGCAGATTTTTCTTTTCTCAAAAGTCCGCACGCAAACAAGTGGGTCATCTCAGCTCCGCGTCGGTCGCATAGGACAAACATGGATAAATCGGAAGCAGTATGCCCGTTTTGTCCTGGACTAGAAAAAGAGAATGGAGAACTCTATAGAACTGCGGACAAAGATGATAACTGGAAAGTTCTTGTCATTCCCAATAAATTTCCTTTTACTCCAAATCATGAGATCATTATCCATTCACCAGATCATCATAAAAATTTTGATGAACTGCCTTTCTCACAAGTAGAACTGATTCTAAAAACCTATCGTGAACGGTTTTTGGCAAATCAAAACAACGGACAAGTGTATATCTTTCATAACAGGGGACGGGCAGCAGGAGAAAGTCTGCCGCATCCACATAGTCAGTTGACAGTAGTGCCTAAAGAATTTACATTGGATGTGCCATTATTAGAGAGAGTCGTGAAGTTAGATCCTAGAAATTTGAAATTAGATAATGAAGTTAGACCTTGGAGATTAGAAAATCTAACTTCTTTCTTCAAATTTCCTCATCGAACTTCTCATATCAAACATCAAACTTCAAAACTCGAAACCGAGCACTTCTTTCTCTCTTGTCCTCCCACCTCTGATTGGCCTGATGAGGTATGGATTGCGCCGAGAAAATCGGGGGAGAGGTATGGAGATATCATAGATGCACAAATAACCGATCTTGCGCATGCTCTGACCCGGATTATTCAAATCTTTGATCTCCGCCATGGCCATGAATTTCCATTTAACTTTTATATTTATCCTGGGAAAAACTGGTATTTACGTTTGATTCCGAGAATTAAAATATTGGGAGGATTTGAACTGGGGACCAAGGTTATGGTAAATACGCAGGAACCAGAGCAGACTATGGCTTTTCTGAAAGAACATTTCTGGGAACCGGATGCCGAAAAGATCAGAAACAGCCACAAAGCGGATTATGTAAGAGGTGTTTAGGTAGAAACTTTAATTTCATTTCCCAGTTCATTTGAGGTGTCAAGCTGAGTTCTGACAGATCTTACAATCTATCTAAACAGTTTAATAGATGCTTGAGTTGCTTTCTGGATATATATATAAAGAAGGATTCTTAAGCTGCGACTTCCAGATGATCCCAAGCCATCGCAGCTGCTGCAAGTCCAAATTTCGGTACTGCGCGATATACATCAACCTCACGTCCTAACAAGTTGGCTGCTTCTATGCGGACACCAGTGTTGAGAGTTCTAAGTAGTTTCCCACCTGTAGCTGCATGCAGTAAGTCTCCAGTGGTTAATAATGCGACGGGTACTCCTTGCTCTAACTTCACTTTGTCTTCTCGCTCTTTAAGTGGTGGTTCAGCAACTACTGCTGTAATTGCACCGTAAACTTGTTCAGCTCTTCTCAGTACGGAGCGTGCGAGTAGGCGAATCGTTAGATTTATATTGGCATTATGAGTAAATTGAACTTTTCCAGCCGCGATGTCACTAATTAAAGAATTATTTGTTTCAGCTTGTTGCCAAATTTTTTCTGCGATATTTCGAGAATTTTGAGCAATCTTATCTCCCAAAAGTTCTATACCCATTGCTAAGCGAAGGGGAAGATATTCACCTAGTTCATGTTTTAACAGTGGTTGATCTGCTTCTGTGTCTAATTTACCTTCTTCCTGTAATTTTTGACGCAGCTTTCGGGCAACTTGATCATCACTCCAACTGGCATTACCAATATCCAATGTGTGATTTTTAATTGCGGCTGTTGTATCTGCGCCTGCTGCCATACCACCGTCCAACACGACAAACCCTTCTGCTGCAGCATCTGAGGCTGAGAATATGTCAAGCGCGACTGCAGTAGCTCCATCAGCGATAACACCATGTTCCACTTCGACTCCATGCGTACGCAAATGCCTTTGTACAGCCTGCATTATATTCCTTTCTTCATCCGGTACTCCTCCCAATTCAGAATTCCAAGGAAAACGATTATGATTACCGTCGGTATTAATAATTGCGTCCATACCAGTATCTGTTAGGATGCTTGTATGAGGTACCTCAAGGGAGAATCCTACATTTACTGTGGAATTGTCATTATTTAAATCAAGGATTGAGTCAGCAAGTTGTTGGATATACTGATCAAATGATATCGGGCGTAATGCGCGTCTGATTGAAATCCCGCGTTGTGATAAGGAAATTCCACCATCAGCCTCTTTTACCGCGACTCGCAATTGCCCAGTCTCTCTACCAAGTTCCCCAACAACCGCTGTAGTACCATCTGGAACATCTTCCCATGCCTCGACACTTACCTTTGGAAACTTTGTACGAACCGCTTTAAGACCATCATAATTTCTTCTTGAATCCCTTTCTCCATGTATACCAGATTGGTACAATTGCCCTTGAAGCCATTGATGTGCGACTGTTAAATTTCCCCTAGTTAGGCTGCTCAAGCCAATTTCTTGAGCTCCGTGTATTACATCAAAGGGAAGTCTCCCTTCGGGCGCAAGCCTTCTGTATCTCTCATTCCCATTATACATAGTAAATTATTTTTTTATCTGGCAGGGTATAGATGAGCATTATAGCAGGAATTGTTTTTGAGTCAACAGCATGTGTGAGACGATGGAATAAAAGATATTAGCGGGTGAGGAGGCCTATCGCGCCGTGGAGGCTGCTGTCTTCTACTTTTTTGATCTTTATTTTTCCTTCGGGGACGCCGAGAAGGGTTAGTCTTTTTTGGATATTATTCTGATATTCCCATCCCTCCCATATAACGGTACCTTCGGCTAGAATTTCTATCTCTTTATGACTGCCTTTAAATTCATACACTGCCGCGAGTTCTGTCGCGGCTAACGATGCTGATCGCTCCAAAATTGCTCTTGCTAAATCACCGGTAATTCCGGTATCTTCTGCTGCTAAAACATCTAATTCCTTGGCGTTTGCTACTTGAGTTGTCTGGATATTGTATTGCGTTAATAAAAAGTTAAAATGCATGGGCAGGTAAATACCTGATATCAATTTTTCAAATCTGTTTTTACCTTTGGTCGGTGAGATTGCATCAATCGCTTCTAGTCCAGGCGTAGGTTCGAATTTATTGAAATTAGCGGATTCTAAATTCGCGACAATTCTTTCTCCATGGTCCTGGACGGTAATTGCCATATTGCAGCCCGATCCGAGAACAAATCCTCCATCTTCTTCTCCTGTGCCCGCCAGTGTCAAACAGACAGCATCATTGGCAACGCTGATCGGTATATCGCGGGCAAGTTCTTGTCTGAGAAAATCACCGATGGAGAGGCCAAGTAGTCCATGGAATGCGTGTTCTTTTACGCCGTAAAGTATTTTTGAATCAATTTCTCCAAATTTTCCGGTATCGGGTTGCAAAGGAAACCCTAAATTAATAGCCACTCCTAAAGCCTTTGAGTCAATATGTTCTTTGATAAACATCAAAAAAGTTTCTTTGGTGTCAAATTGCGGTAGTATGCCTTGTTGTCTTTTCAGTAGCCGTTTTTTGCCTTTTCCGTCGATTTCTACACTTGCTATATCAAACCTCGTTCCACCGATAACAATCCCCTGTACTATACCGCTCGATATAAGTGGCTTTTTCGGTAAGACATGGCGAATAAATGAAATACTGGACGGGTGTCCTTGAGAAGCTACGGTCAGATCTTCCAGAAAGTGTTGTTTGATTTGCATGTAGTCTGGATTTGCTATGAGGACAATTTGCGTACTGGACATAAGAACTATTCTAGCACAGCAAAAGAAGTATGAATAGTGATACTATTCTGTTTTTTGTTGAATACCGAGAAGCCAGAGCACTGCTTCTTTTTTATACCTTCTGTCGCCGCGTGAGTTGATGCGGATAGCGGGCAATTTACCCCTTTTTCCCCATCGTTTAATTGTCAGTGGTGAGACTCTGAGGACTTCTGCTACTTCACGGACGGTCAAGAGATCTGGGAGGGTGTCAATGGTGAGCTTCTGAGTAGTAGTCATAAAGTAATGATCTATATTGATACGATCAATTTAGATGATAACCATATATACAGTAACAAACTGTAACAAACTTGTCAAGTAAGGAAGTTATGTAGAACTGGAGCTTATATCGGTAGAGACTATGTGGATTCGTAGAAAACTTTTTGTGATGGTTATTTACCAACGCCACCACCAGAACATGTTCCGTTTACGTTTGTAGCACCTGCAGCGCAACAGACACCTGCTGCGTTCTTCGCTGGGCAATCGGCCCGTGTGAAAATATTTCCTTTGCCACATCCTGGTTTACAACAGCCATTTACGAGCCCAGAACCGTCTTTGCAGCATTGACCTATGTTATTTGCTAGTTTTGACCGGCATTTACTTCCAGCTGTGGCCTCTCCACCAGGAGCAGGTTGTCCACCAGGAGTTGTTTTTCCAGGAGTTGTTGTTTTTTTCCCACCGGAGCTACAAGCGGGTCTGCAGCATCCATTTGCAAGCGTTGAACTTTGGTCTTTGCATACTTCACCTGTATTTTTATTTTTGACTGTCCCTGCAAGTATGTTTGTTTTTATACCTGCTACTGAACTATTTTGTGTTAATTTATTTTGCGCTATTTGTTCAGGAGATTGCAGTAACGTCGCTATAGGGGCCTCAGTTTGCTCGACACAGAGCTCTGATCCAATAGTTCTGTCGCAGAAGGTCTGACAGGTATCAGTGCCGGGATATGCTTTGCAAAGCTCTTCAAGTAATTCCTGTTCACCCTCGAACAAAATAACCCATTCATCACACCGGTTCCCTTGTATTTCTCTGTTTGGGGCAGGTTGAGTGCAGTTATCTTTCCCTTCGATAATTTCACAATACTGTCTGCTTTTGCAAATCTTATTATTTGGGTTTTTATCACACAGTGCTTTGATGTTATTTTTATCTGCATCGGTTAAAGGTCTGGCCCTCAACGCGGTACAGGTAGCATTGACATTGATCATGAACTTTTTGGAGTCGTCATTTGTCGTTCCATCAGCTTTGGTAATTGTACTAAAGACTTCCCACACACCATTCGGATCTTCAGGGCCATTAAACTTATGCGATGATTGCGGGATGGTGATGCTTTTTCCCGGTTGGACTACAGTGTTAACATTCTGCGATGTGAAGTTAATCCGCTTATTGCCATTTTTTGAGAAAGCTGCAAGACCAATAGTTTTAATGGACAGTGGTTGGTCACTGGTATTTGTATAAGTAGCGGACCCTGAGAGCGTATCTCCATAATACACGCCTTTCTTTTCATTCATAGGAAATCCATGCATACTCAGTGTGAGGTCAGATGAAAAGTAAGAAGAAGCACAATTATTTTGATCTGAGCTTCCTAACGTCAGACAGTAAAATATCGGTGGTAGTTGAGAAGCTGCTTCCTGAGCCAAAGAAATTATTCTTTGTTGTTGCTGACTGAAAAGGGTAGTAATTGGAATTGCAGCCACCAAAGCAAGCACGAAAAAATAGATGAGTCTGGATTTTTTCTTTTTTTTATGTGTACTCATTGCAAAATTAATAAAATACCTCTTGTATTTAGATTACCTGGAATGGTGCAAAAATGTCAACCATTAAGTATAATCTGGGAATTTTGCGTTTATTTTCCTGAGTTTGAAACTGTTTAACACTCAAAGTGAGAATGAGTCAAAACACCTTTCATACAAAAATAGCATCTAGTAAAAGATTTAATATACGAAATATTAAATATGAAATACCAGATACTAAATTTGTTATTTGAGCTCAACAGTAGCGCCTGCTGCTGTTAATTTCGTTTTTGCTTCTTCAGCTGTTTTTTTGTTGACTTGATTTAGAACCTCTTTTGGTGCCGCGTCAACTAAGTCCTTGGCTTCCTTCAGTCCGAGTGTCGGAACGAGTTCACGAAGTGCTTTAATAACAGCTATTTTTTGTGCTCCTGAGCTTGCAATGATAACATTGAAGACGGTTTGTTCTTCAGCTGGTTCTGCATCAGCAGCAGCTCCACCCGCGGGTGCAGCGGCGACCATTGTCGCAGCAGCGGAAACTCCAAATTTCTCTTCAAGCGCTTTCACGAGATCAGAAAGTTCGAGAACAGACATTTCTTCAATTGCCTTCATTAATTCATCTTTACTTAATTTTGCCATACATTCTCACCACCTTTTACCCTTGCGATTTCTTTTGAGAAATCGCATTGAGTGTCATAACCAGTGATTGTAAATTCCAGTTGAGTGCACGATGTAAGCCTGAAATAGGTGCCTGCATCTGTCCGAGTAGTTGTGCTTGCAGAACCGGAAGTGGAGGAAGGGATGCTATTTTGGTGACTTCTTGATCAGTAACAATTTTTCCTTCCAGAATGCCGAATTTAATAATCGGCAGTTTAAATTCTTTAATGGTTTTCGTCAGTTGTTTGAGGGGTTCAACAATGTCATTGTAGATAAAAAGCGCGGCAGTTGGGCCTTCAAAGGTGGGAGGTGAGAGGTGAGAAGTGAGTGGTTCAAGTGAACGGTTAAGAAGGGTGTTTTTGGTAGCGACAAATTCAGCTTCAACTTTTTTTAAGCTTTTCTTAAGACCTTCAAGCTGCATGTGCGTCAAGCCTTGATAGTTGGTAAAAACTATACCCTTTGATTTCTCAACTTTTGCCAAAAGCTCGGCAACGAGTTTTTCTTTATTCTGCCGGTTTTTACTTGTTTTTACGTCTGACATAAAAAAACACTCCTCGAGGAGTGCTTATTGAAATGAGAGGTGAGAAATGAGAGGTGAGAAATATATTATTGATTCTTAACTTTCAGTTTCTAACTCTTAATTTAAAAAGCTCCTCGGTAGGATTTATGGATTAGTAACAGATCCTTCGGCTATCGCTCAGGACGTTGCTACGCTCCGCCTACTGTCTTTGGATTACTGATAGTATATCATGATTGTAACTGAGTGTAAAGTTGTAGTTATCTTTAACAGCTAAATGGTTGAAGGTTGTTGGGTTTGAAGGTTGAAATGATTTCTTCAAGGAGTTTTCGATCCGCATCCATGACTGATTGGGGAACATCAGTCGGCTGGACTTTTTTTGCAGGTCCTTGAAATCCGCCACTTTTGGAGTTGGCAGTTGATACAACGAGTGTTGCTTGTGTTGTTGGAATTGTCCACGTATGATTAGCTTCACTATAAGCGGCCGGGAGCCCTGCAAAAGTGGTAGTTATTGGTTGAGCGGGTGGGCATGTGGGTTGCCCTTTATAGACTTGGATTGTTACTCCGATAACTGCTGGTATATATAGTTGTGTTATTTCTACTTGCTGACGGATCGGATTATCAGTATTGAGTCCTGTTGTATTTTGGGCAATTCTCTCACTGCTGGTCCAGTTCTCTGGAATTTTGATTGAGAAATATTTCCCTGAGTCAGTGTAGGATTTCATCTTGAGAGGTTGGTTATCTGTGGAGGTATTTAGTTTTGGAGTCGTGTTCTTCCATACAATAATGAGAACCATAATAACCACAACAAAGACAACAAGAATGGGCAAAATAGCCGGCTTGTGCAAATTCCCTCTATCAGTATTTTGTTCTGTAGATTCTTTCATAGTCTTCCTAATGCAACTATACCATGGAATAGAAAATAGCTCTAGTGATTCGTCCAGGTAATGGTAAATGATGCCTGGTTAATTGTCGAAGTATCTAAGAGCTTTGTATTTTCAAGAGCCAGATGATTAATTTCAAGTTCAGGAACATTCTCTAAAGGGAGCATCTGTCCGGCGAGATTAACTTTCACATTGCTATAGGTAATAGGTGGGGCAAACTGAGGTGCTCCTAATCGTTCACCACTGCTGGGTTGGATAAGTTCCGTTACGATTTGACCTGAAGAGGGTTTGTAGAAATCATCAAAATCCATTGGGGTATCAACAGACCATCCTTGTGTTGTATTTGCCAGAGTTGATGTAAAAGCACCATTACCCTGATATGTAACAGTCGCTGTGAATTGGTCTCCTGCCTTGACTGGATTTGTGAGTGTTACAGGAGGAGCAGGATATGCCGCGGTAAAACCATAATATTGTTGTCCACCATTTGCGGTACTGACACAATTGAGATAATTTCCGACCTCTGGCATGCTTTGATCATCAAAGAATGCGCCTCCGAAGCCGACCCACGTTGCCAGTTGACCATTCCCAGCTGTCGAGCAGGTAACTGTCGGGACAATCCATGTACTCGTTACTGCATCACCTTTAGCAAGTTTATCAGAATAAAAGATGTAACCAGCCCATTGAGAATTAAGTGCATATTTTACAGTTCCAGTAGGGAGTGGAGAAGGCGCAATAGAGGCACCCGGGAGAGTAGGTTGTGGATCATCCGTTGGTTGTGGAGCAGTTGTTGGCTGCGCAGCAGTCGTGGGTTGCGCGGGTGTTGTTGGTTGAGGTGTAGCCGTAGGTTGTTGTGCAATTGGTGTGACTGTTGCGACAGGAATACATGGAATTGTTCCACCACCACCGCCGCCAATACCGCCACCAATTAAGAGCCTGAGTAAAAGCTCTATTAGTCTAAGGATGAATTCAACGAATACAGACAGGAAGCCATTACCATTTTTATTGCCTTTT
This sequence comes from Patescibacteria group bacterium, assembly GCA_041743715.1. Taxonomy (GTDB): domain Bacteria; phylum Patescibacteriota; class Microgenomatia; order Levybacterales; family UBA12049; genus JACDET01. Next base: position 21,944 of record JBGTMH010000068.1, on the reverse strand, counting down.
ATTTTTTTCTTTTTTCCATTAGTCTGAATAGCTGTTTGGATGGTAGCACAGGGTTGTGCTACGGCAGTGTTAGGAACAGCTGTTGGTTGAGTACTACCTTGTGGGAGTGTTGGTAAAGGATTCGTAGGAGCAGTATTTGGTAGACTAGGAATGGGTGTCGGTGTTTCAGAGGGGCTACACGGTACACCACCAAGGCATTGGAAGGTAGGCACGACTGTTGCAGGTACGGTTCCTGTAGGACTTCCTCCAGCTCCGGTACACGAGGTTAATCCCGGGAATGCTCCTACCAAGTCATCAAGTCGTTTATTGATAACGCAGTGAGATGCTGCATTATAAAGTTGGCCCATTTCTCCTGGAGCTACCCCTTTAATTACTGTCCTCATAATGCTGTCCTTGGAAGAAGCATACCAGTTTGGGTAATTACATATTATTGTATAATCTCCTGTGGCGATCGGAGGGGAGAATTGAGACCACTCAGCAGCAGGTGGCTGACCTGCATAGCAGTTACCTTCACCGGGTGGCTCAAAACTTTCTCCTACTTTTACAACAGGCGCAAACTTATGGACTTTGTTATCAATAGGGCCTGCAGTTGAGTCTGCTTGATATTCATCGAGGAGTTTACCGAATGTGTGACCGAATTCGTGCACTATTATGTGATAACTTCCAACTTCTACAGCAGGTAATGCCACGACAGGACCCCCAGTAGCTCCTTTCGCTGACAAGTTCGCTATAACTGCAACGACATCGACAGGAACTCCTGCCCGAGTGACTCGTTGCTGAGCAGCATCATGCTTGCAGACTACTACGACACCACCCTGCAAAACACATCCAAGATCATCGGTATTATCAACCGTACTGAACCTGAACTGTGAAGCCCGGGTCTTCATCGGTTCGAATTGAAGGAGGCTTTGAGTATACTGCGTTACGTGATTATGAAATGCATTCATATCAGTAAATTTATCACTCACAAAAACTATATCTATTTTGCCGTCTTTTGTTTGAGCGGAAACAGGCTGGATTAGAAAATTAATTTTTTGTTTGGGCTGTTGTGGTGGGGGACTTAGGAACTCATCACCCTGAATAGAACGGAATTCAGGCTTGTTATCAATATCTTGTACTGATGAAATGTTTGAAATTGCTATTTGTCCTCCCTGCTCATCAACAATTCGTACTTGGATTCCGTTATCACGCCATGCGAGGGTTTGCGCAAAGGTCATCTGAGAAAGAACAATGTTTTTCCCTTCAATCTTCCCGTCGTCTTGAAAAACCTCAGCCCGCGTTCTATTAGGAACAGAAAATGGTTGTTCGGAGAGAACCTGCTGATTAGCATCAAGTAATTGTAGGCGATACTGAGAATCTTTTGGGAGAACAGTGGGAACATATCCGTTAAGTTTTTTAAATCCGGTGACCCCTATCTGAGGCGATGCGTTTTCATCATAGGTGAGCGCTACCTCAAGAATCTTTCCCGCAGGCTCTAGCTTCCCATTTTGTACCTGCTCATCATATGTCTGCCATAGGGGTGTACGGGAATATGTCGGGAGGGGCTTGGGTCCTTTTTCATTGCCAGTAATGAATCGAGTGACCAGGAATAAAATACCTATAAGGAAAAAACAGCCAACCAGCAAAATAATTTGACGGTGAGCCATCCAAAATTCCTTAAGTCGCATATCTCTAGCGTATAGAACAAACCTACTATTTGTCAACTAAGATATATCGTGGTGTGAGATCCTTACTTGGGTAGGTTCCAGATTTGTTGTGATTGCGATGCATTGCAAGTAGCAATCATTATTTTAGTTCCGTCTGCGCCGCTACTATTATTGGCAGATAAACATTTATTGGCAATAGGATTTATTAGCGTTCCATTTGCTTGGGGTACCCAATCTTGCGCAGCGCCCCTATTACAGGAAAATAGCCACACACTTGTCCCATCGGCAGTACCACTCTGAGTCACATCCATACATTTACCTCGAGCAACGATGCGTCTGGCGTTGGGATCATTCGGAGAAGGCGCAGTAGACCATCGTTGTGCATCCGCGCTATTGCAAGCCCATAGCTGGAGCAATACACCGTCTTCAGTAACACCATTTGGTATATCGAGACACTTTCCTCCAATTCCTTTGAGCGGACCAGCAGGAACAACATGACCGGTCGCTTCTGTCCAAATTTGATCAAGAGGTTTACCTGTGGTTTGGGAAAAAATATCATAGTTGTAGGTTCCCTTATGGGATGCGACGTTTATTTTGCGGATAAAATTTTTGTCGTATTTGGTATTTATCAACTGAAACATATAACCGGCTTCGCTGTAGCCATCTATAAAATATTGTGAAGCAGTAGGTACCTTAGCAACGCGGTCTATATAAAGATAATTTCTCGTCCAATCAGCGATAGCTTCAGTTACCCAGCCTTCAGGACGTTTCGCATATGCTTGTATTGAATGGGTTGATTCATGAATATAAAGCCCCATATCTTCAGGATGATTTTTCGCCCATGTAGTATCTGCAGTAATAGCTCCGGTTGCAAAATCAACTCGAGCTGGTTCTTCAATGTCAGCAAAAATTATTTTTATATCGCAGAAGGGTGTGTAATCAGGCGTCGCAATATTATCAGCAATATAAGGGTACCAATCTGTCAAAGTTGGTACAACTTTTGTCCGTAACCATACATCAAGATCAGGTGCGGCTAACGTATCTACTGTAATATTTGGACGGCAGGTTTTGAAAGTCCCTGTTGGTAGGGTGGCGTGTGGAGTAAATCCATCTGGAATTGGTGTAACGGAAGGAATATCCGTTGGTTGCGGTGCAACTGTTGGTTGAACTCCAGAGGTCGGCTGAGGAGGTGAAGTCGGTTGCGGTGCAACTGTAGGGACAATGCCAATGGGGTTACAGGGAATTGGTCCACCGCCACCACCACCGCCAAAGATGAGTCTCAACAGCAGATCAATAAATCCAATGATGAATTTCAAGATTGCTTTTATGAAGCCATTACCCTGATTATTGCCCTTCTTTTTCTTTTTCCCATGAGTTTGAATAGCCGTTTGGATGGTAGCACAGGGTTGTGCTACGCCAATGTTAGGAACAGCAGTTGGCTGGGTTCCACCAACTGGAGGGAGAGTTGGGGGGATAGCATTTGGTTGTGTTGGAATAGGTGTCGGTGTCTCTGATGGTGTGCATGGGACACCGCCAAGACATTGATACGTTGGGACTACGCCACTAGGAGCAACCGTAGGGACACTGATCGTTGGCGCTTCAGTGGGTGCGGTGGCAGTAGGTGCGTTGGTAGGGGAAACATTGGGGCATGGCGCAAGAGCAACTGGACCGCCAGCGAAATTGCCTGCCACGGCATCAAGTCGTCTATTGAGGACACCTTGCGAGACAGCATTAAAACAAGGATCGCTTAATGTATACATGACACTTGTTTTGCTCGATGCATACCAGTTGGGATAATGGCATATTTTATGATAATCCCCAGTAGAAACAATCGGATTCCAATCAGCAGCTGGAGGATTTCCTGCATAACAGTTACCGTCACCTGGCGGATCAAACGTATCAGAAGCATCAATACCAGCTCTATGTATTTTATTATCTACTACTCCATTTTCTTCTATGACTTTATATTCATCTAAAAGAAGAGCAAATGCATGGCCGAATTCATGGACGAAAGTATATCTATCTTCTTCATCAAGCTTAAAGTTTGATTGCATGAAAATTCCTGATAGAGGGTTTGCTGAACCAATGCTAAGATTAGGTAGGTTAGTAACAACCGCTATCACGTCATGTGGGGTTCCTGCTTGATTTACTTGTTGAACGATTAAATCCTCGTTACAGCTAATACCCCTTTCTCCATCTTGGACACATTGAAGATCAGATGTATTAAATGCTGCATTGAAGCTAATTTGTGAGGCTCGTGTTTTCAAGGGTTCTAACTCGAGAAAGGACCGGATGTAGATATCTAGATCCCTTTGAAATGCAGCACTGTCTGCATACTTATCACTGATAACAGCAATATTTAATTTTCCGCCAGCTGCATAGAGAGGCGAGGAAAGGAATTTGTTGAAGTTAATTTTAGGTTTTTGCTGTTTTGTAAACTGATCTCCTTGAATACTGAGAAAGTTGGGCTTGTTATCTCTAATTTGTACATTTGAAAGAGGAGATGAAACGATAACTTTCCCGCTCTGATCGGTAATTTGTATGGATGATGCATGATTAAACCAAGGAAGTGTAAAAGCAAAAGGAAAATACGTACGGACAGCTATTTCTCCTGTGATTGATCCATCTTTTTCAAAACGCTCCATGTGTACTTTATTTGGAATACTGAATGGCTTTTGGGAAATGATTTGTCCATTCTGTGCAAGCAGTTGTAGTGTATGAGTAGCGGTGTTATGTTGTTGGGGTGAAGGTACGTAACCGTTCTTTTGAGCAAATCTTGTAAATTTAAGCTGCGGAGATGAGGTGGCGTTGTATTCCAAACCCACCTCAAGAATTTTCTGTGCAGGAGCAAGCTTTTTTTCTAAGACCAACTCATCATACGTTTGCCATTTGGGTGTACTGGATTGAGGTGGAAGCGGGTACTGCTCTTGTTCAGATGGAGATCTCAGGAGAAGGAGTAAAAAAGGAACAAGTAAGATTAACCCTACAAAGATAATGCTCTTTCTATGAGTTTTCAAAAAGTTAGGAAAATGCATATAGTTTAAGCCTATGAATTATTGTGTATAAAGTCAACAAGAATAATGATATGGTAGAAAAAATAGTATGTACCTGTGGCTTGGGATGAGTCATCACTGATGACTTTTGCCGACCAACCCTGTTGCATGTGAGGGTGCTTCTTGGGGATATTCCCATGCGCATTGATAAACTGCTACTTAAAGGTGAGAAGGGTATTGTCCAAGAGTTTTTTAATTGACCTTGCAACCTCCGGAGGTATTTGCAACTTCTCTCCCAACGCTTTGGAAGGTGTTGCCGGTTATTGTCGCTGAGGTCTGGCCCTGGCACTCAATTGCTGTACCTCCAACATTTCTGAAGGTGTTGTTCTCAAACCGTACGTTTTTGACGCCTGACTCTCCTGGCTTTCCAAGAATGAAACCGTGTGAGCCAACTGTGTCAAAGGTGTTATTGCGAACAACCCAGTTCTCAGAGCCATTGTCTTCAATCATGAAGATGTGTGCGTGTCCTCCTTTATTTCTTTCAATTCTATTCCCTTCGATCAAAAGGTTGGTAACGGGTACTTTTGTATCAGTTTGGTAGGTTTGCCAGATATCGTTGTGGCCGGGGTTTTGAATATCATGGATGTAATTATTTCGATACGTGTGGTTATCTCCCCAAAGACGGATGGCATCTTCTGATTGAAAAGCCCACATCTCGTTTCCTTCAATGGTGATGTATGAGCCATAGATTCGCATACCATTTCCTTTTCCGTCATGGATTTTACTATCTCTGACGGTAACGTATGTTGTGCCTTTCTCAATTCGAACCAATGGATCTCCGCCACCGGTAATTTCAAAACCTTGGAGGGTGATATGGCTCGCGTTGATCACAACTTGGGTAACAACCGGGACATCGGTGTCAGTAGCTCTTTTAATTGTGATGACATTTCCCTGAGTGCCTGATTTTGTAAGTTTGACGGATTCAGAATAATTACCACCCTTTACGCACAGTACTCCGCCAGGTGCCATACCTGATGCAGCCGTTGAGATGGAAGTACCAGGAGAGATCGTTTGGGTGCAAGCGGCTGCAGCTCCAGTAGTCGGTCCTGCCTGTCCAGGTTGTCCTGGTTGTCCTGGTTGTCCTGGTTGCGTGGTTCCTGGTTGACCTGGCTGTCCTGGCTGTCCAGGTTGCGTAGGCTGTGGTGCAGCAGTGGGTTGCGCAGCTGTAGTCGGCTGTTGTTGTGCAGGGGGATTCGTTGGTTGCGGATTGGTAATAACTGGAGGACATGGATTGCTGCCGCCACCAGGGATTTGGACACCGATGCGTTGGAGGAGCAGCTCGATCAGCTTCATGAGGAATTCAAAGAACGATTTCATGAAACCATTACCATTCTTGTTCCCATTGTTATTACCGTTCTTCTTTCCTTTCTTTTTCCCATTATTCTGAATACTCGTTTCGGTGGTAGGACATGGATTTTGGGACCCTCCTCCAGCGATAGGAACAGCAGTTGGTTGCGTTCCACCAACGGGAGGTTGAGTAGGGAGAGTAGTAGAATCCGGCTGAGTTGGTTGTACAGGCGCTGGTGTTTCTGTAGGTGCACAAGGAACACCACCAAGACACTGGAATGTCGGAACAACGCCACTGGGTTCTGTTCCACCAGGTACAAGGGTAGGCTCGGTGGTTCCCGTTGGGTCTGCATTATTTATTTCAGTACATGGCTTAGCTCCTGCCATTGGTCCTACAAGTTCATCAAGCCGCCTATTCAAAATACATAAAGAGACAGTGTTAAACGTTACACCTGGTTCAACTGATCCCATTAGACTTTTTTTAGTCGATGCATACCAATTTAAATAATTACAACCGGTTCTATATTGGTCAGTTGTGGTCAGCGTGCTCCAGTCAGCTGCTGGAGGAGTGCCTGCATAACAATTACCGTCTCCAGGAGGATAAGGATTATTTGCATCATTGCCTAATTGATGTATCTGATTATCCATAGGCCCTTGTACCGCTTCTCCGGTAATTGCATATTCATCTAACATTTTTCCAAAAGTATGGGCAGCTTCATGTACGACGACAGCCTGGGTATATTCTCCAGCACCTTTGGTAATAGTGACAAAGGGTCCACCACCACCTGCATATTTCGGCTCATTGATAAGAACAATAATCAAATCTTGAGGAACACCGGCAGTATTAACAGCCTTTTTTACCAATTCAAAATCACAGCTCATCAAACGGCCGTCAATAGTCCCTGGAAGTGTCTCGCATTTCAAATCAGCCGAATTATCCACTATACGCATCTCAATTTGTGAAGCCCGGGATTTCATCGGTTCAACATTTAAAAAACCTTTACTGACAAGTTCTGCATCAGTATGAAATTGGTTGAAGTCAGTGTAGCCAGCACTCATAATGACGGTATCCAATTTGCCGTCTTTTGCTTGCGCATAAGCTTGCCGGATAAGAGAATTGAAATTAATCTGCTTTGTTGATCTCAGCAAGTCATCTCCTTGGATTCCACGGAACGTCGGTTGATTGTTAATATCTATGATACTTGAGAGATCAGAAGCGAGGAGTTTCTTCCCTGTTGCATCAATAATTTCTATACTTGACCCCGTATCGTTCCACGCTATCGTGAAGGCATCATTAACTGTTGAACGAGTTAAGATTTTACCTTGGATTTTGCCATCGGGGGCAAATGATTCCGCGATCGATTCGGTATGAATACTGAACGGTTGTTCACTTACTACCCGGCGATTTGAATCAAGAAGACGGAGTCGATAAGGATGATCAGAGGGTATAACTTGAGGTGCGTAACCGTTTTTTCGCTGCAATCCCGTTATTTGCATCAGTGGTGTAGCGTTGGCATCGTATAGTATGGCTACTTCTAGAATTTTCCCAGCTGGTTGTAATTTACCATCTTTTATTTGTTCTTCGTATGACTGCCATTGTGGTGCATGTGATTTAGTCGGTGTAGGATTTAGTTTTTGTTCCGATGGAGTTCTTAAGAGCAGAAGCAAAAGGGGTACGAGCAGCACTAACCCACCAAAAATAATAAACTTTCTATGAGTCTTAAAAAAGTTTGATAATTGCATGTATTATTAGCTTATGAATAATTCATCCCAATGTCAACAAGAAGCATACATTCCGAATGATTACGGAGAGGTAATTCGCATATTGTCATGCCATATATTATGATCAATATCCAAATTAGCATCATCACGAATTATTCCATGCCTGAGTGATTGCACATCTCCTGACATCGTTACACGAGTTGACTTGGGCACGGTTTGAATACCATTTTCCCAAGCTTCTACAAATCCCGTACCACTGTTTTTGGAAAATTTAACATGCAGAACCAAGTCCACCCATTCGCCCTTTCGAATTGACGTGATCGTTAATTTCTCATGGTTCACACCTTCACCGCCTATTTGTATTTGTCCCGTATTGCTGATAAGTATGGCGAGGGGAGCAGAATCACTTGTGTTACCCCATTGCATAACGTTAAAAGCGTTCCGTGTACCTTGAGGGACAGCGAAATTATGTTCTACCATCATTGACCATTCATACCAGCGTTCGTCACCTTCGCGGATTGTTACTCCTGGGTGACTTGATGTAACTGTTGCCCGTTGTTCATTGCCACTTCCGCATCCGGCTTCGGTGACACTTGTCTTCAAAGCAAATCCTCCCTCACGGACAAAATCCGATACAACTTTCACTTCTCTTGTAGGTGGACATTGGTCAACCGTTTCCCAAGGGGAAATTGTTCCGCCGTTATAGTTCGCAACGAACTCAACTTTGCTCCCAACAGGGACATGTTCTGTACTTGGTGTTGGTGCCACTGGCGTTGTCGGACCACCAGGACCAGGCGTTGGATTCCCAGCAGGAGTCGTTGGTTGTGCAGGTTGTGTCGGTTGTGGAGGAGTTGTCGGGTTAGCGGGAGCTGCAGTCGGTTGCGGAGCTGCAGTAGGAGCACATGGATCGAGAGGGTTGATCGTTGGATTGACAGGATTAACTGGGTTGCCAGGATTACCAGGATTGATTGGGTTGCCAATATTTGGGTTGGATGTATTTCCAAAGATCAATCTTAACAGTATGTCAATGAATCCAATAATGAATTTAAGGATTGCTTTTATGAATCCATTACCGCCTTTATTCTTCTTTTTTTTATGCTTGCGATATAAGTCACTGGTCTGAACCGTTGGGCATGGATTGGTGGTTGGACTTGGTTGTGTCGTCGTTGGATTAGCGCCCGTTGGTTGAGTGACTGGTGTCGTGGGTACTGTACTGTGGGTTGGTGTAGGATCTTCGGGTGGTGTCGGACAGCTAGCTCCGAGGCAGTAGAGCGTTGGAGTTATTGCTGTGGGGAGTGGAATCTGTGTGGGTTGTTCCGCGAAGGTAACCTTGATGATTTTGTCATCTTCTGAATTGTTTGATCCGCCTTGAGAAGATTTATTACTGGTAGTAATATATAATTGGTTATCCGGGCCAATTACGACATCGCGGATACGGCCGAATTGATTTTTAAAATGCTGTTTGACGATAGTTGCGCTATCACCTTGGATGGTAGCTTCGTAGAGCGCTTGACCTTTGAGTCCCGCAAAAAATAGAGATCCATTATAAAACGTCGTTCCAGATGGAGCCCATGTGTTACTGCCATTTTGACCACTATTGACGAGATTTTTTTCTGTGCCGGCTTTGGTTTGATCACCCGTAACGTCTGGCCAACCATAGTTTTTGCCTGGTTCAATTCGATTTACCTCATCACAGCAGCTCGGACTTGAAGGCCCGTGTTCGGTGATATACATTGTTGTTCCATCCCATGCAAGACCTTGTGGGTTACGATGACCATAGGACCATGTCCGATTATTAAATGGATTTCCAGGAGCAGGAGTGCCATCATCTGTAACTCGTAGTATTTTTCCACCAAGTGAGTTAGGATCCTGCGCGATAGAATCTTGTGTCGCGTCGCCTGTGGTAACGTAAAGGAAACCGTCAGGTCCAAAACGCAATCTACCACCATCGTGGTAATCACTACCAGGAATTCCATCAATTATTGTAACGGGATTACCGAGCTGGTTGTTAGTGAACGTATATTTTACAACTTTATTCTGTAATCCGCCTGAGCCATTATATGTATAGTAAACATAAACAAAGTTGTTTGTAGTAAATTGAGGATGCAATACAAGTCCCAAAAGTCCACTTTCTTTGGCTGCCCTCACATCGTCTATGGTCCCAACAGGAGTCACTTGTCCACTTGCTACGTTAAGAAGTTTTACATTTCCAGGCCGCTCTGTAAAAATGATATTACCATCAGGGAGAAAATCAATCGCCCAAGGAATTTCCAAGTTTTTCGCAAGCACTGTGGTGGTAGGCGAGGCGGTTTGCGCTTTGGTATCAGTGGTTTGACGTTCAGGACTGGTTGACGAGTTAATAAAAATACCAAGTGAAAGGATGAGTAAGAAGAGTGCTAGTAAAGGAATGTATTTTTTCATAATAATATTTATTGTCTCCAGATATGGACCCAATCGACGTTCATCGTTGATTGCGTACTGACTGTGCCGCTGGTTGGGTACCAATCAAGTTGGAGGCGCAAATGCATAGCTCGGGGAGGGAGTTTGACGGGATCGGTCTCCTCAAACCACTTTTGACCATCAATGTATCCAGTCATACGCCCTTCAACCCATTCGACTGCATAATTGTGCCATTGTGTCGCATCAAACTGTTTGGTCACACTGACTGGGGTCTTATTTGGTCCATAGAAAAGGGAAAACTTGATTTGTTGACGGTCTCCGGAAGAGATATCCAAAAAGTTCACTTCTCCGCCGTCGCCAACTGGGAAATCATTAAGATCTGGCCAAAGATGAAGAGTAGGGTGATAGCACGCGCATCCGGGTGGTGCTTTCATGCGAGCTTCCCATCTGCCAAATCGTCTTCCATCTATCCATACAATTCCGCCACTATCACCATTTGGTAAGCCGGTAATCGTCATCATGCCATTATTATACGTTGCCTGTGAAGAGAGCATTCTCCCTTTCCCACTGAGTCCGGGTTCGCTGAGTGAAGTCCAAAAGGTTTCATCGAGCTGAGAAATAGTGAAATCATCACAGCCCATCAGCGTCCATCCTGTGTAATCCAAACTTCCGCCCGACCCACCAAAAGAACAAGTGAGTTCCGTCGTTGTATCAGTCGTAGGCGATTTCGTACTTGGGGTAGGGTTGCCCGGTGGTTGTGTTGGTAAGACTCCACCTCCTCCACCTCCTGGTTGTCCGTCTCCACCTGGTTGTCCATCTCCATCTCCTCCTGGCTGTCCAGGTTGTCCTGGTTGTCCACTACCATCTCCACCTGGTTGTCCTGCTCCTGGCATAGCTGTTGGTTGTGGCGCAGTAGTAGGTGCGCACGGATCGACGGGTTGGGTTGGAATAGGACTTGGCGCTGAGGTCGGATTTGGTTGATTATTAATAGGAGGGTTGCCTCCTCCAAAGATCAATCTTAACAGTATGTCAATGAAACCGATAATGAATTTAAGGATTGCTTTTATGAAGCCATTACCCTTTTTTTTATTATTCTTTTTCTTATGTTTGCGATTTAGGTTACTTGTCTGAACAGTGGGACAAGGATTGGTTGTAGGAGTTACTTTGGGCGTGGCAGTTGGTGCGTGTTGCGGTGATGTAGGTGAAGGACCCGTTGTGGTAGGTTGAGCAGTTATATGTATGGTAGGACTAGGAGCAATAGTTGCGGTCGGTATTGGGGTAGGATCTTCAATTGGTGTCGGGCATGTCGTTCCGAGGCAGTAAAGAGTAGGTGTAATAGCAGTAGGAAAAGGAGTAATAGAAACAGAATCTCCTCCTGGCTGCCCAGGTTGCCCAGGTTGGCCTCCCTGGCCGGGCCCAGGTACCTGTTGACATGCGCCACCATTACAAGTGCAATTGTTGTTAGTACATTGGACCGTACAAGAATCTGCTGTATTTGGGCATGTGTAACATACGCCATTTGTGCATGACATACTGCTACCGGGTTGACCTGGCTGTCCATCTGAACCTGGCTGCCCGTCTGATCCTGGCTGAGGATCGCCGATGATATATGGTGGAGTTGTATCAACAGCAATTTGTGAAGCAGCTTTACTTCTGGAATCCTGTTTTTGCAAGGCATTGTTAAGTGTAAAAAATATAGCCCCCACTAAAAGGAAAAGAGTTACAACCGGTAGCCAAAAGTTAATATATTTTTTTACACCCATACGTTTCGAATGCATAGCAGAATATTTAAGGAACTCTTGCAAGAGCTCCTTTTAAGCGTAATTGAAAATAATGGAGATGTCAATAAGTCTTGAGTTCGGAGTTAATCCAAGGACATTTATGACAAGGGAGTATCAGTAACATCTGGTTGAATACAGGGATCTAGGGTAGGGCGAGGGAGCTTCGGTAGGTGTGTTTGTAGGAGAGGGTGTGACTGTCGGAATAGGTGTTGGGTCACTTTCGTATTAGGATCTCTACAGTTTTTTCTCAATAGTAACTTCCGCAACTGGATTTTTCCAGTTGTGCAATAGCGAACTGAGATCACCATTGTCGGTAATTGCACTATGATGTTTAATGCTCTGAAACGGTGACGATTCTACCGCATCTTCGATATTACCGTTTGGATCATTCAAGAGTGGTTTCGGACCGAGAGCACTGCATCCATCAACAATATCCTCGCTTTTCTCAGTATTGTTTTCGCGTCCGGCATCATAGCCATCAAGCGAGTATATTTTTTTCCCTTTTTGGGGTAAGTTAACACTATCCAAACCAAGGAAACCATCATTGGTACAAATAAGCATTGTTGCCAATGAAAATTTATCCTTCGGATTCGCTTGTATCTCAAAGCTTACAGTATCAGTATTGCTACCAACGACTTTTCCGTACGTAGTAATCGGTCGGTCGATTTTGACTGCATGGGTCACTTCACTTGAATTGTTGAAGAGATCGAACATGGGAGTCTGATTCCCACCTTGTGCAATTGCTGCAAGCTCGTCAGACGCGACTTTTCCTACCTGAAACATCTGCATTTTTCGGTTATGTGTAGCGGCAATCGGTGGCGAAAACGGTTGTCCACTGGTCAAATTCTTTAGCGTTACTATATATGTATCTGGTTGAATACATGGATCTAGGGTAGGAATGGGCGAGGGAGAAGGACGAATTTTTCCAAAAATATTTCCAATCAATTTGGAAATGAGTCCGAACACACCACCATTTTCTTTATTATTCTTTCCAAAGTTTTGGATACTACTTGCACCTACATCACAGGGATCATCTGTAGGCGTAGGTGCTTCGGTAGGTATGCTTGTAGGAGATGGTTCAACTGTCGGAATAGGTGTTGGCTCACTTTCTTCAGGTGTTGGTTCGCTTTCTTCTGGTGTTGGTTGCGGACAAGGCGTTGGTGTTGGGTAAGACGTGGCAGCTGGAATTGAAGTTGGAATTACAGTTGGTATGGGTGTTGGAATGAGAGTTGGATTTGGAGTTTGATTAGGAAATCCTAGCAGTAATCCAATCAATCTGAAAATGAATTCAAAGAACCCCTGCAAGAAACCACCTCTGCTTGTAGTTTGCACATTGCTTATACTGCTTTCACCGACGGAACAGGGGTCATCGGTAGGCTCGGGATCTTCGCTTGGTAATATTTCCTCCGGAGTTGGTGATGGATCACTTTCGCTAAATGTTGGCGATAGATCAGGCGGAATAGTAGGATCAACCGTTGGTTCTTCCTCAGGAGGAACGGTAGGACAAGTTGTCCCGAGGCAATAGAATTCTGGAGTGAGGGATGGTATGGGGTCTGGTGTATCAGATGGGCCTGGTGTAACGACAATTGTTGTGTCGGGGTCACATGATGGGTCGCTCCCAAGACAAAAGATTGTGGGTGAAATCGCTCCAGGTATATTCGTTGGGCTTTGAGTAACTACAATTGGGGTAGTGTCTGGGTCACAATCGTTACCAAGACAAAAGACTGTGGGTGAAATTGCTCCAGGTATTTTCGTTGGGGCTTGTGTAGCTACACTTGTGGTGGTGTATGGCTCACAATCGTCCCCAAGACAAAAGGTTGTGGGTAAGGTTGATTGTTGAGGATCGTACACAAGCGCTCTATTCCGAAGTTCCTGTGTTTGCAGAGCATTAGAAACAGTAAAAAAAACACCACCTAGTAACAAAACAACCGTAAGCAATGATAACCCAGAGCTGTTTCGCCGTTTAAAGAAGTAGCTTATCATAATCACTTCTTAGCGTAGAACAAAAGTACTGTTGTGTCAATCAAGTTTACAGTGATGCGTGGTCGAGTCTGATACCCGGGCTCCCTCCTTCGCTAAAGCTATGGAGGGCAAGCATAGTTAGATAGTTGTGGCTTCTATTTTAATACCCGGGCTCATGGTGCTTTTTAAAGTAATATTTTTGATGTTTTTTGTCTTGACTGCTTTGATGGCTGTTGTGATGTTGTCATTCAGTTTTTTATCACCAAAAGAGAGTTTACCAACTGCTAAATGGAGTATCGGGAATTTCGCTTCGGTTTTGAAATTGACCTGACCACCAGCGAATTTTTTGGCTATTTCATCGGGCTTTGGAGTGACAGTGCCGTTCTTTGGATTTGGCATAAGACCTTTTGGTCCTAAAATTCTGGCTACCTTTGCGAGCTTGGCCATGGAATCAGGAGTCGCGATTAGGACATCAAAGTCAATTTTTCCAGCTTCAATTTTTTTAACAAGTTCTTCAACATGCTTTGCGTCTTCAGTAGCATTCGCTATTGCTATCCGCGTTTCTTTTCCTGTGCCGTGGGGGAGAGTGACGTTACCTGAGATACCTTTTTCGTTCGTGTTGATATGCAATTCCACTGTTTCATCAAATGTGGCAAGTTTTATTTTTTCAAGAAGTGTGAGAGCTTCAGGCAGATTGTATTTTTTGTTTTTATCTACATGTGCTATCACTTCGCGGTAGTGTTTTGAGTGGGGATTTTGCTTTGAAACGGTTTTTCGACTATCAGTTTTCTGTTTTTTGTTTTCGGATTCACTATTATTTGTCTGTTGTCCGGTTTCAGTTTGCTCTTTTTCTGGTGCTTCAGTTTTTACATCAGGGTTATTTGCTGCCGCATTTTGCTGCGCCAGTTTTTTTGCTTCAGCGCGTTTTTGCGCTTTTAGCTTGTCTTTTTGTTCTTGGTCTTCGTCACCGAATGTTTTAACTCGTATTTTTCCCATATACTTAGGTTTTAGGTGTTAGTGCTTAGGGGTTAGGGAATAATTACTAAACCCTAAAACCTAGAACCTAAACCCTCATTCAACAGCTATTCCCATCGATCGTGCAGTTCCTGCAACGATTCGGGCGCCCATCTCAACGTCATCTGTATTCAAATCTTCGAGTTTATCTTCTGCAATTTTTTTCGCTTGATCCATCGTCAGTGTCGCTATTTTATCCCGGCCTGGTTTTTGACTACCTTTGTCACGGCCGATTGCTTTTTTGATCATCTCAGCAACCGGTGGCTTTTTCGTGATAAAAGAAAACGTTCTGTCTTCATAAACAGTTATAACTACTGGAATGACATTCCCCTTAAGATCTGCGGTCTTGTCATTGTACGCCTTGACAAACTCCATGATATTTAAACCATGAGGCCCAAGCGCAGTACCTACCGGCGGTGCAGGCGTAGCTGCTCCGGCTGGAAGGGCAATTTTAATTAATGTTTTTATTTTCTTTGCCATGAGTTAGGGTTTAGGGGGTAGGGTCTAGGGTTTAGGGACTAGCAATTTTTATTACTATACCCTATACCCTAAACTCTATACCCTCAAATTTTCTTTACTTGTAAGAAATCCAGTTCAACGGGTGTTTCTCGGCCGAAAATACTGACGAGTACCCGTACTTTGCCTCTTGCTTCGTCGATTGATTCAATTGTCCCTAAGAAGTCGCTAAATGGACCGTCGGTGATTTTTACTGCTTCTCCGACGACGAATTGGACTTTATACATCGGCTCTTCCAAGTTCATAAATTTCTGAATGGCTTCAACTTCTTTTTCAGAAATTGGTGTTGGTTTATTTCCTGCTCCGATGAAAGAAGTAACACCTTGTGTACTTCGTACCATAACCCAGCTCTCATCATCCAAAATCATTTTGACCAAAACATATCCAGGAAAGATTTTTTCTTTGACAGTTTCTTTTTTACCTTGAGATACTTTAATAGTATTCCTTGTGGGAACTATGATATCAAAAATCCGATCAGTGAATTTCATTGCTTCGACGCGCTGTTTAAGTGATCGTTCGACTTTATTTTCATGCCCGGCATAGGTATGCAGGATATACCATTTTGCAGCGTCAGAAGCAGCAGCTTTTGCCTGCTTGTCTTCTTCTTGTTTCGAATCTTCTTGTTTCGTATCTTCTTGTTTTGGTTCTGCTTCTTTTTCTTCTTCTTCTTCTTTTGGTTGTGCTGTATGATCCATAGTTTGAAATGAGAAGTGAAAAATGAGAGGTGAGAAATATATTCTCAACATTCAATTTCAACTATCTCAATAATGATTCTACGCCTTGCGTAAAGACATAGTCTAGTCCGCCGATATATAAGCCCATTATAACACTTAAAATAATAACAATCGTTGTCAATCGTAATATTTCCTTTCGCGTGGGCCATACTACCAACTTTAATTCATCCCATATCTCCCGAAAAAATCTTACCGGTGCTGTCATGATTCATATACAAAACTTCCACGTAGTGGAGTTAGGCTTGAAGTATTTTATCAAATTAGTTGACCACAATCAACTGCCAACTATCCACCGCAAAAATAAGTTAATTATACATAGGATTATTTGTTGGAAGACTATGCTGAAGCTGTGGTGAGAAAGAGGAATTCTTGCCTGTGACAGTGAATTCTTTCACGATACCTGATTCTTTCTCCATAGCTTCTCCCGCAGATGGTGAAGCTGCTGCTGTTGATGGCGCAGATGTTGTAGGTGCAGTAGTGGTTGTATCGGTCATGGGAGTTAATTAAATAGGTCAAAATAGATCATTAATATTGCTATGGGAAATAGAAGGTGGTAAAATATTTATAATATGCCTGTTGAACAGAAATCAAACCATACTATTGGTGAGGAGGTAAGCTCCGATCAGATTCTAGCCAGTAGTACACCTCCAGTTATCGAATTGAGAACACCACAGTCGGATTTCGGCAAGCCAAACCCAAGCCCTGACGCTGCCATAAAAAAAATACAGCAAAGAAATAAGAGAGCTCAGCAAAAAAATAAAAAAAGAGATAGAAGCATAAGATAAGTAATTCACTTCACCTATTTCACCGTCACGCTCTTAGCAATGTTGCGAGGCTTGTCCACATCGTTGCCGAGTTCGATTGACATATAATAGGAGAGGAGTTGTAGTGGGATGAGATGCATAAGTGCGCTTGTTTCATCGGTTTGCGGAATTGGGAGGTAGTAGTCAAAGTTACTCATATTTTCCTCAGCAAGTCCGATTACATAAGCTCCACGTAATTTTACTTCATTCACTGCATTGATGACATCATTTTTTACTTCATCGTTGGAAATCGCGATAATCACCGGTACTCCTGGCTCCATGAGCGTTATGACGTAGTGTTTTAGGTCCCCGGATGGGAGTGCGTGGCCATGAATGTATGCTGCTTCTATGATTTTCACCATGCCTTCTTGAATGATATGAAAGTTCTGGCTTTTGCCGAGTAGAAAGATATGCTCTTCCTGAGAAAGTTTTTTCGCGATTTTTTTAATGGTTTCATGGTTCTTTTTATCCATGAGATAGGTCGCTATAGTGTCTGACAGGTACCGCAGGTTTTTCTTACCTTCAGCCAATTTTCCACTAACTGCTTTTGAGAGTAAGTAGCCAAAAGCAACTTGGGCGTCAAATGTTTTGGTGGACATGACACAGATTTCGGCACCCGATTCTGACATGAATTTATAATCAGACATTCTTGTTATCATAGACCCGGGCATGTTGACAAAAGAGGCGATCGTCACACCCATTTTTTTGGCAGGTTCTAAAATTTCCAGGACATCTGCTGTCTCACCGCTTTGTGAAATTGCAATAATTATATCGTCTTTGCTGAGTAACTCAAGATATTCGGCTGAGTCCGCGCCGATGAGACTCACTGCATTGATTCTTCCAAAATGTCGTAAGTAATATGCACATTGTGCCGCGGCAACGCCTGCACCTCCGGAACCGATTGTGTAGACATTGCGGGCTTTCTTTAAGGCTGAAGCGAGTTGCATATAAGCTTTTTCGTCTTGCTTCAGTAACTGGTTGAGGACAAATGGCGCTTCAAAAATTTCTTTTAACATAAAATGATCGAAGCCTTCTTTATCGATCTTGCCTGAATCTATCGTGACATCTTCCATTTTATACGGTCTTTCCCGGCCGCTTTTGATATCAAAAATTTTGAGTGAATGATTCAAACGAAGAATCGTGCCGTTATCAATTATCACGAACTTGTTTGCATCGTGGGCAAAGGATAATGTATCTGAGGAGATATAGAAATCTTTTGTTTGTTCATTAATCCCAACGACAAGCGGTGAGCCGTTGCGAGCAGCAAAGATTTGCCCATCTTTTGTAGCAAGTATAATAGTATTTCTACCTTTTAATTCTGCAAATGCATGTGAGATGGCTTTTTGGAGATCTTTGTCATTTTTTAATTTCTCTTCGATAAGCCGGACGATGACTTCTGTGTCTGTTTCTGAATGAAATGTATGCCCTTTTTTCAAGAGTTGTTCTTTGAGTTCTTTGTAATTCTCAACGATGCCGTTTTGTGCCAGGATAAAGGATTGGTCTGTTGAAAAATGCGGGTGGGCATTGACTTGGGTCACTGCTCCAGTTGTCGCCCAGCGGGTATGACCTATTGCAAGTTGTGAGTTGAGAGTTGAGAGTTGAAAATTACTTTTTACGTTTGCGATCTTTCCGATTTGTTTTTCAATAGTTATCTTATTATCAGAGAGCGCGGCGATACCCCAGGAATCATATCCACGATAATCAAGCCGTTTTAGTCCTTCAAGGACTATCGCAGCAGCTTCTGGCCGTTTACCTACGTATCCGAAAATTCCACACATAAATTGAGAATCAAGAATATGAATCACGGACAAGAACCAAATGGTTCCACGGATTCATTTCACTTGAAATGGTTAATGAAGTTCTCGAAGAAAAGAGTAGGGGACTGTTTGGTTTTTCTTTGGTCTTAGATTACTCCAAGGTTTAAAAAAATCATTAAGGTTGACAATCACAACCTGAAGGTTTCCGCAGATACTCACCGTTTTACCGGTGGTTCGATTGTCCTACTTCGCTAAAAGCTTCGTAGGACCCTTCTTCCTCGTATCCCTCCATAGCTTAAGCGACGGAGGGCCACACGCTCGTACACATATAACACTACTCATTTCAAAGAACATGAGTATTGTAGTGGTTTAGGGGGTGGAAGTCAAGTTAATGCAGTTAATAAATTATGCCACTTTACCAGCAGGATAAACTTTTACTGCACCAGAAGGGAAACGAACAGTTCTATCTCCATGAAGTTCTGCATTTTGTTCATTATCTTCCCATGACCTTATTTGATCTGCTACTGCGCTGGCTCGCTCAGCCGCGCGTTGTTCTCTTTCCTCCTCCCGTTGGACACGAAGCTCCCAATCCTTCTCAATTATTTTTACAGCAGCATCATATTGTAAACGTATTTTATTTCCTCCTGCTTTTACATCGTCATCAATTCCTCGATCAATCTGCTCAACAGTTGCAAGCGGTAAGAGCGTTTGTGTTTTTACCATTGTAAGAAGTTGGTCGGGATTTATAAAATGCGGTACTCCAACATCTCGATGTTTCGACCTGGCAATTGGTGTTCCATCAACTGGTCTGCCATATGATCTCAACGTTATCCTTATTGCTGTTGGTCTACTAATGCTTACATCAACAGTTTGCATCTTCTCAATACGATCACCAGCATCTTTTATAACGTTACTTAAAGAAGGTATGCGGACATGAGCACTTTCTGCACTTGTAATTCTATCGAGTGCATGAGGTAGCATGCCTAACTGCCGAGCATTATGATCGATAGTTGTTATTACTCCCGGCGTTATGAATTCTGGATGTGGAGACCATAATTGAGGAGTTTCATCTCGGTAAGCAACTCTCCTTGCATATCGCTTTGATCCTGGGATAGGCAGTACAGGTGTTCCCGTCCATTCATCAATGTCTTTTCCGTGTGTTTTTTCAGCGTTCTTGACTGGATTATGGGGAAGAACTAATTTTGGAAGAGCAAGCCAGGGATAGGAGGGTTCACTCGTGCCCACATTGCCTAAAAATTGTCTATTCCTTTTTTGAGTTGCAGAAACAGGCCGTTCTTTGACGGTGTAATTATCTCTATGACCATTAAATCTTTCGAGTGTTAGTACAGGCATGTAATATGTTCTAGATATAATCGGCCACGCTATGTATTTATTATTTTAAAGCAGAGCTTATGAGAAAGCTTGACAAACCTGACAATTAAATAAAATGTCAGAAAACATCCTATAAGTAAAAATATATTTAAAATATGCCTTGCAATGGGTAAGAATTGCACAGTCTATAGTAATAAGTGCTGGACAAGAGTAATTTGGATGAAGTATAATTGCGGTATGGCGCAGAAGAAGATTCGGAAGGCAGTTATTCCAGCAGCGGGTTTTGGCACCCGTTTTTTGCCTCAGACAAAGGCAATGCCCAAAGAAATGTTGCCAGTAGTGGATAAACCCGTTATTCAGTATGTGGTAGAAGAAGCGGTTCAGTCTGGAATTCGTGATGTTATTATCGTAACCGGAGCACTGAAGCGGGCGATTGAGGATCATTTTGATGCACCAAATGCTGATTTGATTAAAAATCTTGAAGCAGGAAATAAAACCGAACTTCTGAAACAAACGATAGCTATATCCGAAATGGCTAATTTTATCTATATCCGTCAGAAAGGCATGTATGGCAATGGTACGCCTGTGCTCTCCGCAGAACCAGCGATAGAGGATGAATTTTTTGCTGTGCTCTGGGGTGACGAGTTCATATATAGCAAGCCGCCACGACTGGCTCAGATGATGGCAGTCCATGAGAAATACGGTGGAGCGGTTATCTCAGGTGTTAGAATTAAGAAAAAAGAAGATCTCAAACGCTATGGTATTGCCGAGGTAGAAAGTGTTGAAGGCAACGTGCATCGGATTAAAAAAATAGTTGAGAAGCCTGAACCAGACGATGCTCCTTCAGATCTCGCAACACATGGAGCATATATTCTGCCCCCCGAAATCTTTGGAATCCTCCGTAATCAAAAGCCCGGTACAGGTGGCGAAATATATTTACCAGAAGCGATTGATGAATTGATCAAAACAGGATATCCTGTCTATGCATGCGAGATTGAGAATGGAAAATATTATGACACTGGAAATAAACTAGAATATCTCAAAACAGTAATCGAATTTTCTCTCGAACACCCAGATATAAAAGCTAAATTCATCGAATACCTCAAGAGCCTGAAATTATAAAAGAAACTACCTCAATAACTAAAAATAAAGATTCATTCAGATGACGCTAGCTAGGCTTTTTTGTGACCCGATTTACATCAGCAATCAATTGCGCTCTTATTTCAATCCGACTCGATTTAACATGATCACCTGGATACCCAAACTGTCTTGTAAGAGCAGCATAGACACGTTCTGCATACGTGTTGTGGTCATTACCGAAAAGTGTTTCTCCAATTGTTGTTCTGACTGTGCGTAGCTCTGTGAGAAACGATCTTATGCGTACTATTCTTTTCTTATCAGCTTCTGAAGGTTCTCTTTCACCCCTCGTACTATCTCGTACTGTTAAGCGCAAATTATTTTGTACTCGAGCTTCTGCTAGTCGTAGTTGTACAAAATGACCAAATGCAGACGATGATGGATATTGTGTCTCGGTAAAAAATTTTTTAATTAAAGCTGAATCCCCAGCATTTTTCCAATAAATGTGGGTTTGACGACCATCATGTTTTACTCCATAGGTAGTCAAAATACCTGATATGTCATACAATCCGGGTGCAACTTGATCTTCGGTACCCGGTACTTGCTTTTCACGTTCTTCCATGTTTGAGTGATAATACTATATACAATGTGTTAAATCAATCACTCGAGTCTAAATTCAGACCAAAAGTTAATTGATGCAAACTCTTATGACAAGTATGGCGAGTTTTTGTAATTGGTAATAAAGGAATTCTTCCGACGCAAGTTGTATTAATGAATTTTTGGAGAAAGCACGGAATTACGCAACCATGCTACATGCGATCTTTATTCCTTCGGAGTAGGTGGGATAGGCGTGGATCATG
>JBGTMH010000067.1:0-44587 GCA_041743715.1 Patescibacteria group bacterium | reverse complement strand
TTTGAACATATTAAGGTAATCTTTTTTGACGTTGGCGATACCCTCTATACCAGCGAGGAGATGGAAAAAGAATATCCTCGACAACTCGTAAAACTTCTCGCCAAAACAAGAAATATTGAAAAAGATGTTGCAAAGCAACTATTAAAAGAGACAACAGAAAAATTAAAAGTTACTGAAAGACATGTAACAAAAGTGCGGGCTATGAGAGAGTTGGGTTTTACGAGAGCGCAAGTACATGAGGAATTTTGTAAAGTAGACCCATTACAATTTCTCACAAAAGACCCGGAACTTGATAGAGTTATTAGTAGACTTGCAAAAAAGTACCAACTTGGAATTATCTCAAATTTCAAAAGATCCCATATGATAGCTATATTCTCGGCTCTCGGATTATCTGAACAACAATTATCACTCATGATAACTGAAGATATTTTGCAAGAGATTAAACCTCATCCAGAACCATTCCAAAAAGCAGTTGAACTCTCGGGATATGATGCGCGGGAATGTTTATATGTCGCGGATAGCCCGACAAAAGATATACATCCAGCAAAGGAAGTTGGCATGATGACAATACTCGTAAAAGCAAATCCAGAACCAGATGATATGAAATTTGCAGATGCCAACATAACGAACGTTAAAGAACTAGAAATACTATTTTAAGATCGTCTTGTATTCTTCTAAATGTATATGGACTTATCTCTGTTTCAAGGCAAGGTATTGGGTCTTAACTTATATGGTACATGTTCAAAACCTGGCATGTGTGGTGTTGGGTTCGTATTAGGAGGTGGAACTTCGCCTCTCGCTATTAAGCCGTTTGCTGCCTCAAGCATCTCATTCATTATCCGGTGATAAGTCTCCTCGGTACTACCAACATGTTGACCAAATATAAAGAGATCATAGGGAGTTCGTCCATCTCTCCCGCGTCCATCTTTGAATCCCACTGGTGATTGAACTGCATCGACAACCTGTCCACTATATTCATTGTCATCATGATGTGGCAGTCTCACCTGTGGTAATATCACCCATGGAAAATTATCCTGAGCCTTTACTACCTCCAAACCGCCTTCGAGAGCGGAAAAAACTAGTGCTGTAGTAGCGGGAGTGCTATGTCCGAGTCTTAGTATTTTACGCGGTTTAAAGTTAGGCATAAGGGCTCCAAATCTCTCACTTATCATTCTTTGAGCTCTTAGGGGAGTCCCGGATACAGGTTCCCACTCAAACACGACCCTATCAAGGGAATCACGAGGAGGTGGGATATCAACTTTCCGTCCACGACCGCCGATTCTTTCCAGCAGACTCATATACCGATATTATAGGTTAAGAAAACAATTGTCAATATGCAACTTTTAATTGGCATTTGTTTTTCAATAGTTCTTCTATACAATTTTATTTCAATTGCGATATGCTATTTTATAGAAAGATTTTAGCTCGAGTATTGAATATATAAACATAATTTATTAATTCACTCCAGGCCATAAATATAGCCTCGTATTTCTTTAGAAAGTTCGTATTTAAAGTAAGGATAGATACTATATATTATTAATTTGACGATAACAATCATGCTTGTTTTAAAAAAAAATTTATTAAATTCAGAGATTATATTGTGCAGATAATTCTATTTGATTTATGTCAAAGAATAACTATGAGTCGTAACTGTAGATTATTTTGATGGCATTTGTTATAGTTACTTTGGATGCAATTAAAAGGTTTGTGTGGCACTATCTATTCCTTGGCGCAAAACCTGTGTTGCAGAGCAAAACATTCAATAAAACTCATATACACTATAATCTAGTTCTCTTCACTTCTTCATTTTATCTCTCAACTTAAGTAAGTGATGGTATTGCCACTCTCGCTCTTTCGTCACGGCAGCATCGGTATCAGTTGGGTGGGTGGTTCTATGAATAGCTTGTAAGGCATAGTTAGCTGCACCTAAAGAATGTGTGCGGACATGTGCTGTTGCAACTGCTTGACCTGCAGCCCGGGCTGCAGAACGGGCAGCATCATCTTCTCCTACTTCGCGAGCGGCAGCATGAGATGAAAGTGAAGCCTTGCGTATGTCAGCCATCTTAAATACTCCTGTAAGTACCCATGCCTTGAGGGCAGTGATTGCATCTCGAGGGCGATGGTCTTCTGGGTATTTCTCCTCAAAATATGGCATGACACGCTCGACGCAATCAATTGCCCAGATAGCTAAGGTTTTATGGTCAGTTGTTCCCATAAGCTCGACCACTAACGCGTCTTTGTATGCAATTGAAAACGTTTTTCGTGCCATATGTATCACTCAATTATATCCAAGTTACGTTCATAATAAGCTCCGGCATACTCAACAAGTTCGGTAAATAGGATTCAGAAGTTTTTGTATTTATCTGTTGTGAGTAAAAATTCAATTTCTTTTCGCATCTCTTCTACGTCATTATCATTTAACGGTTCAAATCCTTCATAAAATCCTGTTTCTCGCTGTGGCAGTAAGACTGCTTCACCGTACTTTTGTTTCTGAGCTGTTTTTGCCCTTCCAAATATATGCATATGCATGATCACGTCTTCTGGATTAAAGACACTCCAATTTCCCATCTCCTGATAATTCACAATGCCGATATCAATTCCCTGTTTTTTGAGTACTGTCGTCATTGCCTCACCTGCCAGCATAGACAATTTCATATATTCGATAGTAAGGTGTGGGGATAGCTGCGTTCTATCTGAAATTTTTATTTTTGACAATATACGGATATGTCCTCCTTCAGATCTGTCAACATATGGTTTCTCTAGAGTTTTTAAAATAAAATTATCTGTTTCGTAAATAAGCGCCATTGTGTAAGATCATAACATATGATTAAGAAGGAAAAAAGTTCTTAGATTCTATAGAAGAATTACAGATTCAGAGCGGATGATATATAAATTGTTCGCAAATATATTAAGGGTGTTGCTTGATCATCCGGTGCCGATTTAGTTTTATCTTGAACCAGCACCGGATATATATATTGGTATTAATCGTCCTTGCCTCCGAATCCGCCAAAAATATTACCTAAAAATCCACCTTCCTCGTCATCATTATTGCGGTCGTTTCTTCTTCTGCCGCGTGGATCTTCATCTTGATCATTTCCTGATCGCGTGTCTTTTTCTGATCGTTCAATAATTTTATCGAGTTCTCCACGATCCAACCAAACACCACGACACTTTGGACAATAATCAATTTCGATGCCTTGTCTATCAGACATTTTTAACTCTGTGCCATCAACTGGACATTTCATAAAGTACTCACCTCCTTTCATTTTCCCATTGCACCGATGTGCTACGGGAGACTAATTCTTCTATGTATTTATTGTTTCATGAAACTTTTAAGATTTTCTTAAAAGAATAGATTTTAATTTGTGAGGAGTTGGAATATAAAAAACCTAGACCTCCTACATTTCGTGTTGTGAAGTGTCAAGCATATATATATTTTCCTTCGTATACTTTCTTTAAATCTTCTATGTCAAATTTTTTCATTTTCTCGAGACCTTTCCGCCAGTGGTTGAAAAAAAATAAGTGTAAAAATTAGCAGCCTCTTTCGCCTCATTGTCGTACCAGAGATGTGTCGTAATTTTCTGCATAGTAATATTTCTATTTTACCAAATACATTGGGAAAATGCAGCAATCTATTGTGAAACATTTATTAAAGTGTCTGAGAGGTCTTTGAAGTTTAATACAGTAAAAAAGCTCGAACATAATACCCTCCAGAGGCGGGCAGGTAAGAAGGCCAGAGATTGCTATCATGCTATAATTTATAGCAATATATTTAATTCTATGATTTGTATAAGAATTTTTAAAACAAGAGAAGAAGCAGAAAGGGCAAAAAAAGTTTTGGAAACAGGCAATTTTATTGCGACAGTATCGGAGGATACATTTAATAACGTGCCGATTCAGGAATTTGGAGTGCCAGCCCGTTTTCGGCTAAAAATTGAAGATAAAGACTACCCCCGGGTCACCCGTTTTTTAGCTGAAAAACTCAAAAAATAAAGTATAATAAAAGCATGGTTAACAAGATACTGATTAGTGAAGAGCATGTCTATACTCCTCAAGTTATCATTCTTCCAAAGCCAGAGGATGTCGATAAATATGTTGCAAGCCAACTGATTACACAACTCCAACAGCAACCTAACTCGGTACTTACCCTCCCAACAGGAGCTACGCCACAGGGAACATACCAACGGCTGGTTAAAGCATATCAGGCACGAGAAGTGGATTTTAGTCAGGTAACGACGCTTAATTTAGATGAGTATTGGCCGATATCAAAAAGCCATTCTTCAAGTTATTCTTATTACATGAATGTAACCCTCTTTAACTATGTAAATATTCCGGAGCAGCAGAGATATATTCCAAATGGTGAAGCTCCCGACGCTGCTCTGGAAGCAGCACAGTATGAAGCATTGCTGCAACAATACACTGTCGATATTGGATTTATCACATTGGGTCCCGGGAAAACATGCCATATTGGATTTAATGAAAGAGGTTCAACACTCGATTCCCGCGCGCGATATGTGCGACTTGATGATGAAACAAAACAAGCAAATGTGCGTTTCTTTGATAATCCACAAGATATGCCTCAAGGAGCCATAACCCAGGGAGCAGCAGACATCTTAGAAGCAAAACATATTCTTTTCGTCGCCAAAGGAGAACAAAAAGCATGGGGTGTCAATCGCACACTCAATGGACCCATCGGCCCCGATGCTCCAGCAACATTTCTAAGATACCACCCTCATGTAACAGCAATAGTAGACCAATCTGCAGCAGGATTACTTCGCAAATAAAAATACGAGAATCCATAGATTGCGCCATTCACTGGGCTTGTCTTTCTCATAATAAACCTCAATCTTTGCTACTGCTGTTTTATCTTCAATCAAGCGTTTCTTTTGCTGATGTGTTAGTTGTTTTATTTTCGATTCGCGCTGACATGCGAATTTGTTCGTTGCATACTGTTCGCAATGTACTAATTTTACGGGTCTTCTTATTTTTGTATATCGAGCACCTCCTGGTAATACTCCATTATGCTGTTTTAATCTATGATTTACATCAAAGGTTTTTCCTGTATAAAAAGTTCCGTCAGAACATTCAACAATATACGTATAATAGGCAAGACGCAGGATACCCATAGAGTAATAGTATCATTTTCTCTTCTTCTAGTGCCAATCAATCGGAGACAGTTTGTTCTCTATGAGATACTCATTGCATTTGCTAAAATGATGTTTGTTAAAAAAGAGTGAGGCAGAATAAGGAGAAGGGTGGCCTGAGGTTAGGACCAAATTATGATTTCTGTTGACCACAAGCCCTTTTGTTTGTGCATACTTTCCCCATAAAAGGTATACGACATGTATGCGTTTCGCGTTCAGAGATTGAATTACAGCATCAGTGAATAGTTCCCAACCCTGTCCTGCATGCGAAGCAGGTCTATTTGCGGCGACAGTCAGGACACTATTAAGCATGAGGACTCCTTGCGATGCCCAACGAATGAGATCACCCGAAGATAAGGGAACAATTTCTAGATCATTGTGAATTTCTTGATAGATATTTTTAAGGGAGGGAGGCAGTGTCACTCCATCATTTACGGAAAAAGATAATCCATTAGCTTGTCCCGCGCCATGATACGGATCCTGTCCCACGATTACGACTTTAACATTATCAAACGGACAATGATCAAACGCACTAAAAATATTTCGAGCCTGTGGATAGATAGTTTGTGAGGTGTACTGATCCCGAACAAATTTGGTTAGTGTTTCCCAATAAGTTTTTTTGAATTCAGGTTCTAAAGCTTCTTTCCATGACGGATGTATTTTTATTTGTCTCATATATAGAAGATTATACTTGAAGTGAAGGGGTATAAAAAGTTCCAAAAATTGCTGTATAATCATGTTATGGATTATCGGCAATTTATAACATATGTTTTGCATGATGCTTCTCAAATTGCAACACAATACTTTGGGAAAGCGAAGGGATGGGTAAAAGGTGGAGATCATCAAACACTTCTTACTGAAGCTGATTTGGATATTGGTAAACGCATAATTGCGGCAGTTACGAAAGAATACCCAACACATAATATTATAGAAGAAGAAACTGGGGTTATAGATAAACAATCGAATTACACATGGGTTATTGACTCTATTGATGGTACGAGTAACTTTGCGGCAGGTACTCCTGATTATGGTGTCATGATTGGTTTATTGGAGAATAACATTCCGGTTGCGGGAGGGTTTGCTCTTCCTGCATTTCATGAGATCTATGTCGCGGAGAAAGGAAAAGGTGCAACATGTAACGGCGAGACAATACATGTAACAAAAGAGAATAACTTAGAAAAATGTCTTATCGCCTTTGGCATGCATGCAAAAAACGATGAAGATGCAAAAAAAGTTGGTAATATCGTCGGCGTACTTATTCGAAAAGTAATAAATTTACGGGCAAGTTCTTCAACATTTGATATGGCAATGGTCGCCAAAGGATCTTATGGCGCATTCGTATCAAGCAATGGAAAAATATGGGATTGTGTCGGTCCTCAAGTCGTTATTGAGGAAGCAGGCGGTATCTTTACACATTTTAATGGCACCCCAATTGATTATACAAATGCGCTTACTACAACTGCTCAAAAATACGATTATTTCATGGCCAATCCTGCAATTCATGAGAAATTAACTTCAATTATCCGCTCTCAATAAAAATTACCCTTTCCATGTCCCAATTCTGATATACTAAATATATGGCTGATGTGCATGTACAACAAGAAAAGGCTGTCAATATGCTTATTGATTGGAATAAGTGGATGGCTGGGCTTAATTTTGGGGCTGCTACCGGGTGCATTGTAGTTCTTGAGAATGGGGTTGCCGGAATAGTTAAAAGTTATCTTATCGGCGCTATATTTTGTTTTTCACTTTCGATCATGATTTCCAGCCTTGTTTTTATCCTGCTCCCTTCAATCATTCAAAAACTCCCCATACAGGGGAAAGAGAATCAAAAGCCAAGTATATACGATTACCGACCTTTTGCTTCGCTTCCACTTAGACATATCATAGTCACACAATTTTACTTCTTTATTTTAGGAGTAATAGCCCTCTTCCTCTGGGTGTTTTTTCATAAATAACAACCAATGAACTTCCTGTGAAGCATTAAGACTTATCTATTTGCTTTTCTATATTTCTCTCAAGCTTCTGTGTATCTGTTTTTCGAAGCATTTCTTTCAGTTGTTTATCTTTAGGGATAGGTATTTTGTTTTTCTGAAGTAGTAGAACTAGCATGCGCAATATCTTTGTATTTTCCTCCTCTGCCAAAATGTTAATTTGTAATTGAGTTTCTTCTCTTAGATCGGCTACTTTGGCTGCTCTATTTTGTGAAATAAGGACAAAGATTGCAAGAATGATGGCTTCAAGAGAAACGGTACTCGTTAAAAAACTGAAAGGAAACGGGTCAAAGGGTTCAATACCAGGTATACCATTCGTGTTGATTACTAGCCATGAAATAAACCATATGACATTGATATAAAGAAAAAGATTACTCCCAAAAAATTTCGTTGCACGATCTGCGATGATATCAAGAAATGATCGTTTATCGTCAGCTTTTGTTTTAATACTCTTTAAAGTACGCAGACGCTGGGTTAGAGTTTCAGAAGATGCATCTGATATGTCTTGATACGCTTTTTTCGTTCTACTTATTTTTGCCATACGAAAATGTATTATAGCATCATTTCACATAGTCTTCACCATTACGAGTGGTATAATTATAAAATATGAAATTTATTCATGAAAAAAGCAATATCGAAGGAGACGTTGCATTAGAAGATGGAGTAAGTGTGTGGCCTTTTGCTTCAATAAGAGGAGACGAGGGGCCAATAATTATTGGCAAGAATACGAGTATCCAAGATAACGTTACTATACATGGAAAAGTTACGATTGGAGAAAATGTAACAATTGGTCATAATGCTGTCGTTCATGGTGCAGTAGTTGGTAACAATATTCTTATTGGCATAAATTCCACGATTCTTGATGGAGTTGAAATCGGAGACTGGTGCATCGTTGCAGCTGGAAGTTTAATTCCTCCCCACACAAAGATTGCATCGGGGTCGTTAGTAATGGGTGTGCCAGGAAAAATAGTGAGAAAACTTGATGAAAAAGACAAAAAGTTTATTGTAGAAGCTTATGAAAATTATTTAGATAAAATTAAAGAGAAGCAATAATGAAATTTTTGTTTAAAAAAACTACCAAGTGGCTAGGTAGAAGTGTAAAAAAGACTCATAGTATGATATAATCCTATTTAATATGACAGCTGATCATGAGAGAAGAGTACCTGGTAAATTACAGCGGATACCTCCAAGGTTTTCATTTTCACTGACAGAAGCCTTGGATTCTCGATTGGGTCGTGAAGAAATAAGAAAAGATACACTACCGATTGGCGGTATTTTATTTAATGGAGGAAAAAGTTTTTTAGTGTTGGGAGCGGATGCTCTCAATAAAGTGGTTGTGAGAAGGATTGATGAGCTTCCAGCAGACTTTGATCCTGATCAAGTTATTGAAGGCGCAAGTAGAATTCTCGACTTATCTAACTTTCAAAAAGTTCAAATACTCCAAGCAGGTATTACTGGCGTAAGAGTCAGTAAGTATCCATCAATTAAAACAGTTCCCTCAGTTGGTATAGCAATCACGGCTGAAGACCGCGAAACAGCGCAAGAAGGTCCTTATAGAATAAAAGAAGACGAAATTCTTCAGCTTTTTGCAGGCGAAAGGGGTGGCATCGCTGTTTTTAGCGATTACGATCTTCCAGAAGATAATGCACTCCTTTTTGAAAGGCACGTAGGAGCAGAACGGCATGCGAGGCTTCTTTTTATTAAGCCTTCTGGTACAGACCAATTTGTTGCCGATTCTGTTGAAGGAGTTCATCAGCTGTTAAAGAATCTTAATTGTGAGTTTTTGTTTAATGCCTCATTGCCATTGCAAAACCAGGCAGTAAAGACTCTTGATAAAGCAATTAGAGCAGGAAGAATAGATTTTCACGGTTCCGATGTCCGTGCAGAAATATACAGAACACATATTATAGCACTTGCCCGTCTTGCCGAAATAACGCGTGATCCAAAGTATGTACAGCAACTTGAGAAAGCATTGCCCGATCTTCATGGAGATCTCATAACCCGTATTCGAAATTTTGGCGCTAGGCCAAATATATCCACTGAGGATGTAGATAACATTATTAATGGATTGATCAAAACACGGTTTTCTGATGAGCAAACTCAAATGGAGATACCAGGACTAGAGGGTATAACTCTTACACCGAGTGATACTTTAATATACAATGACCTAGAATTGCAGAGTTCAAAAATTTTATGGAGAGATCTTGCTGTGGATAGAAGTTATCGGTCTAACAACGATGTTTCCAAAGAGTTTATCACTAATGTAATTAATAGTATGTATGATGCAAAAACTTCACAAGAATTTTCAGATCTATTTAAATTAATACATGCACTATTTGAATCTGATTATAAGAAAGTGGATACTAAATATATGTTATTTTTACATAAACATAATGGCAGTGTTAACTTTACCAATAGTTCTAATCCGGAGAGAAATGTTATATTTATGAAAGACGAGTTACTTGCTAAACTAACTGAGTTTCAATCGTCTGCTTTAGGCCTTGAAAATAAATAGACGTCTTATGGCTTTTTGTAAATAAATTTCCACATTCGAGGTGACCTCTCATTTTAAATCTTACAAGTTAATTATTGAATTCAAACTTTAGCGAATTGGATATCGAATACTCCCCTACTTTTGTCCGTAAGATGTCGATGGCAATTGCTCCACATCCAAGTTCTTTTCCCAATAAATCGACCAGTCCTCTAACATATGTGCCACTTGAACATTTGAGTGTAAACTTTGCAGTCACAAAAGAGCTTTGTTGTGTTTCTTTGAAAAATTTATCCCATCTTTTCTGTATCTTTTTTTGTCTAAAATCACCTGTCACTGATGAAATATTATTGTGAATTGTTGTTTGTAATTGTTGTTTGGAAATCTTATCAAAAGAGATTAATGTAAAATCATATATCTCAATCTCTCTTTGCGGTAGTTGTATTTCTGATAGCTTATTATTTCTCGCCCACCAAAAAAGTGGTTTTCCTAGGACCGTTTTTGATGAATATGGAGGATATAATTGTTTCTGCTTTCCGACAAGTCTACTTACAAAAATATTTACAAATAAGTTTACATTAGAGGCTAACGGTTTAATCTTTAATTCTTTCAAGTATCCTAAAATATCATAAGTATCAGTTTCTACTCCGAAAAGCGCTTCAAATTCATATTCTTTTGATAGATTTAAATAAATATCTTTTTCTTTAGCAGCATCACCTATCATAAGTAACAAAACTCCATGAGCAAGTGGATCAAGTCTCCCTGCGTAACCGATTTTTTCATTTTTATATTCAGGAAAATGTTCTTTAAGATGATTAACTATCTGTAAAGGCGTATTGCCGATTGGTTTGTAAACGTTTAATAGTTTATTCATTAATTGACCTCAATATAATAGCGGATTTCACTTTTGGTAGTGTCCAGTAAATTATAAAGATACGATATGTCGTCATCAGTGTGACGAATGCAGCCTGAGCTTCCAGGATCATTTTCACTCAGCTTTTCAGGATTGCCACCTATACCATGAAGTCCGAAGTCGCCTGGTTTTACCCAATCACATTGGCCATTACATTCCATATATGGTTCGGGGCCATATGGGGATCCAGTCGGTGCGGGTACGTCCAAAGTGATAAAGTATGGAGCTGTTTCCGGATTATCAGGCTCTGGATGTTTTTCTGTAATCACCCAGTACTTTCTTCCAAGCAATTTAGGCAATGGCGTTGGCCGTTCACCTGGTACGCCTGTTTTTACTTTAAACGTTTTAATAAGCTTACTTTTATCTTTCTCTCCAGGAGCACCTTGATAGAGTTCTTCCTTGTTAGATGTTCGATGAAGAATAAACCAATAGTCGTTACGAGGAGTTTGTTGTTTTTGGTTAGTTGCGAATAAATTGTTTTTTAGTGGATCTGCAAATAATACCCCCACAAAACCCAATAATCCAAGGATTATTATCCAATTTTTCATATTTTTTCCAATGCTTGTTTTGCTGGTTCATAGTTTGTATTGTAAAATACGGCCTTTTCAAATTCCGCTTTTGCTGTTTCGGTGTCCCCTCTCGTGAGATACATTTCTCCCCTCATCTGATACAATTCAGAATATGCAGGATTGCCGCTGTTGAGAATTGCTTCTGTTATCTCAAAAACACGATCAAAATCCCCTGTTTTTTGATATGCAAACAAAGGCTCTAGTTGGTACCAGAGAATGCGGTCAGGTAAACCATCACGTGCTTTATTGTAAGACGCAACTGCTTTTTTGTATTCTTCAAGATGATAGTATGATGTTGACTTATTAAGTTGCGCGTATACATCATCTGGATTTATTTCTAGTTCTTGCTCCGCGCGGTTTATGGCATTATGGTAGGCAATTTTTTCGTCTTGTTCTGTGCCTAAAATCGCATCTACGATCGGTTGTTTTTCTTTAGGATAGACGAGGATGTACCCGTAATTAAATGGCTGCCACATAGAGAGGACTTGGTCATAACTATATGAGAGATTTTTACCTTGATAGGAATCATCTTGAATAAAGATTTTTTCGGAATCATTGTATCCACGGATGATTCTGAAATGTCCTATGTCTTCACCCGGATTGAGCCATGTACGTACCACAACAGGGATGTCATTGGCCACAAACTGTTTCAGGAGGTCAATATCACCGTTTGGTCGATGAAGTGATTCAAAGCCATAATTTTTGGCTTGATTAACAAATTCGTTTGGAAAAATTGACTTATCATCAACCCCTCCAAACGGGCTATTAAACGGTCTCATTTCACTTGCTAATACATCTTGAGAGACAACCTTGCCGTATGTTGAAAACACCATAGAGAGCGCAGCGGGTCCGCAATTATTATATGTTTGAGAAACGAATGTGGATTCTGGGAGTATATACTTTTCTGGTGGTTTCTTTATTTCTATTGTCTTGTTCTCTTCATCTATTATTTGTTGAAGCGTCGTAAGTAGTACGGGTGAAGTATGACGCTCGATTACTGAACCATCGTTGCTCATATTCACAGTTGTAAAGAGTGCCATTACTAATAATGTATAACCTACCATATGGCGTCTATTTTAATACAAAAATGAAAAAAACACAAAAACGAATTTTAATTCTTTTTTGTTTGGATAAGTGGAAGTTCGACAATAAAACTTGTACCATCGTTTGGTTTGCTATGTACAGTGATTTTACCATTGTGCGCCTTAACAATTTGATTGGTTATATATAATCCAACACCGAGTCCCTGGTATTCCTTTACCGGCACAGCACGCTCAAATCTTTCAAAGATTCGCTTTTGCTGGTCGTGGGAAATGCCTATGCCATGATCTTTTATAACAAGTTTGGCTTGGTTATTTGAATTACTGACACTGATTGCTATTGGTTTGTTGTTGCCGTATTTTATTGCGTTTGAGACAAGGTTAACAACAGCTTGTTCAATGCGGACTTTATCCCATTTTCCAATAACTGATTTTGTTGCATGGACCGTTAAGTGATTGTTTTCCCGTTTTAGTCTTTCTGCAAACCGTTCTACAACGTCTTTCACAATTTCTGTTAAATCAGTATTTTCGATTTCAAGATCAAGCCGACCAGTCGTAATCAAGGATAAGTTAAGAAGGTCATTGACCATTTTGGAGAGTCTTTTACTCTGGTGTTCAGTACCCTCGAGCATTTTTAAGAGATTTTCAACGGAAAAATTGGCTAATGCTACATTTCGGATATTGTGTATCGCTGATTGTACTTGCAAAAGCATAGAAGTGACAGGTGTCTTTAATTCATGAGAGGCAATTGCCAAAAATTGGTCCCGCGCTTTAATTTCTTTTTGCGCATTTTCATAATTTCCCTCGAGTGTTTCGATAAGATGCATATTCTGCCTGAGCCGTTTTTGATATTCTGTAATCTTTGCTTGATTTTTGGCTTTATCAATAACATAGCTTGCAAAAATACCAACAAAGAAAAACCATCCAAATTCAATAAAAAAATTTGTATTGATTACGATTAGGGGTACTGGGCTAGGAAGAAACAATAAAATAATAATGCCAATAACACTGATGCACGTGGTTATAAACCCTCCAATGAAGCCTGCATACCAGGATATGACCATGATGGTCGGTATAAATAAAAGAAACGGAGAAAATCGCGGTAGTAAGAAGAGTATCAAAGCTGCAACCATACCTGTGGCAAGATTGAATCCTACAAAAGCAGCAGTAATCATAAATGGCGATGGAGGAGATGTTTTGAAAAAATCGCGCATATATTTGCGGGTAAGTCGGGTTTATTATAAAGGATTTAAGAATTAAAAGATAGAGATTTACCTTTTCTCAATTTTTTTAAAAATGTCGATACTTTTCCAATATATGATTTTCGGTATTGGTATTCTTTTATAGCAAGTTTTATATCGGGTATAGCTTTCTCGGCAGCTTCTTCTCCAACACGTATGATTTGTCTGGCTTTATTATTATCAAAAAAATAACTCCATCCAAGTAATCCTATACGAAAGGTATCTTTCGGAGAAATTACGACATCTGCTGTTTTGACTGATTGTGTAGCTAAATTATGCCTGAGGATATTGATAGAGTGTACTGGAACTTTTGAAAGTGCAGGCATATCTTTTAACATCTTTTCTAGATAGACTGTATCGAGATTGACACCTATTGTAATATCCGCTCCCATTTCTTTGACGACATCAACCGGCACTGGGTTGGAAAGACCACCATCAGCAAGTAGTTTTTCTTGATATGTGATTGGTTGATAAAAAGCAGGAACGGATGCGCTTGCGCGGATTGCTTTCACAATATTTCCTTTCGATAAGATAACAGATTCTGCAGTATTTATGTCTGTTGCGACCGCTGTGAAGGGAATTTTAAGCGTATCAAATCCCGCTCCTTCAAGAATTTCAGCTATAAATTTCTCAGTTTTTTTCCCTTTAAAAAGTCCTCCTTTTACAGTAAAATCAAATAATTCAAATCCTTTTCTTCTATTAAAATTCAAAATTAACTCCTCCAATTTTTTTATATCCCGATGAGCAGCATAATATGCTCCAAGTAAAGCTCCAATACTTGATCCTGCGATGTAGTCAATTGGAATTTGATGCGCTTCCAGAGTTTTTAGCACACCAATATGAGCGAGTCCTTTTGCTCCCCCACTTCCCAATGCTATTCCAATTTTAGGGTAATTTTTTTGTGTCATACCATCATTATACTCTCTTCCTTCATTGCAGCGGGTACTGCTTTGTCTGAAAGCTTGGCTATTCTCTGCAGTAAATCTTAATCTGTATTTTTTATAAACGTTTTTAGTACTTAATTGTTCACATAAGCCCTCCTCTTTTCTTTAATCCAAAAATCATGTAATCTAAAGAAAAATATGCCATTTAAGACTAAAAAAGTAAAATAGGATACAATATACAATACTGAACGGATAAAAACATATGAAAAGAAAAAAAGCTGTTATTTTTGACATGGATGGAGTAGTTTCAGATACTCAAAGCTTTCATGTAGAGATCGAAAGCATGCTCTTGAAAGATTTTGGTATTGATATGAAACCTGATGAAATTACTAAAAGATATGCAGGCATAGCCGATGAGGTAATGTTTATTGAGCTCTTTGAGAAGAAAGGAATAGATATTAACTGCATACCAGATGTTACACGAAAAAAATGGGATTTAATGAAAAAAGTTACAAAGGGTAAAATCACATCCATTCCTTATGCTATTGACTTAATACATAATCTAAAAAAGGATGGCTTTAAGCTTGCCATAGCATCTGCTTCAACAAAAGTGTTTATTAGTGAAGTAGTAAAATCGCTTAAAATAGCCGAGTATTTTGACACGCTAGTATCAACATATGAAGTAAAACATGGAAAGCCAGCACCAGATATCTTTTTACTTGCAGCAAAACGTCTGAAGGTAAAACCAGAAGAAGCAGTCGTTATTGAAGATGGAAGAAGCGGTATACTTGGCGCAACAGCAGCTAATATGAAATCTATTGGCTTAGTCACAGATATTAAGAATCACTATCCCACAACAAAACTTGTTTTGTCACTGAAAGATGTAAGCATTGATATGATCCACAAATTGTAAGTTTAAAAAATGTTAGAAGAGGACTCAATCAATATTGAAACTGCGAGGGGTTTTACACTTGATACTGATCTAATTTTTTAAGTAAGATATCTACTTCTTCAGGTGTATTGTAATGGACAAATCCAACACGTATAAAACCTCCTGTTTGTTCAAGTCCCAATCGCTCAGATAATGAGATTGAGTAAACACTCCTACTCCAGATATAAATATCATTTTTAGCAAGGTATTTTGCTATCTTACCAGATTGTTCATTCCCCAATGATATTGCAATTGTTGGAACTCTCCACATTTTATCCTTTTCGTCACCGACTCCCCACAATGTATAGCGTGGACGTTTTTTAATTTCTTTAATAAATTTCCATGTGAGCGAAGACTCATATTCTGCTATTGCTGCCATTCCAGCATGGATATCTAATTGTCGGCTAGCGAATTTAGGATAGAGCACTCTATAAGAAGGATTTTCTTTACCTACATATGCCAGATACTCAATTGCTGCTTTTGCTCCAGTAATAATTTCAAATGCCTGTGCTCCGTTCATCCATTTTACAGGAATATCATTAGGTGCAGGCCGTATTTTGTAAGCAGGAAGTGTTTCTAAATACTCTCGTTTGCCCCATAAAAATCCTACATGTGGTCCAAAAAATTTATAGCTTGAACATCCAACAAAATCAGCTTCCCATTCTTGTACGTCAATAGAATCATGAGGGGCATAGGCAACAGCATCAACATAAACTAAAGCCCCAACTTTATGTGCCATTTGTGCTATTTTTTTTACATCTGTTCGGGTTCCTACAGAACTTGAAGCCGCACAAAATGCAACAAGCTTGGTTTTCTCAGAAAGTATATTTTGATATGCATCAAGATTTATTTGACAAGTTTTATCATCGATATCCATATAACGAACCACTACGCCAGCATCTTCCGCAGCAAGTACCCATGGAGAAACATTTGCGTCGTGATCAAGACGACTTAGTATAATTTCATCTCCTTTTTTCCATGTCTTTGCAAATGAACGACTGATATTGAAAGTCAACGTAGTAAAGTTTGGACCAAAGATGATTTCATTCGAGTCAGGTGCATTAATAAATTCAGCAACAATCTTCCGTGTCTCTTCCATCATTTCATCAGTTTTTACACTCGTAGGAAATACTCCACCTTTATTACCATTTTTGGTAATAAGATGATCTGTAACGGCATCAATGACAGATTGAGGGACCTGTGTACCACCTACGGCGTCAAGGAAAATCGGAGGATTCTTTACTTGTAGAGCTGGAAATAATTGTCTAAATTTTGCAACATCAAACATATATCTTTGAAAAACTATTCTAATAAAAACTAGTAGAGAAAGCAATGACAAAAGTGTCAGGAATTAGATGGTAGCAGGCAAAAGGTTAAATTTTTTTGAGTATATTGACAGACTCTCTAATTGCATCAAAATCATACCCGAAAAAATTTAGAAAACTTGGATAATATATTTCAAATGTTAATAGACCTTGATAATTCATTTGTTCAAGATATTGAATAAATTCTTTCGCGTGAAAATTTCCCATAGAGAGAGGCATATGGTGTTCTGTCTCTGTAAAGCTACTTAAATGAATGTTGCCAACTTTAGGTAGTATATCTTTAAGCCACTTTTCTTTATGCGGTCTAGGTATAAGAAAATGATCAATATCAAGGGTTAATTTTAAATTATATTCTTGCGCAGCAGCATAAACTTCTTTAAGGCTACCAGTATCTTTACTGAGAGGAAAGAAGGGGTCAATGAGTTTGTTATCATAATTTGGAGAAAGATTTTCAAGTAAAATATCAATTCCTTTATTTCGTTGTATGCGTGATAGGTTTTTAAGATACTCTGTCATTGGTTTGTCCTGAAAGGAATACCTCGGTATTGGATGACAGACAACTTTTTTTACACCAAGTTGTGTTGCGATATCAAAAAAGCCTTCATCAAAGTACAATCCTAACCCTCCCCATACTGGTTGATGAATACTTGTAATTGGGAGATTATACTTTTTTGAAAGCTTTTTAATCTTATCAACTGACCAACGAGTTTTTAGGCCAATAACAAGTTCAACTCCGTCAACGCCAGTGTTTTTTAATCCCTTGAACATATATTCAAGGTCATGGAGAAGTGGAGCAAAATCAGTAATAGAAGAACTTAGTTTTAATGGGGTATTTTTCTTCACCTGCTAATTATATCATCAATAAGGATCTGCTTTTATTAGCTTAATCTTCTACTAAATACCACTTCCCTTACTGTGCGATCAGGCTTTCGTAGTGTAGCTTGCGCTTCTAAGTTTCGTAAATGTGCTCCTACTTGAGCCAAGTAATCTGGATTTCGTGTCTGTATTGTAACTTCTTGAGATCCCCAATCAGTAAGCGTATCTGAGTAACAACGTGTTCCCATAAATGCTTGTGCTGTTGGTAAGCCTTCATCAATAAGTAACAGGTTTGAATGAATCCAATCAGGAGTTTCTAAAAGAGGAACTGTGATGCCCCCTCGCTTAAAGAGCAATTGGCTTCTTGTATCAAAAAGCCAAGAAAGTGGGAAATCAAGTAATTTGGGATTACCCACAAGCATAGTCCCTGTTACACCATTATCCTGTGCTGTTTGCATAGCTACCACGAGTTCCCCATCAGAAGTATGTTGATTTGTCATTTTTATACTACGTTGAGCACCTTCAATTGCTGCTTTTGCACGTTCCATGATAAGTGATCTTTTAGGAACTCCTGCATCAATTAAAAGTGATGTGCCATCAGCTCCGACTATTTCGAAATCATCTCCACCTCTCCCTTGCGCTGCTGTCTCATAAAGCGCTGCTAGACCGTCTACAAGTACTGGATCAGTTATTTTAGTCATAGTTCCAGGTTGACTGTGAGTTACAAAATGATGCTGATCACCAATAAAAGCAACATCATCTATAATAGCTATTTTTCTATGATTTCTGCCTCTTCCCACATTGAGCCTTTCTCGAATATTTTTTGGAGGGTTAGTAATAACTACTTGTACCTCGTGTTGTTCAAGATCTTCTAATGCTTCTTTTCGGCCTTGCTTGGAGGCTCTTACTTCCTCACGTTTTGCTCGAGAAAGATGAGGAAAATAATATAAAGAGTCACCAACAAACATTCTGTGGAACATATCTACTGTATATCTGGTATCAACTCTTCCTGCTGTGTCGTTGAGCATATCTTTAAATTCAGGGAAAGAACCATCTCCATCAAAGGTCATAGTCTGTATCCAAACACGATGTCGTGCCTGAGGGATTAGTCTTCTAAGTTGGTCTTTATATTTTTGGTCGTCTAAAAGAAAAAGTTCGGACCGTCCCGTTCTACCTCTTTCTGAAGGAGGAATATCTGGCCCTTGTTGAGGTCGTTCCATGGATGGGATTATAAAAAATTTACGGAGATAAAGCAACACAATGAATGCTTTACTATAATTTTCTAGCTATTTCCATTTGTGATTAGTTTCGATACTTTTTCTCCCAATTCAACTGCATAGTTTGTCCCGCGATCCCAAGGATAAACTTGCTGCATGTTTGCAAGGTAAATATTTTTCAATGGGGTTATCATAGAAGGGATCATTTTGGAATAGTTTGTTGGAATAACTGGCTGTGCAAAAGGTGCTTTAAATAGTTCGTAACCAATAAGATTTTTTCTGTAATTGGAATTTATTTTTTTCAAAAACGGATCAAAGAGTTTTAATTTCTCTTTTTTGTCCATAAGATATTTAGGATCATCCGTTTCATAATTTTTAAGGAGTGCTTCGTCGTTTCGCTCCTTCGCAATGACGAGGTGGTTAATAAGGTTATATAGACAACCTAATCCCTAGATTTGACTATAGGATAAAAATGAAGTATAATGGAGCTACATTGCAGTTAGTACTTCGGTAAACTCATTATATATACCTCAGTACACTAGTTTATATTTGCCTCAACATAATAAATGGAGCACAGATTAACTTTTTGCAAGACATACCTATGTACAATAATAGAAACACATCACGATCTTTCGGCAACCGGAATAGTGGTTTTAAAAACCGATTTTCAAATCGCGGAAAAAAACAAATAATAAAGCTAGACTCAAGACTTTTTGTAAAAAAAGCCTCTTTAGAAAGTACAATTGAAGCACCGCTCTCAACGAGTTCTTTTGCAGATTTTGCTCTCGATCAAAAACTCCAAAGAAACATCGTTGATCATGGGTATACTGTACCTACTCCAATTCAAGAAAAAGCTATTCCTTATATTCTTGAAGGGAAAGATGTTATTGGGATTGCAAATACTGGTACAGGAAAAACAGCAGCATTTCTTATTCCACTGATAAATAAAGCGTATCTTGATAGAAATGAACGTGTCATTATCGTGACTCCGACTCGAGAACTTGCAAAGCAGATTGCTGATGAACTGCAAGTTTTTACAAAAGGTATGGATTTAGAATCAGTATTATGTATTGGTGGGGCGGATTTATTTAGGCAACATAAAAAACTTCTTCACAATCCTCATTTTGTTATTGGTACACCTGGGAGATTAAAGGATTTGATTGAAAGAAGGAAATTGCAACTATTTCAGTTCCGAAACATCGTCCTCGATGAAGTTGATAAGATGGTGGATATAGGATTTATTAATGATATAAATTACTTTATATCGCTTCTTCCACAAAAAAGACATTCCTTGTTCTTTTCAGCAACGGTGACTGATAAAGTAAAAAGTATTTTACAAAAATTTGTGACAGATCCAGTTACTGTATCTATTAGAAGACAAGATACTTCTGAGAATATCGAACAAGATATTGTCCGTGTAAACGGTGTCAATCAAAAGTTAGATGTCCTCCATGATCTGTTGACAAAAGATGGTTTTGATAAAGTGCTTATTTTTGGAAGAACAAAATGGGGTATTGAAAAGTTAATGAAAGCTCTGACAGATCGAGGATTTAAAGCTGCAACAATTCACGGAAACAAATCCCAAGGACAGAGACAACGGGCTCTTGAACTCTTTAAAAAGGATCATGTACGTATATTATTGGCAACCGATGTCGCATCACGTGGTTTGGATATAGAGAATGT
This sequence comes from Patescibacteria group bacterium, assembly GCA_041743715.1. Classification (GTDB taxonomy): domain Bacteria; phylum Patescibacteriota; class Microgenomatia; order Levybacterales; family UBA12049; genus JACDET01. Next base: position 24,339 of record JBGTMH010000067.1, on the reverse strand, counting down.
GACACATGTTATCAATTATGACGCGCCAGAATCGTATGACGATTATATTCACCGGATAGGAAGAACAGGAAGAGCTGGTAAAAAAGGGATAGCATTAACTTTTGTTGAATAAATATAAGCATCGTTTTCATTGACATTATGCCTGAGAAATGGTATAGTAAAAAGGTAAATTTATTCTTTTTTTAGTTTGTTTTATATGAATAAAAAATACACAAATCCTTGTACAAGATGCGGAAAAGAAAGAGTCTTGTTAAGAAAATGGATCGAAGAAATCCCCACCTTTGCGAATAAAATGATTAAAATAACTCGGGCTGAAAATATTTGTCCCGACCCTGAATGCCAAAAAATTGTTAATGTTGATCTTGCAGTCCAAAAAGGAAAAAGAGATAAAATAAAAACAGATAGAGAAGAGAAAATTAAAGTTGCCACTGAAAAGAAACTTGCTGATAAAGAGAAACTCCTCAAAGAAACTATATAATAATTCACTTTACATATTTTTCCCTGAGCGAAGTCGAAGGGGTGACGAGGAGCCAGCCTGCTTGACAGGGGTAAAGGTAGCATCCTGAGCCTTCGACAAGCTCGGCAAGAATATCATAAGTTTATTTTCAGTTTTTCGCGAGTTTATAGTAACTTGTTTTTGTTTTCCCAAATTTTTCTAGAAGTCCTTTACTCACAAGTGATGCTAAGAGTGCATGTGCTTGTTGTCGTGTGACAGAAAAGGCAAGTTCGATGTCTGAAGTCTTAATGGCTTTTTTATCAATGATGATTTGTAGTACTTCTTCTTCGCGTGGTGTTACGAGAACTCGTTTTTCTCCTTCCACCTGATCAAGATGAATGCGTTTCATGTCACCTATCCTTGCAATTGCTGCTTGAAGAGAGCTCGCAATTCCCTCCAAAAAATACTCGATCCACTGTGTTTTATTTCCTTTGTCTGCGCTATGCAGACAGTCTGAGTAGAGATGCCGGTCGATATCATAATAATCATCGAGGATGAAATACTTTGTGACCTCGTAGTGTTCCTGAATGAGATAATATGTTGTTAAAATTCTGGCCAATCTGCCGTTGCCATCGAAGAACGGATGAATATAAGCAAATTGATGATGCATAATTCCTGCTTTAAGGAGTGGATGTAGTTCTTTTTCTTCTTTTAGCCAATTGTATAAATCTGTCAAAGCATCTTTTATTTCTTTCTCAGTGTGAAATGGCGGATTGTGTTTGACGACTATTTCCTGTTGTGTTTTATGACCGACAAAAACAGGTCCGTCTCTGACTGTTCCCAAATCTTTTTTTTCCTCAATACCATCCATGAGTTTTTTATGCAGTTTTTCAGTAAATTCGACAGCTATCGGTGTTCGGTCCCGAGCGAGATTGGGCAAGGTAGTAATTATATTAAAATAATTTTTAACTTCTTTTTCTGATTTAGTCGCAGGAATGCGGTCTCCTAATACGACATTGGTAACATCTTGTGGAGAAAGTGGGTTACCTTCGATGCTTGTTGAGTAGTGAGTAGCAAGTATCTGATTTTCTTGAGACAGTCTGAGAGAAAGCGATGGAATGAGTTTTTCTCCCTGAATTTGTCCATATAAGCGCTCAATACTCCCTAAAATATTAAGAATTCTAAAGTTGAGGCTGAATTCTGGTTTAAACATACGTATATTGTACTACAAGCACAGTATAATTGTCAAGCTATTTGTAAAGTTAATTGTAATCATTGATGGGAATATGTCAGTTTTGCCTTTTTCACTGAGGTGGTGGTAATATAATTCGAGTCTGTCATGGTTAACTTTTGGGTGTATTCTTTCGTCTTTCTATTTTTCTCAACGTATACATAATTCGTTGATCGAGATTAATATTTTTTACTCTCGCAAAGCGGATAATAGCAACAAGAATATCACCAAGCTCTTGCTGATATGTTTCGTCTTGTTGGGCAGCTATATTACTGGGCTTACGGCCATGTTTGGCGAGATATGCCCGTGCCATCTCACCTATTTCTTCAACGAGATTTAAAATAAGTATCGATCCGAATTCTTCATTATTCTTTAAGTCGCGATCTATATTATCAAGCTTTTTAAAATATTTTCCAAATGGAGATATTTGTCTTCGCGGCATGCTATATTTTACTCTACTCTTTCTCTAATTCAATGTCAATCAATGGCAAAAAATGTAAATATACAGTATAATTAGTGTCAATTACATAATGAAAACATCAGCTGGATTATTTTATACTGACATACTTCCTCATAAACGAAAGATGTTTCATAAGGTGGTCAAGAATAACGTTTTTGGTACTTATCCGGCATCAAACGTATTTACCAAACTAAAAAAATCTGGTGTCGATGGAATTGAATTGCTCCTGCCTTCATACATAAAAGTCACATATGATGATATAGCAGAATTGAAAACTTTTTTAGACGAACACAAAATGGTTGTGTTGAGTCTCCATGAGTCTCTCCGTTTTTTTTCAAAAACTAAATTAACCGAAATTACAAAATTATTCCATATGGCTGATATGCTTAACGCAAAAGTTATTGTACTTCATATAGGCCTTGCAGGTAAACAAATCTTTGATGAGCGCTATATCAAGACCTTACATTCGCTAGAAAAAAAGTATGGTATTAAGATCGGTTTTGAAAATCGTGAAAAAGTAATTGGTTCACGGAAACACGATATGTATCATTGGCACCAAGAAGAATTTCCCAAACTTTTAAAAAAAAATGATTTTTATATAACACTCGATACAACGCATCTAGCACAAGCAGGAGGAGACATAATAGAATTTTTTAAACAATACAAAGATCGAATTATCAACATCCATTTAAGTGACTACAAACATCACTTTCTTAATTCATCACTGCGGCCTTTTCGCTACAAACATATGCCTCTTGGTAAAGGTCAGTTACCAATACAGACCTTTTTAGAGGTACTTAATCATGAGAAATACAAAGGACTGGTAACGATGGAAATACATACCGATCTTGAAGGAATGAGCGAAAGCGCAAAACTCATTAATCTTCTTAAAAAAATAGAGAAAACAACTTAAAAGACCACTAAGTCAGATTTTGCAAATAATACTACGCCCGCTTATTCCTTTTTTTGTAATGTTTGTTTTGATTTAACCCGGTAGAGTATAATACGTACAATGAAGGTGGAGGTTGGAACTATTTTAAACCGTTTTCGACAAAGACGTGAAAGAGTGCCTCAAGAACTGAGAGACACACAAGCATGGCTGCAACTGGTTGATAGAAAATTAGGTCAAACACAGAGCTATCCCGCGCGTTTATCATATACACTAAGATCATCAGACGTGGGTTACTATATAACTATTCTTCAACAGGTACAACCTTATACAGTTGTTTTTTTTGATTCTTATGATGGTAAAATAAATGAAATGAGGTCAGCAATTGCCGTTACTGAAACTCATCCCATAGATTCCCTTCTATATATTCCTGGCAGCGATTCATGGGATAGAATTATACCTAATACTGGTCATACTGATATTCTTAAAAATCAATTCAACTTTTTAAATGGAGCTTCTGAATTTAATCATGTCGGTGGAAAAAAATGGCATGGACTGTATCCAGATGTTGAAAAGGTTATTGCTGCTTTAGAGCATTAAATTTGCTTTAAATGTTAAGAAATGGTATGATATTTGTGCCTCGCGGAGCGAGGTTTTATTTTTATGAACGCGATACGAAATATTGGCATTATTGCTCACGTTGATCATGGCAAAACGACACTAGTCGATGCGTTGCTGCGGCAATCCAAAACAAAGCTCGGTAAGGAGAATGAAGAGTCGGACTTGATTATGGATAGTAATGAACTTGAGCGGGAGCGTGGGATTACTATTTTTTCCAAGAACGCGTCTGTCATGTGGGGAGATACAAAAATAAATATTATAGATACTCCAGGACATGCTGATTTCGGTGGTGAGGTAGAACGTGTACTCACCATGGCAGATGGGTGTTTGCTTCTCGTTGATGCAAAAGAAGGTCCTATGCCGCAGACACGGTTTGTTCTAAAAAAGGCTCTTGAAAAGAAGCTTAAGATTATTGTAGTTGTAAACAAAATCGATAAACCAGATGCCCGCATCCATCATGTCCATGATAAAACACTCGATTTATTTTTAGAGTTAGGGGCGGATGATGAAACGGCTGACTTTCCTATAGTGTATGCATCAGCCAAAGAAGGGAAAGCAGGACTTGAACCGGATCTTTCGATCATGACAGATATCTCCCCGATTTTTGATGCAATACTTACATATGTTCCGCCTCCGAGTGGTGATCCTAATGCGCCGTTGCAACTTCTTATGACCACCCTGGGTAGGGATGACTACAAAGGAAGAATTGCTATCGGGAGAGTCTACAACGGTAAAATCACTGCTGGACAAGAAATTGTGCATATCAACCGGGATGGTGATATGAAGAAATTCCGTTTGACTTCACTTATGACGTTTGAAGGATTAGGCCGTGTTGATGCTCAGGAAGTACTTGCTGGTGACATTGTGGCGATTTCCGGGATACCGGACATCACAATAGGTGAAACAATTGCAGATCCAGAAAATCCTCAGGCGTTGCCGCTGCTTGCCATTGAAGAGCCGACAGTAAAAATGACATTTAGTGTCAATGACTCCCCTTTTGCGGGCCAGGAAGGTGAATTTAAAACTTCAAGACAGATCAGAGAGCGTCTTATGAAAGAACTAGAAACAGATACCGCACTTCGTGTTGAGGACAGTACAGACGGTAAGTGGCTCGTCAGTGGCAGGGGAGAACTGCATTTGGCAATTCTCATTGAGCGCATGCGTCGTGAAGGGTATGAACTGCAAGTAAGTCGTCCACAAGTTATTCTTAAAGAAATTGAAGGGAAAAAGCTGGCGCCATTTGAACGGGTTTTTCTAGAAGCACCACAGGAATACTCAGGCATTGTCATGCAGAAAATGGGCACAAGAAAAGCAGTCCTTGAAGACATGACAACTGATGATAATAGTATTGTTTATTTCTCATTTGTTATGCCGACAAGTGCACTCTTTGGTTACCGTAGTGAATTTATCACAGACACCCGTGGATTGGGAATTATAAATACAAATTTCGTCAAATACGATGTGGATAGTGGTGATCCAATCCGGCGTGAACAAGGTTCCCTCGTCTCATCCGAGTCTGGACAATCAAACCTCTACGGTTTAACAAATATCCAAGAACGGGGAATACTTTTTATCGGCCCAGGTGTCCAGGTATATAAAGGCCAGGTCGTCGGTAAAAATTCCAGAAGTGATGATATGAGTGTCAATGTGTGTAAAGCAAAAGCGCTCTCCAACATGCGGTCCAAAGGTGACGGTTCAATGGAACATTTTAACATCCCCCAAGCAATGGATCTTGAGGATTCTCTGGAATATGTAAATGATGATGAGCTTGTTGAAGTAACTCCAAAGAATATACGGATCAGAAAGAAGATTTTGGATGATGCATTGGCCAGAAGGATGAAATCACAGGGGTTGCTGTAATTGTCATTGCGAGGAACGAAGCAATCTCCTTCAACCTACAAAAGCTTGTGATATAAATCTTCCCAATTGGGGTTCATCTTTTGAATCAATTCAATTTTAGTTTTTCTTGATCCTCCTTTGATTTGCTTTTCTCTTTTTATTGCTTCTAATGAGTCCTTTCCATGTTCATAAAATACGAGTTTATCAATGTTGTATTTTGAGGTGAATCCTTTCACAAGTTTTTGTTTATGTTCCCACACCCGTTTTATTATATTATCTGTTACTCCGGTATAAAGAGTTGTATTCCATTTATTGGATAAAATATATACGTAGTAAGTTTTCATGTAACGCTAACTACCTGTGTAGGGGATTGCTTCGTTCCTCGCAATGACACTATTATTTATCGGGACAAAGATCTCCAAGGGGACAATCTTTGCAATCATGTGGTCTTGCTGTGCAGAAGTGTCTTCCGTGGAGGATTAGTCTTGCTGGGAAATTGATCCATTCTTCTTTTGGAACGATTTTCATCAGGTCCTGTTCGATTTTGACGGGATCTTTTTGATCTGATAGGCCGAGTTTGTTGGACATCCGTATCATATGGGTATCGATAACGATACCTTCGGCTTTATGAAAGGCCTGGCCGAGTACGACATTGGCTGTTTTTCTGGCTACCCCTGGTAATGCATCGAGTTCTTCCATTGTGTCAGGGACCTGGCCTCCATGTTTTTCAACGATGATCTGCGCTGAAGCTTTAATATTTTTTGCTTTATTCCCTGAAAAATTAACTTTACTAATCAGTGTTCGAATATCTTCAACATTTGCTTGGGCATAATCTTTCGCAGTCGGATATTTTTTGAATAATGCAGGGGTCAGTGTATTAACAAGTTTGTCTGTGGTTTGTGCAGACATAATCGTCGCGACCAGAAGCCCGAGTGGAGTCTTGAAATCCAGAGCAATCTTTGGATTCGGGTATACTTTTGTTAACCGCCTATTTATTTCTTTAACTTTTTCTTCTTTTGTCATAGATTAATTTAAAGTCCGAGTCTTCTTTTTACCCCTGCGTGTCTTTTTATTGCCCGTATTTGCGAAGGTGGATTTTGATTTTCCATTGCTACAGATTTTGCAGTATCGTTTGCAACAGTTAATAATCTTAAAACATCTTTGCGAGTATTAGGATTTCCTTTGGTTTCTGCATCTAAATAGGATTTGACTACAATTTGTTTAAACCTACCTGCATGAACGATGGCTAAAGCATGACTACCAGCCGCTTTTATAAGTGCTTCTCGCCGTTCAATGTCACTTTCATCGAGATGATGAATACTTCGTACATCATTTATTAATTGCGTTAAATGCTCACGGGGGCTCAGCTCTTGATCTCTGTGTGTTTCTATTTGATGAGTATGTTTATCAGTTTCTATCATATTAGGTATAATTGTAACAAATAACATATCTATTTGCCACTTGCTTTTCAATGCTAATTTTCTGTATAGTTAGTAATTATGGATCCGAAAGACGAACAGGATGATGTGATTGATGGTGAAGAGGTAACAGATGCTGCACCCGGGAATGATCAGGTTGTTGGGCTTTTAAATCTTGAAGAGCTTATCAGAAATCATATTGATTCTATAGACAAGCTTCGAGATGAGCTTAAGCAGGCTCGGGAGATGTTTGATGATTCATTTAATAATGATCCGACTTATCGTGAACATCTTGAAAAAGTAAAAGATGTAACCAAAGCCAAAAATTCTGTGCGGCAGCAAATCGTCAAACAGCCCTCTGTTGCAACTCTTGAACAGAAAGTAAAAGATCTGCGGTTTGATGTCAATGAACAGTCAAAAACACTTTCAGATTTGCTCCAAGATTATAAAGAGCAGACAGGCGCTACATCGATTGAGACACGCAATGGACAAGTTTTGGAAATTGTCAGCACATCTAAGTTGGTCCGCAAGACAAGCTAACACCGCTTTAGATTTAAGATTTAGGACTTATGATTTAAGAAATAATCAGAAGTTTTTTTATTCTTAAATCCTAAATCTTAAATCCTAAGTCTACATATTTATGGTATACTTGCGCTTATTATATGAAGCGTTTTAAAAACCCTCTGCGATTTATACTAGGTTCACTTCCCTTTCTCATCGTCTTTATTTTTTCCATAGACACTCCCTCCGATCCTGATCTCGGATGGCATTTAAAATATGGGGAATATTTTTTTCAGCATGGATCGGTTCTCAGAGATAATACATTTTCTACTTTGATGCCGAACTATCACTGGGCCAATACCTCGTGGCTGACAGATGTTCTAACATATGCAGTTTTCCACTTTGGAGGTTTCTTTGGTTTGACTTTACTAGGAGCGTCTGTTGTCACTCTTACATTTTACTTTTTTTCAAAAGTTGCACGGTTAACGTTGTGGGATCAAGCGTTTCTTTTTCCACTCCTTCTCTATCTGGAACAACCTATCAATGCTATTTCTTTTCGAGGACAACAAATCTCACTCCTTCTGATTGGGGTGTTGTTTTTTCTTTTGAGTCGATATAAAGACCGACCAAAAATTTTGTATTTGACGATTCCACTTTTTTTCCTTTGGGCCAATTTACATGGAGAGTTCTTATTGGGGATAGTTCTCTTTGGATTGTGGATAGCGTTGTATGCGATAAAAGGTATCAAGAGTATCAAGGGTATCAAAGGCATTTTTATAAATAATAGGTCACAAATTATATATTTAACGGGTATTTTTACAGCTTGTGTTGCCGTTACTGTTGTCAACCCTTTTGGGATTGGAATTCATACGACAGCGATTTCGCATATCGGGAGTCCGCTTTTAAAAAATATTGCTGAATATTTACCCTTTGATATGTATTCACAAGTCTGGTGGAATCAAATAGTTGTGGCAATTCTACTGGTATTTGGTTTTATATATCTGTTTTTCAAAAATAAGGTTACAGAGCAAATTCCTCTGTTAGGTGCTGTTCTTATTGTGTTTGCTCTTTCTTTTGAAGTACGTCGGTATGCATGGCCGGCATATTATCTTATTCTCCCTCTTCTAAAACCAATAGCGAGCTTTTTCCAGCCTGACGGTAAGAAGTTAACATATAGTATGACAATTATTTTTCTTTTGGTATTACTGAGCATTGCGGTATTGTCAAAGTATCCGTTTACAAAATATACCAATTATTCATGGAGTACCTATTGTCAAAGTCAATTTATAAAATGTTCCCCAGAGTCAGCAGAGTATCTTATAAAGCATAAACTTAATCATGATCTCTATACGCTCTATGGCTGGGGTGGTTGGATAATTTGGAATTATCCGGAAATAAAACCGACAATTGACGGCCGGATGCATCTGTGGCAGAAAGATGGATATAGTGGATTTGAAGACTATTATGCTGTTGAGCAGGATTTAAAAAATATTGATAAAACAAAATATAATATCGTTTTTATGTCCTATGAAAAACCTGTCTATACACGTCTAAAAACACTTGTCAATCAAGACAAGTGGGAGTTAGTTTACGAGGATAAATTTGCGGGAATTTTTGTGAGGAAGAAGTAGCCATTGTTACATTTTTAGTTGTATACAAACTAATTCCTGCGTGATATATTGTTAATTATGGTTAAAGTAAATTCTATTGTTTGTTGTTGCGCGACTCTCACGTAGGGAGGTTGTGCTTTTTTTATGTGGAAGGCCTCCCAAGTGGGAGGTTTTTTTGTGGGGGAAATTATGTTAGTTAAAGCTGAAAATACATCATATTTTAATGAATTTACAATACAGCTACCGAATCAGGAAGTAGAACCAAGTCCTGCTGAACAGCTTGAGAATTATCTGACAGAGATGCGGGATAATTGGCGTGACGGTTTTGAAGTGTTGCCAGAAAAAATAATTAAAACAACGGACGGCCGGGAAATATTTATTACAATTCTAGATCCTGAAAAATTATTTGATCAGCCTTCTGCACTTATGGTCGAAGCACATCCTGATGATGCTGCTTTGGCTGGCGGAGTGGCAAATATGGCTGCTGATAATGGACTAGGTGTTAGCTATATAACATTGACCGATGGAGCTGCCAGAGAGCTCGAGGGGTATGAAAGTAGAGAAGCATTGGCATTGACCAGGAGAAAAGAAAGCGTCGGGTCTGCAAAGTTGGCTGGAGGAGCAATGGTTATTAATTTGGGATATCCAGATGCAAATTTACATAAACATAAAAAATATGCTGCGAAAGAAGTCAGAGCTGTAATGAACTTTCTCGATACGGAAGTAGTAATAAGTACACATGGGCAGGATAAACATAAAGATCATCGTGCTGGTTTCAAAATTGCCAGACGTGCAAGGGGAAATAATGATATTTCACATTATGCTACAGATACGCATGATGGGAGGAATCGATGGGGTTTCAGAACACAACCAACACATTTTATAGAGTTGACACCATACGCGAAAGAAGTTTGGATTACAGCTTTCAAAGCTCACAGAAGCCAACAACCACCTAATATTCCGTCGCAGGATGAAAAAGATACACAACGAGTTTTTCATATGACGAGAAGAAATGGTGAGAGAGCAGAAAACGCAGATTGGGTAGATGCAGCCGCTTTAACATTAGCTCACTATTCAAGTGATAGACTTTCAAGTCGCTTTTGTGAAAATGGTGTAATGGTAGCTTTTTCTCAGTTAACACCAAGGTTAATTTATCAAAGAGCACGCTCCAAAGCGCACGCAGCATTTAAAAAAGATGCCGCGTAAAAAATTCCAATTTGGTTAAGAATCATCGAATAATTGAGGGTGAATGAATCGGCTGAGGGCGGAGATGACTCCGTCTGAGTAACCACGGGACCGGGTGATCGTATTATTAGTCATGAGACCAAAGTAACCTTGTCCGTGTTTGGAGTTTTCTGTGTGAAAGATGATATCTGAGACTTTTCCTAATTCGATCCCGTTATGAATGTGTTTCATAACTATTTCAGGAATCTGCATTCTTACCGCAGATCCTATGCCTTCGTCCCCTTTTTTATTCACAATCACTACCCATCCTGTTTCAAACCAGTACTTCCCTATTTTTTGTATTCCCCCTTCAAGTCCTACTCCATAATCAGCGTTTAATTTCTTTATAGCTCTTTTCGCTCTCTTTTTTGCTCCTCGAATACTTTCTCTATCATTCATTGGTTGATCTGAGACACCTGATGTAACAGATACGCCTTTAATAGACCACGATGTATTGGGAAAGACTTTTTCAAATGCAATTTTTACTGCTTCAAGTTTGGTGGGATTGAGAGAGCCGACTGCTACTTTCATTTGGACTATGGTTTTGTTGATTTGGTTATTGCACTATCGATAGCTTCTTTATAATCATTAAGTTGCATACCGCTTTCTTGTGGGATGCCGTTTATAAAGAATGTGGGTGTCGAATTCACACCAGCCGCGTATCCGTCATCAATATCTTTTTGTACTTTTTTCTCATATTTTTTGCTGGCTGCATCAGTCTTAAATTTATCCATATCAAGTTTTATGTCGGTTGCATATTTAATGAAAAACTCCATGGCTTTATCGCTTTCTCCCCAATCTGCTTGGTTTTCATAGATTTTGTCGTACATTTCAAAGAACTTTCCTTGCTCACCAGCTGCTTCGGCTGCATATGCCGCGGCTTTTGCATTTTTGTGCATAGGAAGAGGGAATTGCCGGAAAACGAAATTTATTTTTCCTTTATATTCTTCAAGAACCTGCGTAATGGTTGGATATGCTGCTCCGCATGCTGGACATTGAAAATCTCCGAATTCCACAAGCGTTACCTTAGCACCCTTTGCTTCTATTTTATGACTATCTGAACGGACGAGTACATCCTTATTTTGGATAGGCTCCGAATTTGATGTAGGGGATGATTTACCCCCCATAAAGAATGCCGCTCCAACAACAATTGCTATTGTGACGACACTAATTCCTATAAGTAGTTTTGTTTCGTTAGTCATAAATAAATCCTTTATATATTATCATACATGAGATGGGTTTTGCAAAAAATGTTTTTCTATTTTGATTTATTCATCGTTTTCATGAGTTTCAATACGTTCATGCTCCCACCTATGAACCCAATAATAGTTCCACCGATCATAAAAATATTTCCAGTATGAAATATTTTGTCGAGAAAAAATCCAATACCAAGCAAAACGATGACAGGCGCTGCAAGCAGAATAGTCGAACTCAATCCTATGAGGACAAAGAAAGCAAATTTAGATTTAGGTTTTGATTCCATAGATCTATTATAATAGAAAATTTACTAATAGAGTACACGAAATCGGATAGTATTGGGAACTTTCTTGAGGAGTTTGAGTACATTTTTATTATATGTTTTGTCAACATCTGTTATCGCATATCCAATATATTGATTGGTTTCAAGATATTGACTGATAATATTCATATCATTTTTAGCCATAATAGTATTTATCTGTGCCAGTATCCCAGGAACATTTTTATGCAAATGCAATAATCTATGGGCGTTTTTATGTGGCGAAAGTTTAATATTTGGCAATGTAAGGCTTTTATCAGTATTGCCGGTGTTGATAAAATTAATAAGTCGTTTTGTCGTATGAGAAGTATTTATAACGTATATTCCTTTTTGGTGCAGAAATGTGTGACTTGTCTGTTCTTCTGTATTTCCATACATTCCAATTGCTAAAAGTCTCTGTGCATGTTGCAGTATATCGGCAGACAATTGATCTTGATTATCAACGCAAAGAATAGCAGTAGATTGAAGTAGTGTAAATAACTTTTGATTAGATAAGCCCTCTCCATATATAATTTTGTAACCTTCTTTTGCAAAAATTTCTTTATCGGATTTAGAAATTTGTTTCATGACAAGAACGGTAATTCTATTTTTAGGATACGAGAGTGAACTAGGTAAATTGTTCACATAAAGAAATTCATCAAATGTCGGGGCGACTTCATCAGCTTTACTAACGACAATGCTGCGCTCTATATTTTCTGTAAAAACGATAAATTTTTTAGCAAGTCCTTGTTTTCGCAATTCATAATCAGTATGCCCGTCCCCGATAATATATAGATCTTTTTTTAAGTTAAGTGATTGTACTACCTTTACTTTTCCATTGTCTTGACTCATGAGATTTGCAGTATCGATGCCAGTAACATTTCCCTTTACATCAAACACAAAAGTATTTGCAAAAACATGATCGGGCTTAATGCCGAATTGTTTTACGACAGGCAAGATAAATTCTCTAAATCCACCAGAAATAATAAAAATATTTTCTTTATGTTCCGTAAAAAATGCTTTGTTACTAAGAATGGAAGTGGATATTTTTTTCTTAAGGAGCCTTCCTACTTGCAAAACGTGTGCTTTATTACTTTGAATTAATTGTATTCGTTTACTAAGACTTACATTAAAAGGAATTTTTCCTTCCATCCCCAGATTTGTTAAGTTTTTTATTTTTTCAAGTACTTCTTTTTTTTCTGGGTGATCATGCAATGCTATCTCTGCAAGTGCGTCTAGTCCTTCACTTTTTATAAAGGTACTATCAAAGTCAAGAAGATAATATGTTTGTTTTACTTTTTGCATAGTAATGTATTATACGGCAGAGTTATTTGTTTATGCAACCGAGTTTGGCTCTTGACAGCGGTTAAATCGTTTGGTACTATCCAACCATTCCTGCTCGCTCTTTCTAGAATATTTTATGAAAAATATCAGTAATTTTTTGTCGTACTCTCGTACCCCGCAACTTTTAAAAGGAAATATTTTTGCAATGTCAGATTACTCGATTCCTGGATCAAATAATAGCGGATCGTTTGCTAGCAACAATGGCAATTCTCCTTTTAGTCCAAAGAAAATAAAAAGATTTTTTAGAAATTCTCCTTATTTACCCTTTATAGTTGTTATCATACTTGTCGTCATAGTAGCTATCGTTGCGGTAAGAAGTGTGGTCAATAAGTCTTCTGCAAGCGCTCCTTCAATTCTATCAACTGATAAAAGAGAAAATATTAATAAACCTATTGCACAACAATTACTGAACAGAAGCTTTAATTTTCCATTGAAAGACGGGACAGGGAAAGAAGTGAGCCAGTTGAAATATGAGATCCAAAGCGCAGAACTTCGTGATCAAATTATTGTAAAAGGCCAAAGTGCATCAGCAGTCAAAGGTCGAGTCTTTCTTATACTCAGTTTAAAAATTACCAATAGTTATGATAAGTCTGTTCAACTAAGTTCTAAAGATTACGTCCGTTTAATAACCGGCAGTTCTCCCGAGAAACTAGCGGCGGATATTCATAATGATCCAGTGGATGTACAAGCAATTTCCACAAAGTATACGCGGCTCGGATTTCCAATCAATGATACAGAAAAATCTTTAACCATTCAGGTCGGAGAAATCAGCGGGAAAAAAGATTTAATAACGTTGAATCTTAAATAAGGGGTTAGTGGTTAGTGTTTAGTGGTTAGGAAAAAATAAAACTGATCACTAAAAAAACTAATCACTAAGTAAACTATGAGAGACTATTCTACAAAACAAGTAAGTACAGAATTACTAGAAGAAGTAGTTGACGCGTTGAAAAATATTCGAGGTTGGGGAAGTGTTGAGATATTTGTTCAGGATTACAAAGTCGTCCAGTTAGTTGAAAGAAATATCAAAAAAACGAATAATCAGGCTCATAACCCAGCAAAACAATAAGAGTATAAAATGGGTCTTGACAAGATCATTCAATATCATATATAGTAGTTTCTATAAACAAGTTGTCTAAAGCAGATTAACAATTTAAATAACAAGCGCTGACCGCACACGGAGGCATTTATTACTTTAAGGAAACATTTTTCCTTATAAGAAATAAGTGTCTTTTTTTTTGGGAAAAAGGGATTAAGTTGCATAACAACTTAATGACATACATTTATGAAATCAGGTTACTTTACTACTATGACTTACAAAGAAACAAAAATTGTAAAAACGGAGATTTTTTTATCTAACAAAAAGTAGATAAAGAAATTTCCGTTTTTTTATGGAGAATCACGTTTTACGTGACTATACATAAAAACGGATGAAGTGTACCCCGCATTGCGGGGAGATTCTCTCAGGAGAGGAGGTGAAAAATTATATGACTTTTAAAAAACGATTTATAACAGCTATAGCAACCGGAGCAGTCTTAGTTAATGCTTTAGCTCCAGTCGCACTTGCAAATTCTCTTAATGTTACAGGAAACGGTGCATTCTCAAACAGTGCAATTAATGTTTCAAGTAACAGTACAACATCTGTCAATCAGACAAACAATGCAAACATTACAAATAATGTTTCATCAAATGCCAACACCGGCGATAACAGTGCAAACTTTAACACCGGCGGAGACAGTAAGATTGTCACAGGAGATGCAACAACAAACACCAGTATATCTAACGCAGCAAACTTAAATAAAGCAAGTTTGTCAAACTGCGGAGGATGTGAGGGTGGTGCGACAAACGTTACCATAACCGGTAACGGTGCATACTCAGAAAACGAAGTTGAAGTAAGCAAAGACAAATCTGTATTCCTGAACCAAGATAATAACGCAAACATCAGCAATGATGTTGAAGCAAAAGCAAACACCGGCAAGAATGATAACTCATTCAACACAGGTGGTGATAGTGTAACCGTCACAGGTGACGCTAAAACAAGTGTATCTATCGACACAAAAGCAAATGCAAATATTGCTAAGTTAGGTGGAAATGGTAGTGCTGGCGGTTCAAGTGTTCTTATATCAGGAAACGGTGCGTTCAGCGATAACGATGCAGCTTTGAACGGAAGTTCAGCAGTAGTGCTGGATCAGTTCAATGATGCAAACGTCGACAATGACGTTGAGGCAAAGGCAAACACAGGTAAAAACGATTCAACTTTCAATACCGGTGGATTCGTAGGAATCTCAACTGGTAATGCAAGTACACATGTTGACGTTGACAATGCTGTCAACTTCAATCTTGCAAAGATCGATTGTGACTGTGTTTTTGATGGTGTAGAAGTAAAAGTTGCTGGTAACGGTGCCTACTCAGAAAATGAAGTAGATGCATCAGCCGACAATGTGCTTTTCCACAGTCAAGACAACTATGCTGATCTTTACAACGATGTAGACGATAGTGCAAAAACTGGCAAAAATGATGTCAGCTTTAGTACAAGTGATGTTGATGGCGACCCACTGGTCGTAACAGGAAATGCGAAATCATGGACTGATGTTAACAACCACGGAAACGTAAACATCTTAAATGAAGGCAGCAGTCTTCACCTTCCAGGAAATTTAGAATTAGGTCTTAACTGGGATCTTAACGATCTCTGGGATAGCCTTAACTGGTTGGTATAACTTTGAGTGGTAGAGGTGTCTTGCTGGCACTTCGGTAAGACACCCTACCTCAGAGTTTGAAATGAGAGTTGAGAAATGAGAAGTGAGAAATAAATATAATAATTTAAAAATATGAATAATTTAATTAAAAAATATATAGCAATATTTACGATAGTCGCAGTATTATTCTTACAAGTTAATCCGGCACTTGTTTTGGCTGAGGATGCACCACCTGCACCATCTGCAGCCCCCGAAGCGCCGGTTGCACCAGAGAATAATGTAACTCCTGAAGCCGCGCCAAGTGCACCTGTCGCGCCAGTTCAACCTGGTACAACAAACTCAGGGGGTACACAAAATACTCCTGCTGAAAACAAGCAAGTTGAAAATAAATCACCTGAAGAAAATGCAAAAGATGCAGAACGTGAAGCACAGAAAAAAGCAGCTGCAGAAGCATATAAAAACAACTACTATAATGGAGGTTCAGCGGTACAATCAAATGGCAACATTGGAAAAACAGTTATTAACACGGGTGACGGCAATAATTCTAGCGCAGTTGTTACCAATGCAAATACTAATGCTGCAGGCAACGCAGCTGGATCGGGAGCATCAGTATCAAACGGCAATAATTCCGGTGTAGCAGTCGTAAATAGTGGAAACGGTGCTGGATCTAACAATAACGGATCATCAGTAGCCATTGATAACAATAATACACTTCAAAATAATAGTGCATCGGTAGGCAACAACCTTAACCAAGCCACAACCACAGGAGCTAGTCAATCATCATTTAATCTCGGCGACACAACATTGAACACAGGTGATTCTAATACATCAGGTACAGCAGTTACAGCTGTCAATACCAACGTCGATGGTGTGATGGTCTCTGAATTCAACGTCGCTGATAACCACACTGGGGACATAGTTTTGACTCAAGAAGCGTTTGCAGCTAATTGCATAATGGGTTGCGGTGTCGGACCACTTCTGGTAAATAATACTGGCAACGGCGCAAATTCCAACAACAACGCCAGTGCTACATCACAACTGAACAATGGTACATTCCAAAACAATGATGCTGCAGTTGGCAATAACATGGTGCTTTCAGCAAATTCAGGTGCAAATGATTCAAGTTACAACACCGGTGGTAATACCACAATTAACACTGGTGACGCAAATGTCGCAGCTAATTCCCTCACTTTTGCCAACAATAATATTGCGGGCAATGTCACCTACGGTGTTGTTAATATCTACGGAAATCTTCAAGGAGATATAATACTCCCAGAATTTACAAATGGTCCAGTGTCAGGTGGAGGCGTGGGAGCATCGAACGCAGGAAACGGCGTGTTATCAAATAACAACGCATCACTTGATAGTAATGCAACCAACAACACATTCCAAAACAATGACGTAACAATCACTAATGACCTGATACTCAATGGCACAACTGGTGACAACAGTTCAACTGGAGGTACCAACGGTGACGCGACAATCAAAACAGGTCAGACGAATGTGGACGCAAATGTTGTCAATATCGCCAATACCAATATCGATGGCGGTAACTTCTGGTTAGTATTTATCAACGATGCAGGCAACTGGATTGGAAAATTAATCGGAGCACCAGATGGTAGTCAAGCAGCTGGATCAGCGGGTATGGAAATATCGCATGGACCTGACGGACAAATCAAAGCTAGCAACAACGGCAATGGCGCGGGATCAACAAATAATAGCGCAGCGTCCACTACAACCAATAACACAACAGCACAAAACAACAATGCCAACATAAATAACACACTTAATTTGACAGCAAACACAGGAGGTAATACAACAGATTACAACACAGGTGGTAACAACATCATAAATACTGGTGACGCGAATATCATCGCCAACATGGTAAACTTCGTGAACAACAATATCGTCAACGGTGGAACACTGAATGTCGTATTTGTTAATCTGTTCCCAGGCGCAAAATGGCTCGGTGACTTTGTACTTCCAGGACAACAACAACGTGCAAAACCAGCGGCACAGCCAGAACAATCTGTAACTAATAATAGTACAAATAATAACGCAAACAACGAAATTGCAAATAGTGATACAAACAATAATGAACAACCACATGTCGGAGGTATAGGTAGTAACGAAGAAGGAACAACTACTGTCACCGAGAATTCAGATAACACACATCAGACTTACTCTACCGGTACAGCATACGTAAATGGTAGTCAATCAACTGTCGGCAACAACGCAAACACAAATAACGCACAAGTCGCAGGTGTGAGTAGTTCAAATAATAATCTTCTCGCGAAAGCATTAATCGGCGACGAAAACACCAAAAAAGTACTTAATATAAATCTCGCTTGGATAATCTTTGCACTTCCTTTAGCAGCTCTCTTGCTCTTTGGTAAAAGAGTTATTGTGAAGAGACTTTCACGATAGCCGCAAAATCTGCTCCATCTTCTGTAGGTCAACTGCTCCCTGTCAAAATTTGTCTTACTGATAAAGCTAGCCCGTTGCGATAAGGGATAATATTATGAAAACGAATTCAAGAAAAGTTAGAATACTGATAGCAAGTCTGAGTATTCTCATGGTTTTGAGCTATACACCTTATGCGATCGCTGAGGAAATAAATGTCATTGATAATGGTGCCGGTTCCATCAATACTGTAACAGTAGACAATACACAGCAAGCAAGTAGTCAACAGAATAATACTGCTCAGATAAATAATTCAGTTAGTACGACTACAGATACTGGCAATAATTCAGCCTCCAACAATACAGGTGATTCCCAGGTCGTTCATACAGGAGATGTAGATACATTAACAACTATTTCAAATTCGGCTAATCAGTCAAATATTTCTGACCCTTCATGTTGTACCGCCTTAGGAGGCACCACAACAATCAACGGCAATGGTGCTGGATCAAATAATAATGCCAGTGTTTCCTCGTCCACACAAACTAGTGTCTTCATAAATAATAAAGTCACCATAAAAAATAATATCACACAGAATTTAAGTACTGGTAATAATAAAACGAATTTTAATAGCGGTAACGTGGTAATTAAAACCGGCAATATCAAAAGTGTCACAGAAATAAAAAATGGCCCACTAAATGTTGCAAATGTTCTAGTCTCCAAGGGCAAAGAGGAAGCAAAAACTGTAAAGATATTCGGTAATGGATTTGGCTCATGGAATACTGTAGATGTTACAGATGATGACAAAGCAGACATCAGCGTTGATAATTCTGTCGATTTCATTAACGATTTAAAAAATAAATATTACACCGGCGGCAATGAAGCTGATCATAACCACGGAGATGTAAAAATAGTAACTGGCGATATCGAAAGTTTGATAAATATTATCAATGGACCAATCAATGTCAGTATCGTCAAAGCAGAATGTGATACATGCGAAAAAGAGAAAGAGTATGAGAAAGAAAAGGAAAAAGAAAAAGAGAAACCTGCACCCCCTGTCGGTGGCAACGTACCACCCCCAACGACAACAACAACCACTGGCGGACCAGGTGGGCCCTCCGCTCCCTCCGCTCCAGTAACTTTAGGTGGACCCCATCTCCCTATCACAGGTAACAACTTTCTCGTCCTCGCTCTTTTTGGCAATATCATGATGCTCCTCTTAGGTGCGTATTTAAGACTGCGATCCGGGAGAAGTCCAGGATACGCGTTTGCTTTATAAACCAATTAGCCCCGTTCTACGGGGCTTTTTTGTGTTTTGGTTAATAGTCATATATAATGCCAAAACAGGTTTGATTTCTAAAATTTAAAGTGAAATATTAGTCACTATTGTCGTGCTGAACTTGTTTCAGCATCTCATGCATCGAGCGACACGTTAAAGTAGATCCTGAAATAAATTCAGGATGACATATATAGAGACTTTTTAATCTCTCAAAATATGAAAAATAAACAGAAATTTATCCACCACCTCGGCAACACCTTTATCATCCTCTCCCTCGTGGGTTTCTTCTACGTCTTCTCCCCCATCCTTCTTGCTTATCTTGTCCCACCTGTGGTCAAAGAAATCACAGCTAAGACTGGTACTTTTATCACAATTCCCAAAATCCACGCACAAGCTCCGGTTATTGAACATGTTGATCCGTGGAGTGAAACGACGTATCAAGCTGCTTTAAAAAAAGGTGTAGCGCATGCAAAAGGCACTTCCTTGCCTGGAGAGAAAGGGACAATATTTGTGTTTGCACATTCCACAGGACTCCCTTGGGAACTAACTCATTTTAACACAATATTTCTCAGACTCGGAGAGTTAGAAATTGGAGATACTATTGAAATTATAAAAAATGGCAAAGTTTATTATTACAAAGTCTCTGATAAAAAAGAAGTCGAACCTTCTGAAGTCAATTATCTTCTCCAAACCAAAAAGAATCAATTAATATTACAGACCTGTACCCCAATCGGCACCTCACTCAAACGCCTTCTCATATTTGCGGTATCATACTGAATATATTTTAAGATACATATACCTCATCATGTGTCCCTATTTTTACAAAAAGAACATCGTCATCTTTTACTATTATATAAACCATCCGAATACTCAAAGTTATTGATATGCTCCATCTATTTTCTATAGTGCCACTTAATTTATGTAATCGTAGAGAGGGATGTTTTGGATTCTTAGTGAATAAAGTTAATTGTTTTTCTATTCTTTCCGCTAATTTGCTGTCTTTTTGTTTGATTTTTTTGAGGTATTTTTCTACGTCTGAAGAGAAAAAGAGTTGCATCTTTATAATTTTTCAAAATACTCGTGGATATTTCGTACAGGTTTTAAGTCTCGAAGTTCCTTAAGAGCTTTCTGGGTTGCTTTTTCGGTCTCTTCTGATGCTGGAAAAATAGGATAGGGTATGTCTTCGACATCTTTCATAAGCACATGCTTTACATATTGTGTTAAGGGTACACCGAACTTACCTGCTTTTGATTGAAGCAAGCTTTGTAGTTCAGGTGTTAGATTAATTTTTAGTTGTGCTTGTGTATTCATGTAATTTATACTCTATTTAACACCCATTTTATACCCATTATTACTGTTTGTCAATTGCGATAAGACTCATTTATCCTTAAAAAAACTACTGAGTACTTTCACAGCTTTTTTAGGTTTTCCGTCATGGCTCCATAGTGCTGTTGTTCCTCCGACACTTGTCCAATAATTGACGCCAACGAGCTCTTCAACGTTTGCAAGCTTTTGAAATGTTTCTTGTAACAACTCGGCTTGTTCATTTTCAGTCAATTTGCCATGGATGTCTGGTATTGGTGCGCCATATTCTCCGAGAATAATTTTTCCACCTGATTGAGCGGCGAGCAGCCTTATATCAGTTGCCAACTGATCACTAGACGCAACATAGTGATCTATAACAACAATGCCGTCAAGTGATTTTGTAGTATCTCGATCCATAACAAGCCTTGCAATATCACCATTCATTGAATTGTAATTTGACTTGACATCTTTATCTATTTTTTGAAAGGCATTCTTTGTTTTTTCATATTCATATATCAAGAACTTTCTGTGTCCATTTACATCTCCATTTTTTCTTGGATCTCCTGCGTTGCCATTCTCACATTCGGGGCATGCTGTAAAGACATCGCCATCCTTAAATAAATCAGGATGCTCTAGAATAAATAATTCAGTTTTTTGGATATGCGTTAATCGATCAACTTTTGCATACCCAAACCAACCTTCCCATCCAGACCAATTCCCACGGAACCATACCTTAAGATTATATTTTCTTGCCGCGACTACCCATCGTTTCAAGAATGGAATAAATTCCTCGTCGTATGGAGTGCCGATTGCCACATGCGTTGCTCCTGTTTCTGCAATCTGTTTTACTTGCCGATCAATTATTTCATCAAAAGAGGAATCATTCAGCTTCTCCCGAGCAATGTCACGGGAATATTTCATTGTATCAATAGATCGAAATTCCAACACCTTGGGTTTCTGCAGAAAATTATCCGTCTTTGGTTGTATTAGCATAATAAATCCAATACCGAAAATAATGAGTAAGGAAATTAATAATATTGTTATATGTTTCAAAATAAATTTATTCACGAGGCTAGGAAGGCAGGATGTTATTATACCATTAGCATTTTCGTTGTAGGGGCAGCGTGCTTCAACTTATTGCGGGAAAAGTCTTACCTGTTCTTTCCAAAGCTTGAGAGTAACACTCTCTTTAGGGAAAATGACGTCATCAAATGTGAGTATTTCGTCTTTTTTGATATCTCTTTTGAGAACACAATCTTCTGCCAGTCCAATTGGCAATAAGTTTTCTTTTCTCGCTTGCTCATAATTTTCACAGACACCATACGTGGCATATCCTCCGAGCTGATCTAAGACTTCACCCTTTTTCAGATCTTTTTTCGCAGTAGCTATCACCTCAACCATAGGTCTTCCTAAAGGCGTAATAGTAGCATCTTTGAAAAGTACTGCCCTTGCAATTGAACTTGGGATTTCAAAATGACATAGATGGTACGGGACATAAAAACAATAGAACGGCCCTTCTCCTAATTTATAATAATGTAAATAGTGATTTTGTTTAGCGTTTAATGATTTTGCTAGTACAAAAACTCCCGGCGCAGGAGAAGCACCCACTACATAATCGACAATACCCTCTTTTGAGTTCAGGTCTTTTGTGGGATAATACTTAGCTAATTCTTCAACACGTGTCCCAAGCTCAACGACGGGTCCATGCATGCCTCTTTTTCCCACTTTCATTCCTGTAGCATTCGCAACAATTGCTTGCTCAAATGAGATCTTTGTACCATCGGCAAATGATGTTACCATTGCGGCATTCTGTTTCCATTTTTTGGCAAATCCTTCTTGAGTTGTTGGATTTCTATAAGGATCTTGAAGGCCTTTGATATTTCCACAAAGTACAGGCTTTAGACCGATTCCGGTTACAAATCTATAAAGATTCATTGTCACCCCAGGTTGATCGCCATCAGCCAAAGTGTAGATTACTCCTGCTTTATTGGCATAATGCTTTAAAATAGGCCCAATTGTCCCATCAAGTTCTGCGTTAAATGAAACCACGTGTTTTTTGTTTTTGATTGCCTCCATGACAACGTGCGCGCCATACTCAATCGCTCCGGTCATATCCAAAATCACATCAATTTTTTTAGATTTACAAAGAAGAAAGGGATCGTTTGTAAAAGCAGCGGTATTGTTATTTATTGCTTGATCTAGCATTTTGCCATCTGTAGCATGAATGGTGCTTTTTACTCCTGCTTCTTGATAGACTTTTTTAGCGTTTTCCAAAGTTCTGTTTGCAACAGCAACTAGCTTGATACCGGGTGTAAAGTTAACAATTTGTATGGCAACTCCTCTTGCCATAAAACCTGAGCCAATCATACCAACTCTAATTGGTTTTCCTTCTTTTGCTAATTTTTCCAAGGCGTTATCTATAATAATCATAGTTATTCTGTAAAGTTTTCCCAAGATTTATCCTTTTCCGAAATTATATTGAATTTTGTAGGCCATGTGATAGCGAATGCCGGATCATTAAATCTGACGCCACCTTCTGCTTCTGGTGTATAAAATTGCGAAACCATATAAAAAATTTCTGTATTATTTTTTAGTGTTATGTAGCCATGCGCAAAACCTTTAGGAATATAGAGCATTTTGCAATTTTCCTCAGAAAGTTCAATACCGAGCCACTTTTTATAAGTAGGAGATTTTTTTCTCAGATCTATAACGACATCAAAAAGCGCACCTTTTGTACATCTGACAACTTTTACCTCAGAGTAAGGTGATTTTTGGAAATGCATTCCTCTAAATGTACCCTTAACTTTACTTAATGCTGTATTGGATTGAACGAAATTTGTCGTAAGTCCTTGTTCTGAAAATTCTTTTTTACAAAAAATTCTGGCAAAATATCCCCGAGCGTCCCCTCTTTTTTGAGGTTCAATAATATAGACGTCCTTTAATTTTGTTTTTATAAATTTCATATTTTTACTTTTCCTCGTATTCCTTTATCTGTTTGAGAGTAAATGCATCCATTTTATCTTTTTTGTAAAAAGCATCGTACCATTCCATAGTCAATTTTATTGCCTCATATGTCGTAAGCTTTTGTTTCCAACCAAGATTTCTTATAGCCTTTGAGCTATCAAGCATTAAGTATCTCGCTTCATGAGGATGCTGTTCATATGAATCTTTTAAATTGAGCTTTTTGCCTGAGACAGATACAGCTTGTTTGACTATATCTTTGACCGGAACTGCTTCGGTATTATTAGGACCAAAGTTCCAAGCTTCTGCGAATTTTTCTCCCTCACTCATTAGTTTCTCTGCTAGCAGTATGTAACCATTCAAAGGTTCTAAAACATGTTGCCAAGGTCTGACAGCATTCGGGTTTCTGATTGAAAGCTCAGTATTCTGATAAATCGCTTTCACAATATCTGGAATAAGCACCTTATCTACCATCCTTCTTAAGACCTCTTTTCTCATAATGTTCCATTAAGGAGAGTCTTCAAGTGGTAAATAAAATGGTTCAATTTTGGAATAGAATTTGTTTGCTAATTCCTAGTCAATATCAATAACTAAATTGATCATCCCATTTCTTTCATTCTAGATGATATCCAA
>JBGTMH010000066.1:0-14287 GCA_041743715.1 Patescibacteria group bacterium | reverse complement strand
TGATATTCACAGTGATAAACACAATGTGCCTGTTTTTTATACCGCATCTTCCTATTATATCCCATCCAACGAAGATCCTGGAATCACTCCATCCCCGGGCTTACGCCCTAGAGGGAATTAAGTTCGGTATGATTAAATTTTGCATAGGGACTATGACCAGCGTATTTACTGCGAAATATTCTCAGAGTATCATCTAATTGTTCCCTTTGATCTGCTGTAGATATATCACTGACGACATGAGAAACAACAAGCTTTGCTGTAGCAGCAGTTAGCACTGCTGCATCACGCAGAGCATGTTGCTGAGGAGAGGACCATATCTCTATAAGATTATGACCGTCTCTGTCCTCTGTCACAGCTACAGCTCTCATCCTACGAGTAGTATCAATAGAATCAGCGACTAATCTACGATCTCCTTCAGATAGTGGTAAAGGCATATGAGGTGAGATTATACCAAAATTTAGATATGCATGCAATATTATAGGATAACTAATTGGTCTATCCTCTAACACTAGGGGTTTAACAACTCCGACCTTTGGATGAGAATTAATCTTCTTATTATCGATATCATCTATACCCATTATCGAGGATTAGCCTCAGACTGAAGGTTGCATTTCTATTACCTCAACGAGCTCATAAGCAGGATCCAATTACTAAAACATTTGAGTCACATCTTTCTAATCTTTATAATGACCATAAGGGTATTTTATTTTGCTTTTTTCGTGAACATCTCCGTTCTTATGAATATGTATAAAACTCTTTAACCAAAAAAGTAGAAATCTCACAAAACCCATTTTTCGTGTTCTTCTAACGGAATGATATGCAACCGTTGTAAAAAAATAGAATGCTTTGCTCCCGCTGCTACTGCTCGATTTCCATAATCAATATCCTCTCCAAGGTATAAATTTTCTTTATATCCATGTATTCGTTCATGCAATTCTTTCGTAGTAAAAGTCAAACCTCCTGGAATTACGGGTTTTAAAAAATTAATTAACAATATAAACGGATATGCTAATACTAAAATGAACCATTCATAAAAATTTCCATCCGCAGGTAAAATCAAAGTGCTTGCTATAAAAGATTTTGATTCCACTGGTTTCGCAAACAACTTGGATAAAAACCTTTTTGGCAACACCATATCTGCATCAACAAACAATAAGTATTTATATTTTGCCTTTTTCGCTCCAAAATTCCGTTGCCTGCCTATTCCTCGTTCAGATATTACTCCTTGTAGATCACTCATTTTATTCTTAAATGAATGTGCAACTTTTCGAGTTTGATCTTCGGATTTGCCATCTACAACAATGACTTGCAGTTTCCCATTGAAATCTTGAGTAAGGCTTGAGTTAAGAAGTATCGGTAAATATTTCTCTTCGTTATAGGCAGGTATAATAACGGAAAGCTCGTCTGTCATTAAAAGAATTATATCACCCTGATTCTAATATCCATGCTTCACAGTTATAACGACATTTCCCTTTTTGTGGCCTTTTTCGACATACTTGTACGCTTGGATAATTTCTTCCAATGGGTACCGTCTATCGATGAGTGGTTTGAATTTCCCCTCTTCCATCAATTTTTTGAAAAAGATGACATTTTCTTTGCTTTGTTTTGGGATTGGAAAGATGACTTTTTTGTTACCAAATTTTGTAGACCACAATGCTAAAAAAGGATTCTGTGCTAAGTAGCCAAGTTCGGTTGAACAATAAATCCCGTATGGCTTTAGTAATTTTTTGCAAGCGCCAAACGAACTCTTGCCGACCGCGTCAAAGACAAAATCATATGTTTTGCCATTTTGGGTAAAGTCATCTTTTTTGTAATCAATTATTATGTCTGCTCCTAAGCGTTTCACGAGTGTCATACTCCCCGTACTACAGACGGCGGTAACCTCGGCGCCAAAGTATTTGATCAGCTGGACTGCTGCAGAACCGATGGCACCCGTTGCACCATTAACAAGGATTCTTTGCCCACTGCGAACATTTGCTTTTCTAATATTATTCAAAGCATAATACGCACCCTCGGTGCTCGGGGCGACTTGCTCATACGACATATTTGCTGGCATAGTAGTTAATGACCCCGCGTCAGGCATAGTCACAAACTCGGCATGTGCTCCAAAATCGTCCTGTGTATATCCAAACACCTTATCACCAACTTTAAAAGACTTCGCGTCCCGACCAACCTCTTCAATTTTGCCAGCAAACTCGTTTCCTAGAATTGTTTTTTTTGGTTTTGAGAGGCCTGCGAAAAATCTTACGATAAATGGTTTTGCCCGCAAAAAGCCACAGTTGGTCCGATTAACTGTCGTAGCATATATTTTGATGAGTACCTCGTTGTCTTTGGGAATGGGTTTATCTACTTCCTCTAGTCTGAGAACATCAGGTGGTCCGTATGTTGTATTGACAATTGCTTTCATAAGTTTCCTTTCTTTCACCTACTGTTTTCACTTGTAAAACTTTTGAAACGTATTTTCTAATTATGCTTTCCCATCCCATTCAGCATAAAATTCCTTCAAAAAAGCTTTCATAAATTTTTCTCGCTTCATTGCTATTTCCTTTGCTGCTTTTGTATGTAATTGTTTCCTTACTTTAAAAAGCTTTTCGTAAAAGTGATTTATTGTGTGGCTGTCTGAATTGCGGTATTCTTCTGTCGATGAGTATGTTTTGGGGGTAACTTCTGGATTGTAAATCTGTCTGCTCTTTTTGCCTCCGTATGCAAATGCACGGGCAATTCCAATTGCACCCAGTGCCTCTAACCGGTCAGCGTCTTGCACAATCTTTCCTTCCCGACTCAGTTTCTTTTGACCAGCTATATTTTTACTAAAAGCCATATTGAGAATAATCGACTTTATAGCGATTTGATCTGGATTCGGCAGCTTCAATATGCTACATGCCACATCAAGTATTTCTTCCTCTGTTTTCCCTGAATTATTTATTTTCCAGTCTCCTATATCATGCAGTAGTGCGGCTACTTGTACGATAAATATATCTACATTCTTCTCTTTCTTGGCCAAATGTGTCGCTGTTTTTAAAACTCTCTGGACATGAAACCAGTCATGCCCGGTCGATTCCCCTGCCATTTTTCCCTTCACATACGTCTCTATTTCTGAAATTGTAAATCTGTGTCTCCTAGGCATAGTATAACGATTGTAAAATTTATACCAAAAAACAGGCGGGAGTTAACCCGCCTATTTGATGATTGGTTATTTCAGAGAATTAACTTAAATAATATCTTCTCCTGAATTACCTTCACTAGAATTGATCCAAACTTTATCCCCGTTGTTATAGATCCATTTATACCATTCTACGTTAGGGTATCCCTCTTCAATATTTTCGAAGTATTTTGTGTACCACAATTTACTTTCGTAATCCGTGCATGTGTCTTGCAGATCACATTCAAAATCTTCAGTTCCTACAGAACCGGTTGTCGGCCATTCAGGATTGCTCTTTAGATCACCCACAATAGTGACACGGCTGCTTCCATTCAAGGATCCATCTTCATTTCCTGTTAACACAGCTTGTTTGTTACCTGGACTTGTAGCACCTTGTTGAGCGTCATAACTACCAACTAAATTTATTTCAGCACAGTAGGCATTATTTGCCTGTTTCCATACTTTAATATTCTGATCGTAGTTATCATTTGCCCAATAGACATCTTCATTTATCAGATCCGCATCATTGACAATTTTTTGATCTATGTTGATGATAGGATCTCCTGATAAGTTACAATCAGTCTTAGCGAGTTGCTGTGCATCAGATTGGATATTTGTATCATTGGGAGCTGGCTTTTTGTTGATACCGACAAGTACAAATACTGCGACCAATATGACAGCTACGAATATGAAGATTTGGGATACTCCTTGTTTTTTTGTATTTGATTTTGCCATTTTACACCTCCTTCCACAATGAGATTTGTTTTATATAGTATTCCTTTGATTCTTGAACAAAATCATAGTCAATTTCAGCGTAAATGATGCGATAAGAAATGTCAAGAAAAAATTATTCTTTCTTAAACTTTTCGCGTAAATACTCGTAATCTTCTGCGTCAAGCGAGCCAAAATAATATTTTTCAATTTTCTCATATCCAGAAGGGCGTATTGCGAACCAACTTTTTATATACTCACCTTCATAAAATTCTAAACGGATTCCATCAATTTCTATTTTTTTGTTCTCTTTTCCAACAAATCGTGGACCAATTTCTTCCACCAAGTCTTCCAGCACCTCTTCTTGATTCTCAACTCGAGGAAGATTGAACTGTGTCCGCTGCCCATCAGGATGCTTTTCTCTCAGTGTTGATAACGTACCATTGATACTTATCCAATATAAAATCAAAACAATCGTGAACGCTCCCGAGTCAGTCATAAAAAAATCCTTTACGTAAAAATGTCCGACATTTTCAACAGCGATATCTACCTTCCCTTCTCTGAGAAAACGTCTCAAAATAGACCTCCCTACCGGGACGGGTGTCGCTGCAATATGGTTATTCCCTCTATTGTATACATCCAGTACTGTGTTATACAAAGATGGACCACATTCAACAGCATATCCATAACGATTCATAGAGGAGCCTAAGTTATTGAACACATCAACCATCGCGCTGCCTATCAACGAGCCGTTGAGGTATTCACCTGTCTGGTCTACTCCGAGAACCCGGTCAGCATCGCTATCAAAAGCAAAACCACAGTCAAAATGTCTTTGTCGCACGGCATCCATAAGCTGTTGCATATTTTCGATATTTGAAGGGTCCGCGGTGTGGGGCGAATCACCATCGTATAGTTGCCTATCATTTATCCTCTCAAACGTCACTTGTGGTAGTAATGTTTCAAGGATATCAAGCGATTTGGATCCTGATCCATCCCCCACATCGACAAGCACTTTCATCTCTGTTATTTTGCCCAATGGAACGAGTGAGCTGATATTTTCTTTATATGTATCTTCAATCTCATTTTGAAAATTATGGTAATCAAGAATATTTATATGAGGTGGGTTGTATTCTTGATTCAATGCTTCATTGTAGTTCGCAATAATTTTGTTTACCAACTCTCCATCAACTGATGCACCGCCCTGAGTATGCATCAAAAGACCAGTCCAATCCCAAGGATTATGTGAGCCTGTGAACATGACAGAAAAATCAAAATCAAAAGCCTGAGCAGCAGCAGTTACGTAATCAATCGGACAGGTTTGCAGATAATGAATTTTAATTTCTGTATTCTGAAATGACTGAATAAAATTCATAGCAAGACTCATGCTAGAAACCCTCGTATCCCATCCGATAAGAACTTTTTTCAGAGGAATTGTTCTTTGTATTGCCAACCCGAGGTAGAATGCATCTTCATCTTTAATATCTTTGTTATAAACTCCACGAAGATCATATTTTTTAACAAATGAGGGTTGCATAATTACTAATTATTTTAACATAGGAGTAACGAACTTAATAGCGGATTTCTATTATAGAATATAAAGATTACCTGATCTGTAGTAATTTTATTTCAATAAATCGTTATTCCAAAGATCTTCTCGTAACTTTTCAGGGGTATCAAATAGAAAAGTGAGCATCCCCATTTCTTTTGCTGGAGTTAGAAATTGAGCTTTATCGTCAATAAAAACAGCTTCTTCTGCTTTTACTCCAGCTTTTTTAAGTGTCACTTTGTAAATACCCGGATTGGGTTTTCTAATCCCTACTTCATGAGAAAAGACCCCATCCTCAAACCAATCAAGAAAACTGTACTTTTTGTTTATTTTCTCTACCCGTTCTTTAACATTATCAGAAAGAAAATATACTTTGTATTTTTTTGACAGTTCCGCAACCAAATCCCGGGTACCTTCAATAAGTTTATAGCCACTTATCCATTCCTCTTCAAGAGTATCAATGTCTGCATGTATCTCAAGTTCTTTAAGGAGTCTTTGCCAAAATTCATCTCTCGTTATTTTTCCTACTCTATACAAACTGCCGATTTCCCCCTCCATCACATTTTTCGTTCTCTCCTTATCAAGATTGTGTTCTTTCGCGATGATTTCAATAAATCGTTTTGTGCCATTTGTAAAGAGTACGCCTCCTAAGTCAAATATTATTGCTTTAATCATAATGTAAGTACTATTTATTTCTGAACTTCACGATCTTTAATGTGAACCAAACGGTAGACTTTTATATCTGCTACTTTCCATTCATCGTGGATTGCTGCCCGGCCGAAGCCTTTGACATCCCACAGTGTATTTTCTAGAGGTTTGCAATTGGGATCTTCACAGACTATAAAGAGCTGTTCAGCAACTGTTTTTCTTCTTGGATCAATTTCCGGATGTTCTATTACTAAAGGTATGTAACCCATTTCTGACATAACTTCGCGATATATTTTGCCACGCGCAGGAGGATCTGAGATGAGGGCAAAATTGAATACTTTGTCACTGGTTTTTGATATAACAAATTCAGCTATCTTGTTTATCCTGACCAATTGTTCTTCTGACCGTATCTGTAATGGTAAAACAGATATATTGAGAACAAACATCAGAGAAAAAAGAAGCAGGCTTCCTGTGATACATAAACGATGCAATAATAACTTTGTATTGTTTGTTACATCAACAGGTACCTCCGTGTACGTCTCACCCTGATCAGTTGTACTAATTAACTGTTTGGCCATTTGTACTCTTTGTTGCTCTTGAAGATGAAAAAATGATGCGAGCAAATTTCCTACGAGTAAATACACGACAGGAAAAAGTGGCGTGAAATGATAGTCGTATATACTTTTCTGAAAAAGGGTGAGAAAAATAATTCCTAATACAAACCACATACCCAAAAGTAAAATGATAAATTTATTTCTGACGAAAATAAGTACGATAAGTGAAGAAACAGCAAGAACCATAACAAATATTCCCAACATTATCAACTGAGAAGACGAGTAGTATATTGCTTGGTCGACCGAGGGATAATTGATAAGTGGTCTGGCGAACAAATTGAAAAATGTCTGAGGGATATTCGTGAACAAATTTGCAAAACCTACATCTGCTGCAAGTTCAAAAAGATATGTTGCCATAGTTTTTGAGTTAGAAAAATTGTTGGAAAACTCGTGCAGAAGAAAAGGAATCAAACTAATAATGAAACCAACTACTATCTCCAGATAACGCTTTATGACCGGCAAGAAAAATCTTATTCCATTAACAACAACTTCTGTAACAAGAACATATATGAAAATAAGAATGCTTAGAAAGAATGATACATAATGAAGTTGTAAACAGAGACCGAGTAAAAAACCTGCAGAAAGATATGAAAGTAAAGGTCTGGCACTTGCAGAAGCATTAAACACAACCAGTAACAAAAGCAGTACAAAAAAAGGTAAGATATCAAGCCTCCACGATTCATGAGCATAGGAAAAAACAAACGGCGATACGGCATACAAACCCGCAGCAAATAGTCCAGCTTGAAGATTAAAAAACCGCTTTCCTATTACATACACAAGATAAACAGTCGCAACACCGATAAGAGCTGCTACTTTCGCAGGAGCAAAGGGATCAAAATCAGTGAACCATAGTGATGGGCTGATGAGATAATTATAAAATGGTCCCAACGAGAAACCTCCCGGAATAACATTACTTCCAATTAAAGTTATCGTACCGTTAAGATGTTCTTGGGCAATAAGAATATCTTTCTCAGCAACACCTATAACTCCGACAGATGATGCTATGTACTGATAGCGGTAATACGCTGCGATCAAAAGGATAGGAAGTAAAAAAGCGTAACGAGGGTGCTCTGTTACAAATATATAAAATGCTTTAGAAAGTATTTTGACTAGAACCCACAGTCCCCATAAAATCAGCTTTATAAGCCACCAAAGCATGGAAAAAAATCCTTCTATCATACATTCATTGTAGTGCAATTACTTCAACGGTGACAACAATGAACTTGTATGGATCCATGGAAAAAGTAATCACTATTTGAAAGGTGAAACAGTTTCATCTCCTTCTAGAATTGAAACTGAAATTCTAAAATCTTCTCAAGCAGTATGCAGATATTCAGCGAATTCACAATTTAGACAGACTTTTCCTTTGAAAATGCTTTGGGATTTATGTTGTGGACATTTTGCGAGATAAAATGGATCTTTTTTATAGCTTGATCTTTGAAAAATCTTTTTGAGAATGGAAATGAGTTCTTTTTCATCTTTATAGTTTATGATCATGAGTCCTGGCATCCCTTTTACCATCCTAGTAACTCGTGCTTGAGAAAACCCAATCGTCGGCATGAAGACGCTGATTTCAATTTCCTGTCCAACTCCGTGAGAAGGACGATTCAGATCCATAAGAGCTACTTCTGCAGTCAGCACTTTAATATGGTCTAGATCACGTATTTGATAAGAATCCAACGTGTCGGGATTTTTGGCATGAGGATCAGTTTGAGCAAAAGGCGCATACGTGTCCCAATCAAGTTTTTTTAATTCTTTTATAATTTTATTCCACGAGGGCATCATGCTCACTGTATACTTCGGATCTGCAGTGAGAGAAGTAGCGAAATAAATTTTTTTTGGATAAAAGCTGAATGATTCTGTAGATATTTCACTTTCAAAAACATCTTCAAGCAGATGAATAAAGTATGTTTGATTCCGAACACGTTTTTTCCATACTCTTTCACCATTTATCTTTATACTGAGTATATCTTTCAATAGTGAGTATTTGTAGTCTTTAGCCATAGCATTTGGATTATAGCACGACAACACTATTGCTTAAACACTTTACGCTCTTTGGTGTATAATAATTAAATGAAATATGCTTTCCCACTCAAATTACGTTTTCGCTTGATTGCTGTTGCTCCACGAATCAGCGTTGTGGACGCACAGGAAAAAGAGATATTGTATGTTGAGCAAAAAGTGTTTGCTCTCAAAGAAGCTGTCAAAGTTTTTGATAATTCGCAAGATAAAAAACTTCTCTACACGCAACAAGCTGACCAAATTATCGATTTTGGCGCAAGATATTATTTCCGCAGCGCAAATAATCATGAGATTGGCTCAATCCAACAGGAGGGAATGCGTTCACTTGTTCAAGCCAGTTATGCCGTATTTGATAAAAAAGGGAAACATTCTTATAACATTGTACAATCCAATCCTTTAATCGGCGCACTCGATTCACTTCTTTCCATAATTCCATTTGTTGATTTAATCACCGGATTTATACTCAATCCGACTTACTCTGTCGCCACAAAAGATACGAATGATCATATTATAACAATGAAAAAGAAACCAAGTTTTTTCGAGTCTCAATTTGATATTACGCTACTTAAAGAAGATCTCTCTGAAGAGCAAGAAATTCTCCTCCTTCTCTCCCTCCTCATGATCGTCCAACTCGAACGAAATAGAGGTTAAAATTTGACATCATCGAAAATTTTTTATCTCTTGTATTAATAAAAAGCATATGTTATTCTAACATAATAAGAGATAAGTGATTCATACAATGAAGCTGAAACAGTTTTTCAAATCAAAGTTTTTTTCATTCTTCATTGCCATCATAAGTATTACAGCCACGTACGCAATACTCCTCACAAATATTCCGAGCATTGCCCAGGCGCAAGAAACACTTAATAGCACCCACTATACAATTCCTACTAATAATAGCCAGCCTGATAATATTGTACGTGGACCTGATGGAAATCTCTGGTTTACTGAACTTACTGGAAATAAGATTGGCAGGATTACACCTGGTGGAACTATTACTGAATTTGTCCTTACAAACTGTGGAACTAACGGATGTGGTCCAAAAGATATCACGGTGGGTCCTGATGGCAATCTTTGGTTCACTGAAGCGAATGGAGGTAAAATTGGGAAAATTACCCCGAGTGGTGAGATTACCGAGTATAACGTTTCTGGCGGTAATAATAATTTCCTTGTTCAAATCACCTCAGGTCCAGATGGCAATCTTTGGTTCACAGAGTTTAATTTTAACCGTATTGGGAGAATAACTCCAAGTGGAACTATCACGTTATTTAATATACCAGATCCTAATGCTAGGCCATCCGGAATTACTGCTGGTCCTGACGGAAATCTTTGGTTTACAGAAACTCAAGGGGATAAAATTGGCAGGATTACACCTACCGGCACAATTACCGAGTTCACGATCCCGACAAGCGGTAGCTATCCGGTCTTTATTACTCCTGGACCTGATGGGAATCTCTGGTTCACGGAACATTTTGGGAATAAAGTCGGAAAAATAACTCCGAGTGGCGTTATCACAGAGTTTCCAATCCCCGGTGGAGCATCTCCACCACCCCGTGGCATAACAACGGGTCCTGATGGTAATCTCTGGTTTGTCAAAGGAAATATCTGGCGGATTACTCCAGCAGGGATACTCACTGAATTTTCGGCTGATGGATTACCTCAAAATTTAGAAGATATAACTCTCGGACCGGATGGTAATCTTTGGTTCACAAATCCTTTCGGCAATAAAATCGGATGGGTTAATCCTACTCCTATTAGTATCACTCCAACACCCGCAGCTACACCTACCCCAACTCCTCCAGTAAGTCTCTGTATGCAAAATATTCAACCGAGTACGAGTACTACCACCATGTCACAACAATATTATATAAACGCGACAGTATACAATCAGGCTGACAGCCCCCAGTCTGGCTCCTTCAGGGTGAGTGAGTCTGGTTTTGCGACCGATTACCACGATACACCTGGAGTATCCCGTACAGTGGCTGTTGAGTCATTAGCAGGAAAAACTTCACAGACTTTTAACGTTGGTCCATTTAGCCACACTTGGCGTTGGCTACTTCCTATAGAACGTTTGGGAACAACCGGGATTATTGATAGGTTTATGGGGAATATATTTCTTTTGAAACAAATACATGGAGTTATATCTGGAATATCAGGTAGCGGCACGGCAATAGTAAATGATGTATTAACTTTTTTTCAAGCATTGGTAGATGCAGATAAGGCAAAATTATCAGTCAACTACACGTACACTTACAACAATCTTCCACAATGTGATAGTCAATCTCCATTGTCTACTGATGTAAAGGTAAACGTACCAATTGAGAAAAAGTCTATGTTGATGAACTCTTGGGTAACTGATTGGGTCGCGGGAAAATCTACAACCTACGGGATACTTTCAGCGCTACACGGCAATGTGATAGGTTCTCTCGCCTTGCTTGATGTCCAGGTGGTGCTGAAAAACTTAGCTATCGTTTGGCTGTTGGGAGCAGAAGACCCTGACTCCAATTACACACAAATCGTCCAAGCAGCTCCTGTTACGCTCCCCCTTTCCCAAACGTATACAGGAACCCATGCAGCAGCATTTTCTCACTTGGGCAAAGCCATAAGCGAGGCACAAGCAGCAACTGTTGCATTTGCTAAGGCAGATGGAGCAGCAGAAGTAGGGGATACTGAATGGAAGACGATACAACATCGAAGCGCCAGAGATTTTCTCACGAGGACACTGTATGAATTAACAGCCTTTGATGCCAATGCGGACTGGTTCAAAACAGCGCAACAAGAGTATGTAAATACTCCGAATGCACTTGATCAGGTTACCCAATATTTACAACAAAATGGATTGCCTCAATCAGAAATTGATAGCCTTACGCAATTAGGATTTACTTCTGAAGATATTACAAACACACTGAACGTACAACTATCGATGATGCCAGCATTTCAAGGCAATTATGCAACGGCAGATCCAACTGCTGATTTATTTCCACCCGTAAAAGATATGCTTGATGATGTGAGAAATGATTTGGCTGACGAATCATCAGGTTCTATCGATACAATACCACCCACATCTCAGATTGCACTCCAAGGTGAACTTGGGAAGGCTAACTGGTATAATTCTTCAGTGCAAGTAACCATTACCTCAGCTGATAACTCCGAAGGATCAGGTATTAAAGCCACAGAATATAGCTTGGATAAGGGAATTTCTTGGCAAACCTATACATCACCCTTCACAATTTCCAGCAATGGCATCAATTCTGTTTTAAGCCGCGCGATAGACAATGAAGGAAATATTGAGTTCCCTCCACAGAAAAAGGAGGTTAAGATTGATAAAATAGCACCAGAGTTAATCATTAGTTTCAATACCCAAACACGACTGCTCCAAGGAGCAGGTGAAGACGACCTCAGTGGTATAGATACTGTCACTCAAACCGGCACTGGACTAACAATCAAAGATAAAGCAGGAAATACATCGCAATTCCTTTATTCTAACATCATGACAAAAGTTACAAAAACAGGCACACAGATTATGACGATAAACTCACTCAAATACAATAACGTAGCGAAAACTATTCCAAAAGCAAACATCACAATAGCCTGGACCTTGGATAATACAAATGCTCTCAACTACCTAATTCAAACTTTTGCAATTACTGGACAGGAAAGTATCGTTGCTATTTATGACACGTCAAAGAGCAAAACTACCTCACTTGAGATAAAGAAAGGCACAGATCTAAAGAAAGTTACGACGGATGGTCTTACGTTAATAAAGCTGAAAAGCAAAAACGGCACATTAACGCTATCATATTAATAATATCCTTTGACTATTACTTCAACACTCTTCTTTTTTACATGATGTATACTAAAATGAAATGAATTCCGATATCGCTCAGCAACGACTCTACAATCAATATCTTTCTAGACCAATTTTCAAAACTCCTCGTGATGTCGTCGGATGGTTTGGGGCTGTTCAAGCACAAGATTATCCCGGAGCTTTGTGGGCAGTCGCGCTTCGGATGGAAAATGGCACACAACAAGTAGTTGAAAAAGCTCTTGCTGAGAGAACAATCGTGAGATCGTGGCCCATGCGTGGCACACTTCATTTTACACTGCCTGAGGACCTTCCTTGGATGCTCAAATTACTGTCCCCTCGTATTATTTCCAAACAAACATTTCGCTTCCGGGAATTAGAACTGGATGATGAAACATTTAAAAAAAGCCGCAAGCTTTTTATAAACGCGCTCAAAGGAGGTAACCAACTGACACGAGGTGAAATGATGCACGTATTGGAATCTGGGAATGTGTCTCCAGCCGGTCAGCGTGGTATACATATTTTGGGAAAACATGCGCTCGATGGACTTATTTGCTTTGGTGCAAGACAAGACAAACAACAAACCTTCACATTGCTCGATGATTTGATCCCGGACAGAAAAAACCTAAGTCGAGATGGCATCAATAATAGAACTTGCCCGGCTTTATTTCCCAAGTCATGGCCCTGCAACACTACATGATTTCGTCTGGTGGTCTGGATTGACCGTTACGGATGCCAAATCCGGTCTCGAAGCAATAAAAAAACAGATCTCACCTGAGACAGTAGACACTCAAACATATTGGTCATATCAGCCCAAACCTATCCCAAAGAATGAACAACCATCCGCGCATCTCCTCCCTGTCTATGATGAATATACCGTTGCGTACAAAGACCGTAGCGCCGTTCTCGAGCCAGCACACACCGTGCAAGCTGGTAATGGTATCTTCAAACCAATCATTATCATACATGGAAAAGTTCTCGGTACGTGGACCCGCACTTTAAAAAAAGATACTGTTGTCATTAAGCCGGTCCTTTTTACAAAGCTGAACAAAAAAGAACAAGAGGCACTTGCAATCGCAGCAAATCGCTATGGTAAGTTCCTCAATCTACCTGTCTCTTTGTCATAAAGTCATAGCCCTTATATTTATATATTATTATCGAAACAATCCAACATATAACAAAAATGCCGATCGTAAAATATCCTAAGTTTTCCAATTGAAGACTTTGCGCAGCTTCAAATATTCCATTATTCATTCCAGTCTGTTGGCTAATAATTTGCAGTGCTCCAACGACTCCGATAAAAAGTGCAATAATAACAGAAATAAGGGTAATGCACATATTGTAATAGAGTTTACGGACTGGTTTGATATATGCCCATCCATATGCGCCTAGCATAAGCATTCCATCAAGCGTATCGATAAGACACATGCCTGCGGTGAAAGCGAGAGGTAAAAGCAGAATAGTACCCAGCGGCATACCACTGACTCCCGTTGCAGCGGAAATACTTAACAACCCCACCTCGCTTGCCGTATCAAATCCGAGACCAAAAAGTAAACCTATCGGATACATATGCCAGCTACTCTTTACTGTTTTAAGGAACGGCCTGAGAATACGGGCCAAAAGCCCTCTGTCATTTAAGTACTCTTGAAATGATTTTTCAATAAAACATTCCACGGGCTTACGCCCATGGTATTAGTCTAGTTCAAGCGTTGCTTGTCCAGCATCTTCTTTCCCTTGGTTCTCAATATATTTCTTTACCACCTTTTCATTTAAGCCAACTGTCGAAACAAAGTACCCGT
>JBGTMH010000065.1:0-8114 GCA_041743715.1 Patescibacteria group bacterium | reverse complement strand
ATAAAAGAATCAGTGTCTCTGGAGCCTCGTGTCTATGGTATGAATCAGTTACAAGCAAAGTATAAGGTGAGTGATACGTATGTCCTGTTTGTGGGGACTCTTCAGCCGCGGAAAAATATTGCTAGGTTAATTGAAGCATTCTCTCGAATCAAGAATCATGAAGGAATCAAAGATTTAGAACTCGTCATCATTGGTAAAAAAGGGTGGTTATATGAGGAAATATTAGAAGCACCTGAAAAGTTTGGGGTAAAAGATAGGGTGAAGTTTTTGGAGGGTGTGAATGATGATGAGTTAGTGATTTTTTATAAACATGCGTTATGTTACGTATTGCCTAGTTTGTATGAAGGGTTTGGGTTACCGGTTATTGAGGCGATGCGCTATGGGTGTCCGGTGATCACAAGTAATATTTCGAGTCTTCCAGAGGCTGGTGGGGACGCGGCTTTGTATGTCGATCCTGAGGATGTTTCTGACATCGCAGATAAGATCGAAAAAGTCGTTAGCGATAAGAAGCTGCGTCTTGAGATGGTAGAGAAAGGGAAAAAACAGGTTGCTAAATTTAGCTGGGAGAAGTCTGCAAAAGAGACGCTTGAGGTTTTGAAAGAAGCAGCGAAAAAGTAGGGTATCAAGGGTATCAAAAGTATCAAGAGTATCAAAGGCTTTTTATTTAGGTTTTTATGAATATAGATAATATTAACCATAATTTATTATCAAAAGATTTTCATTATAAAGCAAAGAATCGGTCGAGTACGGTTATTCGTGAGTTTGTAGTTTTTTTTCTCCATCTTATTGGTTGGTTTCCGTCGCATCATGTACGGCGGTTTTTTTATCGTGTGTCGGGGATGACTATTGGGACAGGATCTACAATACATACTGGAGCCAGATTTTATAATCCCGAAAATATTGTTATTGGAACAGGTACGATTATTGGGGAAGGTGTGGTATTAGATGGACGAGATAAACTTGTGATTGGTGATCATGTTGATTTTGCAACGGATGTCATGGTATATAACTGTCAGCATGATATTCATAGTGAGGATTTTCATGCAGTAGGAGGACCAGTGCATATTGAGGACTATGTTTTCATCGGGCCACGAGCAATAATACTTCCGGGAGTTACTCTTGGGAAAGGTTCGGTTGTTGCAGCAGGTGCTGTGGTGGCAAAAGATGTTGAACCGATGACTATCGTGGGTGGGGTGCCGGCGAAGATGATTGGGGAGAGAAAAGTGAAAAATTTACATTACAAACTTGGACGAGCGGCTTGGTTCAGATAATAAAACAAGTCATATGTTACTATCCATCATCACTCTCAACTTCAACAAAAATCATTTGACACTTGCGTGTATGGCTTCGCTTTACGAGCAATTTGTGGATGAGTTCAATGATAACAAAATAGAACTGATTGTTGTTGATAACAAGTCAGAAGACGAGTCGGTTCATGTTATAAAAGATGAAATTAAAAAGAAACATTACACAAATGTAACCTTTGTCGAGAATAAAGAAAATGCGGGATTTAGTAAAGGGTGTAATGCCGGTGCTCAAAAAGCTCGGGGGAAACATATTTTATTTCTTAATAACGACACGATTGTAAAAGATAAAGGTATTTTGGATATGATGGAATATATGGAACTACATAATGAAGTAGCTATTTTGGGAGGGCAACTTTCAAATCTCGATGGTTCTCCGCAACCTTCAGTGGGTAATTTTTATACGCCAATTTACGTACTACTCTTACTCCTGGGGTTACAGAAATATGGAGTTATTGATAAGAATCCAGCCGAAATAACAAAAGTAGAATGGGTAAAAGGAGGATTGCTTATGATTCGAAAATCTGTGTTCGATATACTCCATGGATTTGATGAAAAGATATTTATGTATACCGAAGATATGGAAATTTGTTATCGAGCAAACATGCAAGGATATCATGTTTATTTCTATCCACATATTAAGGTATTACATCAAGATGGAGGAAGCTCAAATCGTACGTTTGCTATTGTGAGTATCTATAAAAATCTTTTATACTTCTACAAGAAGCATCGATCACCTGGTGAATATCTTTTTTTAAAATCCTTACTACGGACAAAAGCAGTGACGTTGATAGGAATTGGACGACTACTACGCAATTCCTATTATATTCAAACATATGAAAAAGCTCTTAAAGCTACTTGATGATAATTTGCTGCGGTTTGGTGTGGCATTTGCCATTCTGTTTACCGCGCTCTATCCAAAACTCCCAAGTGTACATATTACGAATACATGGGTGTATATTCGGTTGGAAGATTTTCTCATTTTGGCTTTGGCAATTTTTTGGTTTATTCAATTGCTACGCAAGAAAGTATCATTGCCTCGACCAGTCGGATATGTACTCGTACTCTATTGGATTGTGGGACTTGCATCGCTTATCTATTGTCTGATTTTTATAGCACCACATTTATCTAACTTCTATCCGAAAATCGCAGCCTTGCAATATGGTCGACGGATAGAGTATATGATTCTGTTCTTCATCGCTTTTTCAACGATAAGAAATGTGAAAGATGTCTATTTCTATCTAATAACGCTTTGTATTACTGTTGCAGGAATTATTGTGTATGGTTTTGGTCAAAGATTTTATTTTGTTTTATGGAGCGCATTTCCTAATTTTTTTCAACAATATCCGTATTGTTTTCCTGCTTTTCTGACCGGCAATGAAGAATTTGCGAAAGGCATTCCGCTTTGCTTCAATGAGTCATCTCGAATTACTTCCACATTTGGTGGTCATTATGATTTGTCCGCCTATATCGTACTCGTCATTCCGATACTCATCGCGTTGGTCTTTGTCGTCAAGAGAGTATGGCTTAAAGTGCTTATAGCAATACTGGCATTGTTTTCTTTGGAGCTTTTGAATTTTACTTCTTCCCGTACGTCATTTGGTGCATACGTTATTGGCGTTGCAGGTATGTTAATTCTGTGGCATAAAAAACGTTGGATTATTCCTATATTGGTCCTGAGCGTTGGAGTGATGTTGCTTTTTGGAAATTCGACAATTCAACGGTTTACAAAAACAATACAGCAGGTACAAGTTGTGTCATCAGATAAAGCGTTGTCAGCGGATTTACAAAAAATTATTTCTGATGCAAAAAAAGCCGAAGCTGGCCAAAAACCTGAAGTACCACCTGCAAGTGACTTTACGGTCGGTTCAGGAGGAGCCTCTCAAAGTGCATTTACAACGGTTCTCACTGATGAGGAGTTACAAAGAATTAAAGACGATTCCATTGATATTTCCTCGGTCTCAGGGAGTTTTCTGATTAAGAAAGCCTATGCATTAGATATCTCTTTTACCACAAGATTTCAAGCAGAATGGCCAAGGAATTGGAATGCGTTTTTATATAGTCCGGTTTTTGGGACGGGTTATTCCTCATTAACTTTAGCAACAGACAATGACTACCTCCGCGCTCTTGGAGAAACGGGTCTTTTAGGATTATTGTCCTTCCTACTTATTTTTGTCATCCTCGGTATTTTTATGAAGAATACTATTGGATTGGTTAAGGACGGTATCGTCAAAGCTTTGCTGTATGGTCTTGCAGGGGGAATTATTGGTTTGTTAATCAATGCTGTGTTGATTGATGTTTTCGAAGCTTCAAAAGTAGCGGAGCCGATGTGGATGCTTTTGGGAATCGGTGTTGGAGCTGCTTCTTTGTATCTCAAACATCCGATCAATTACAAACAAGAACTTTACTACTTTTTCACGTCTTATGCTATGCTTCTGGTATATTTATTACTCCTGATACTCGTCACATATGTGGGATCAGCGAGTAATTTTTTCGTTGCTGATGACTTTACTTGGTTGCGTTGGGCTGCGACTTCTGTACCTGGGGATTTGTTGAAATATTTTATTGATACACAGGATTTCTTCTATCGTCCATTAGATAAAACTATCATCTATTTCTTATATATGCTCTTTTCCTTCAAACCTGAAGGGTATCATCTGTTTATACTTCTTCTTCATCTCGTAACTGTTATCGGAGTATTCATTTTATCTGTACGACTGACCAAGAGTAAATTATTAGGTTTTCTTACTGCTGGTTTATTCGCAATACATTCTGCTCATACAGAAAATATTTTTTGGTTTTCGACAATTTCGGTCGAATTGTGTTCGTTATTTATTGTGTATATGATGATTGCGTTTCTTAGGTTTAGAGAAAGAAAATCCATTGTTGCATATATTGTCGCAATTCTCCTGTGTGCTTTTGCATTTGTTTCGTATGAATTAGCCATCATTATTCCTTTTGTTCTTCTTGTTCTGGATATATTTATAGCAAAAACAAAACTAACAAAGAAAACGGTTTTATCATATCTGCCATTTATTATTTTGGTTATTTCCTATTTTGTTATCCGTTATTATTCTCATGCTTTTTCTGGAGGAGGAGATTATAGTTATAATATAGCCCGGATTGTCCCAAATGTCATAGGTAACTTTTTTGGATACACCGGATTATTTTTTGGAGGAATATCTTTTCTTTCTTTGTATGATATCCTTCGGGATGGCTTGCGCGCACAATGGCTTACCGTTAGTTTGTTTGCGGTAGTTAT
Organism: Patescibacteria group bacterium; assembly: GCA_041743715.1. Classification (GTDB taxonomy): domain Bacteria; phylum Patescibacteriota; class Microgenomatia; order Levybacterales; family UBA12049; genus JACDET01. The sequence continues at coordinate 3,548 of JBGTMH010000065.1, read as the reverse complement.
TGTGGGATTGGGAGGTTTTATACTTTACCAATTAAGAAAACAAGTCAGTAAGGCCACGAAACACCCACTTGTATCACTCATCATTTTTGCTTTTGTCTTTGCATTTGTGGCATTACTTCCTTTCTTACCTCTTGGCAATATTGCACCACGTTATAATTATTTGGCATCTGTGGGTTTTAGTCTGGCAACAGTCTTAATTCTTTACGTTCTTCTCAAGCGGTTTATTCAGAATAAAAAATATCACATACTGGCTTTGATTGTTATAATGAGCGTACTTGTCGGATGGCATATAAGACAAAATAGTGAAGAACAAAAGAAATGGTATGACGGCGGGACGGTAACGAAACAAACGTTAACGTTCTTTAGAACTGGTTATTCCAGCTTTTCTCCAGAAAAACAACTTTATTTTGTCAACACTCCAGTGAAACAAAACGGGGTGTGGGTTTTCCCTGTCGGGCTAGCAGATGGGTTGTGGTTTATTTACCGTGAGGATATGCCAGTCGTTAAGCAGGTAACAACTATTGATGAAGCAAAGAGGGCTGAAAGTAATAATCCATCGAATACGTTTATCTTTCGATTTGACGAGCATGGGAAGATTAGTGAAGTGAAATAAAAGTGAAATATAAAAAATATGTTCTATTATTGCTCCTACTAGCCATTTTTCTTGGTGGTTTCCTCGTCCGTTTCTTCGGTTTTAACAATCCAATCGCTGATTGGCATAGTTGGCGCCAAGCAGATACCGCAGCAGTCACCCGCAATTTTGTTAAAGAAGGCTTCACGCCATTGTACCCTAAATTTGATGCAGAAAATTCATTAAATGAAGGGAACATACCCAACCCCAACCGTTATTTTTTTGCTGAATTTCCAATTTATAACACAGTTGTTTATTTTGCTTACACAGGTGTCGGTCATTTTACCATAGAACAATGGGGGAGACTTGTTAGTATTTTCTTTTCATCACTAACTATTGTTTTTTTATATTTATTGGTAAGAATCTACTCTACCGAGCGAATTGGTTTATTCACAGCGGGTATTTTTGCGTTTATGCCGTATAACATTTATTACGGGCGGGTTATTATGTCAGACCCGATGCATATCTTTTTTTCAGTTGTATCACTTTATGTGGTTTCTTTATGGGTGCAAAACGCTAAATGGTGGTGGGCAGTTATTGGAAGTCTCGCGTTTGCCTTGGCAATCCTTACGAAGCCCTATGCTCTGGTCTTGTTGTTACCGATAGTGTATTTGATTTTTCGCAAATGGAAACACAAGATGTTTCTTCAACCATCCATATACATTTTTGCTGCTGTCAGTTTGATTCCGTTTTTCCTGTGGCGCTATCACATAAATATGTATCCTGAGGGTCAATTTGCGACTATTTGGCTTTATAACCAGGGAGACATCCGTTTTACGGGTGCGTATTTCCGTTGGCTTATTTTTGACAGAATGAGCCGGCTTATCTTCGCGACTGGAGGTTTTGTTCTTTTTTGGCTTGGCATAATGCGTGGTAATAATTCCCGTGAAGGACTCTTTTATTATTTTTGGCTGCTGGCTGTGTTTATCTTTTTTGTGATTATCGCGAAAGGAAATGTGACACATGATTATTATCAGATGCCACTCGTGCCAATTGGCGCTATTTTTATAGCGAAGGGTATGGATTTTTTACTGGACTATGGAAAATTTTGGTATCACCGGCTGATAAATGTGACTATTGCTGCTATTTTAGTTGTCCTGATGCTTGCTTTTGGATGGTACGAAGTGCGAGGTTATTTTAATATTAATAATCCAGCAATAGTCGAAGCCGGAAAAGCTGCCGACCGGCTCTTACCAAAAAATGCAAAAGTCATCACTCCCTATGAACATGATTCGGCATTTCTCTATCAAACAAATCGTTATGGTTGGACAATTGGTGGGGATAAGATTCCGAAATGGATGAGTGAGGGTGCAACACATTTGGTATCGGTTAATTATGATGAATCAACCAATTATTGGATAAAGAAGTGTACAGTAGTCGAAAAAAATCCTGGGTGGGTTATTGTTGATTTACGCCATTGTTCAAAAGACGTTCCTCATGTAAAAAAAATCTAAAGCATTAAAAAATCTGATTCGGCTTGTATCGGGTGAGCGAGAAAAAGTAAGAAAAGAGAGAGCTTTATTGTAAAAATTTTTTAAAAGAGTATTATTCCTCATCATCAAGCATATCTCAATGTTACTATATTTGAGAGATAAGTATAAGGAGTTTATTCTTGAATCTTACCTGTACCCCATGCTAGGATTAGACTATGCACGAGAAGAACGATGAGGAATGGTCTTTGAAACAATATTTCCTTCCTCTAACCACAATAAAGGCTATTCATTTTATTATCCTCATCGGTTTAATTGTTTTCTTCAACGGACTTTTTAATGGTTTTGTCGGGGATGATAATTCGCAAATAGTTGATAATCATACTATTCAGTCAATCCAAAACTTCCCAAAATTTTTTTTAGAAAATAGATTGGAAAGTGGAGAAGAAAAATTGTTAGGAGGATCTTACTATAAGCCATTACTGGACGCATCTTTTTCTCTAACATTTGCATTCTTTGGACTAAATTTTTTTGCGTTTCATCTGGTTCAAATTTTTCTGTATATAGTAAATGTTTGTCTTGTCTTTTTACTTTTTAAGCAATTTTTTAGAAAAGGAATTGCCTTTTTGGTATCCCTCATTTTCTTAGTACATCCAATCAATAGCGAAGTGGCATTGTATATTGCGGATACACAAGAAGTATTATTTTTCTTTTTTGGAATAACTGCTTTATTGCTTCTTACAAAATATCAAACACAAAAAATTTTCATTTTTGCAAGTGTGCTTTTGCTTTTTTCTTTATTTTCGAAAGAAACAGGTATACTTTTTCTCGGTATAGCAATAATATATATTTTCATTTTTAAAAGAAAATTTTTCTTGCAGTGGGTTAGTTATTCCGTGTTTGTGTTTGTTATCTATCTCATGTTAAGAATACATGCTATTGGTTTCTTTCCTGATTCGATACCGGTTGCTCCAATTGAAAGATTTGATTTATTAACACGTCTCATCAATATACCAGCAATTATCTTTTTCTATCTCAAAACATTCATTTTCCCTCTTAATCTTGCAGGATCGTATCAATGGGTTTATACAGGTGTTGATGCTACTCATTTTTACCTTCCATTGGTTATTGATCTATTATTCTTAGCAATTATTATCTATTTTGCCATGGTTCTTTATAAAAAGTATATTCGAAAGTACTTTTCTCTCTACATTTTTTTTGCACTTTGGTTTCTGTTAGGCATACTTCTTCATCTACAAGTTATCCCTCTAGATCAAACTGTAGCAGAACGATGGTTCTATTTTCCTATTGTTGGGATCCTGGGCATTATAGGAGTATTATTTGAGGTATTTCATATCAATCTTAAAAGTAAATGGATACTGGGAATCACACTTATTATATTAATTCTTTTATCTACACGAACCTTCGTAAGGACTTTTGATTATAGAGATGATTTCACACTGGCAAGTAGCAATAGTAAGGTTGCA
>JBGTMH010000064.1:0-45285 GCA_041743715.1 Patescibacteria group bacterium | reverse complement strand
TTTTTGTTTCATTCTTATCAACTCCACCACCAGGGATATGCCAGCAGTCTGGATAAACCCCACCTTTGCGAACCTTTCCTAGAAGAATCTTTCCATCATTAGAAACTAATATTGCAGAAACAATGATTCTATCTTTTTTTTCATTTCATCAAATTTTCTTATGTATGTAACCTTTGGATATACTTGAGCGGTGGAAGGGAGTTGAACCCTCGACCTTCTCCTTGGGAAGGAGACATTCTACCGCTGAACTACCACCGCATTAAGCCAATAATAGCAGATTACTTGAGAAATTTCACCAGAAGGAACTATTTACCACGGGGGAGTTTGAGTGTATTGTCGGCATGAATCAAACCTGGATTTGTTAACTTATTTGCTTTTGCAATGTCTGCCCATTTATATCCATCACCATAAGCTCTGACAGCAATACTCCAGAGTGTATCACCTCTGACAATTTTATATGAATCGCTAGTAATTTTACCTGCTTGCACTGTTGTTTTTTGTTGTTCATTACTTGCGACCTTATCATCTTTAACCACATTTGTCGGTGCTTTTGCTGTAACCTTTGGCAAAACAATTTTATTTCCAACATGGATATCGCCTGGATTGGATAATTTATTTGCTCGGGCAATATCTACCCAGTTATATCCACTTTTATATTGCTTTTCAGCAATACTCCAAAGTGTATCACCTTTTTTAACAATGTACTCTCCTGATTTTGCGGCTGGTTTTTCCTCTCCTTTTGTTGGTGTTGGCGTCGGTGCCACAGCTTTTGTCGGTGCGGTTGTCGCTTGTGCAAGCTTTTTATCAGGAGCTGTAGGTTTTGCAGTTGGCTTTACAGTTGGTTTTGTTGTTGGTTTCACTGTTGGTTTTGTGGTAGGTATCGTAGTAGGTTTTACCGTGGGCTTACTAGTAATTGTAGGTGTCGCTGTAGGAGATGGAGATTTTGTAATGGATGGTGCTTGATCTTCAACGTCCGTTGGTTCAAATGTTACATCTAATGGCTGTTGCGTAATTTGAGCTATAAATTGTGACTCTTTATCTGCAGGTGTATTAACACTTCCAGCATTGCGGTTGTGGACAAAAGATAACAGTAATGCGGTTGATATAATAACGACTATAATTCCTAGTATGAGACTCGTATATGATTCTCCAAACCGAAGGTAATCAAAAAATCCATTACTGGACTTAGGTGCCTCTTCAGGTAGTATTTCTTCTGCTTTAGCTTCTGCTTTACGTGCCATAAGTTTACTTATTCCTTAAAGGCAGAAGGAAGGACTGAATTATACTATATTTTTTTCAGAATTGCAACTTATAATATTATTTAATTACAACAAAGTTTTTTAATATGTCTTGTTTACAAACGAAACAAGCTGAACGTGGCGGGATGGACGGGACTCGAACCCGCGACCTCCTCCGTGACAGGGAGGCGCTCTAACCAACTGAGCTACCACCCCAGTGCGTAAACGCAACTGAGAACTAAAAACTTCTGAACTAAGAATTGTTCTTAGCTTATTGTTCTAAGTCCTTAGTCAGATTGTATTTTAACCCAATCTTGCACCCTCGTCAATCCTCTGCTACACTCAGGGTGTGACAAATCTTGAAATTAGTAACCTTCTTAAAAGCATCGCAGCGGCGTATAGCATAAAAGATGAAAAAAAATTTCGGTTTCAAATTATTGCTTACGAAAAAGCTGCTGATTCAATTGAGCATACCCCAACAGAACTGAAAGAACTATACAAAGAAGACAAACTTACAGGAATACCAGGAGTTGGTCCTACAATTCAATCAAGGCTTGAAGAACTTTTCAAAACAGGCAAAGTTGCACATTTTGAAGATGTTTTGAGTGACATTCCAAAAGCTGTTTTTCCACTGTTGGATATTCCTAGTTTTGGTCCCAAAAAGGCATATAGACTAGTTCATGAGTTTGAACTGAAAAACCCCGACACAGTCATCAAAGATGTTGTGAAGATAGCACAAGAAGGGAAAATTGCTCAACTTGAAGGATTTGGAGAAAAATCACAAGCGGATATCCTCAGAGCCATAGAAGAATACGGAAAAGGAAAAACAAAAACTGCACGAATGGTTCTTCCATATGCAACCGAACTTGCTAGAAAGATGATTGCATATCTGAAAGAATCCCCTGCAGTTGTTGAAGCTTCAACGCTCGGTAGTCTCAGACGAAAACGCGATACGATCGGTGATATCGATATTGCTGTTGCAACAAATGATCCAAAAGTAGCCCTCGACCATTTTACTTCGTATCCACATACAGAACGGATAATAGAACGTGGAGAAAGAACGTCTTCAATTATTGTTTCATCAGGTAAACAAATTGATCTTATGGTTGAGTCACCAAAGGGCTTTGGAGCACTTCTCCAGCACTTTACAGGGAGTAAAGCTCATAATGTCCATCTACGTGAATATGCGCTCACACAGGGTCTTTCATTGTCTGATTACGGTATGCGCAAGAAGGGTACTGACGACAAATATACCCTCTTTGATTCCGAGGAAAAATTTTATAAAACTTTGGGTCTTCAATGGATACCTCCAGAAATGCGGGAAAACACCGGAGAGATTGAGTTGGCTTTGAAAAGTAAATTACCGAAAATAATTGAATTAGCAGATATCAAAGGCGACTTCCACCTTCATTCGAGTTTTCCAATCGAAGAAAGCCATGACCCCGGACAAAATTCCATGGAAGAAATGATAGAGAAAGCACTCTCTTTACAGTATAAATACCTAGGATTTTCCGAACACAACCCAAGTCAAGCCAAGCATAACAAAAAGCAAGTGTATGATCTTTTAGTCAAGCGACAAGAACATATTGAGAAATTAAGGGTTAAGTATAATAAAATTATACGTATATTTTCTTTACTCGAAAATGATATACTCCCAAACGGGAAGTTAGCAATTGATTCGGATTCCTTATCGCTACTCGATGGTACTATTGTTTCAATCCATAGCTCTTTCTCAATGGACCGGCAAAAAATGACTGAACGCGTATTAAAAGGACTTTCCCACCCCAAAGCAAAAATTTTGGCCCACCCCACAGGACGCTTACTCAACCAACGCTCAGGCTATGATCTCGAATGGGAGAAGGTTTTTGATTTCTGCAAAGCCAATAATAAAGCCTTAGAAATAAATTCCTGGCCCCTCCGGCTCGACCTTCCCGATGTCCTTGTACGAGAAGCTCAAAAGAAAGGGATCAAATTCTTTATAAATACTGACAGTCATGCAGTCGATCAAATGGATATGATGGAGTATGGTGTCTCTGTCGCTCGAAGAGGCTGGACAACACCCAGTGACATTTTAAATGCAATGCCATATAATGAACTTGTAGAGTGGTTCAGGAGTTAAGAGTATCAAGAATCATGAGCCCAAACCAAAAGTAAAAGCTCTTGATACACTTGATACCTTTGATACTCTTGATACCCTTCCATATAGAGGGGGTGAATACTTATGGATATAACATTAATTCTTTTAGCAATCGGTGTAGTTATTTTGGTGTACATCTGGGTTATATATAACAGTCTGGTGACCGCGCGTATGCGTATCTCTGAAGCGCTTTCGCAAATTGATGTGCAGTTAAAAAGGCGGACTGATTTAATTCCAAACCTTGTTGAAACAGTAAAAGGATATGCCAAACATGAAAAAGGAGTATTAGAAAATGTCACTAAGGCAAGATCTGATCTTATGCATGCAGGAACAACGCAAGAAAAAGCTGAAGCCAACAATATGTTGACTGATACTTTGAAGTCACTTTTTGCTGTTGCTGAAAATTATCCTGATCTGAAAGCAAGCCAAAATTTCTTGAGCTTGCAAGAAGAACTTTCTGATACAGAAAATAAGATCGCATATTCACGTCAGTTCTTAAATAGCAACGTATTGGATTACAATACTAAGTTACAGATTTTTCCAAATTCGATAATTGCAAATATGTTCCACTTCAAAGAAGCAGAATTTTTCGCGGCAGACGCAGCAGATAAGAAACCAGTGAAGGTGGAATTCTAAAGGGATTATTTTCCATTTGCCATTTATCATTTTCCATTTATTGGAGAATTTTTTGTTGAAAATTTAATAATTTAATTAATGGAGGATGGAACCTGGAAAATGGAAAATTACATATGAACATCTATTCAGCTATTTCTGCCAATATTTGGAAAAGTTATCTCATTCTTTTTCTTTTTATAGTCTTTGCGGGTACTGTTGCCTATGTCATCGGTCAGGCTACTGACTATGGACCATCTCTGGGTGTAGTCATATTTATCGTATCGATTATTTATAGCTGGGTAAGTTATTTTTATTCAGACAAAATGGTACTCGCTACTTCAGGCGCGAAAGAATTAAAAAAACACGATCATCCTGCACTTTTTCATCTTGTTGAAAATCTAGCGATAGGTGATGGGATGCCAATGCCAAAAGTCTATATAATTGATGATCCTTCCCCAAACGCGTTTGCAACAGGACGTGATCCCAAACACGCTGCCGTAGCTGTCACAACAGGAATACTAGAAAGGCTGAATAAAACTGAATTAGAGGGAGTTCTGGCACATGAGCTATCACATGTAAAAAATTATGATACGAGGCTACTCGCGATAACAGCCGTACTCGTCGGATTCATTGCACTTATTACCGATCTATTCATGAGGCAACTGTTTTGGGGAGGACTTAACAGAAGCAATGATAATAGCCGGGCTCAGGGTATATTTTTCATCATCGCAATTATTCTGGCAGTATTAGCACCAATTGTCGCAAGTCTTATTCAACTAGCTGTCTCTAGAAAAAGAGAGTTTTTGGCTGATGCCTCAGGTGCATTACTTACCCGATATCCAGAAGGCCTGGCGCGTGCGCTAGAAAAAATATCATCAGATCCCAAACCCCTCAGAACCGCAACCAACGCAACAGCCCATCTCTTTATAGTCAATCCCTTCAAAGGTAAGGGATTCTCCGGCTGGCTCTCAGGTCTCTTCAGCACACATCCACCAATGGAGGAGAGGGTAAAGATACTACGGTCTATGTAAAACCTGTCATCTGGTAAAATAAAATTAGAAGTTTTTCCCTGAGCGGAATGCTATGGAGTCGAAGGGCAATCTCAAACGGCCTTCGACAAGCTCAGGCAATATTTACAATGTTAAATCTTCCTTTAATAGCCATCGGTAAAACCATATCTAAAATGAGCCAAACACTCAACCGTGGTAATGGTTCTACCTGGCCCGGCCATATCGCCCTCAAAGGGAATCCAAACTTCATCAAAGATATAATCTCAAAATCCCATCTCCAAGTAATCATTGTCGCAGGCACAAATGGTAAAACAACTACCTCCGCTTTGATCAAAACAGGCCTTGAAAAAAATCAGAGAACAGTCCTCCAAAACGAATCTGGAGCCAACCTTCTCAATGGCATTGCTTCTACTCTCATTCAACATTGTGATAGCGCAGGCAAACTCACACAAGATTTCGCTATTTTTGAAATCGATGAGAATGTGCTTCCATTAATTTTAAAACAAGTCACCCCAGATTACCTCATCTTGCTTAATCTTTTCCGTGATCAACTCGACCGCTACGGTGAATTAAATACGGTAACTACAAAATGGAAAGAAGCTATTGATACGTTACCTGAAAAAACCAAAATCATTCTTAATGCAGATGATCCACAAATTGCTTTTTTAGGAGAGAAACGAAAGGCTCTATATTTTGGACTGTCTGATTTGAAATACAAAAAATCCAATTCACAGCAGGCACCAGATTCGCTCTCATGTCCGCGATGCGCTGCATCCTTGATTTTTGAACACATTACCTTTTCTCACCTCGGCAATTGGCACTGTAATGAATGTAGATTAGAACGTCCTAAAACAGAACAAGATAATTTTTCTTATTATCCCCTACCTGGAACATACAACCAATATAACACCCATGCTGCTGTACTTGTATTAAAAGCTATTGGGTTTAAGGAAAAACAAATCACGGATGCTTTTAACAACTTTACTCCCGCATTTGGTAGGCAAGAAAAAATTAATTATCATGAAAAAAATGTCCAGCTTTTCCTCTCGAAAAATCCCACAAGTTTTAACCAATCGTATACGACCATAAAAGAACTTGGAGCCAAAACATTATTACTTGTCCTCAACGACCGGGTCCCAGATGGCCGTGATATCTCATGGATCTGGGATGTCGATCTTCCAGAAATCGAAAAATTTAGCCACATTTTGATAGCCGGCGACAGAGTCTATGATATGGCTCTTAGGATAAAATATGAAGACTATAAGAATTTCCAACCATTTGAAAACCTTGAAGATGCAATAAATGCAGGAATAGATCTTACAAAAAAAGAGGAAACTTTCTTTATTCTCCCAACCTATTCTGCCATGCTAGAGGTACGAAAAATTTTAACGGGGAAGAAAATATTATGATTCATTTACAAGAACCGCTGGTCTTTATCACAGGCAATTTGAACAAAGTGCAATGGACACAAAGATATATTCACCTGCCTATGACACATAAAAAACTTGATCTAACTGAAATTCAGTCACTAGACGTAAACGAAGTAGTAGAACACAAAGTGAAAGAAGCATATAAAATATTAGGTCAATCTGTTTTGGTCGAAGACACATCTTTAGTTTTTCATGCACTAGGCAAGTTGCCTGGGACATTTATTAAATGGTTCCTCGAAGAAATTGGAAATGAAGGGCTTTGCAGACTACTGGATAACTCTGATCGATCAGCAACTGCGACTGTTGTCTTTGGAATTTATGATGGGCAGCTGTTGCAATTTTGTGAAGGAAAGATTGAAGGAACAATTGCTCAGATTCCCAGAGGTCAAAATGGATTTGGTTGGGATAATATATTTATACCAAAGGGTTTTACAAAAACTCATGCTGAGCTAACTAGTTCAGCAATGGATAAAATAAATATACGGCGAATTGCTTTAGAAAAAATGAAAAAAATTGTCCAGTATAAGAATACTCTTTAACTTTTCTTTGTAGCAAATTCGGGAAAATCCTTATACTGAGGCTCTGGAACTTCACCTTTTTCAAAGAGTTTCTGCAAATTTTTAAACTTCTCTACCTTTTTTGGATACCATGTTTGCCCTTTCATTAAAAGATCATTTTTATGTTTCTGATAAATTGCTTCAAATCCATCTGCCCAATCCAGATAACTTACCTGAGAACACAAAGAATCTCCACCATATTTCTGCACATATTCAAATAAGACGTACGGAATGTGCAAAAACCCTTCTGGATAATTATTTCCAAGTTGCATAATGAAATCCCAATCCTCAAATATTTTCAAATTCTTATCCCAGCGAACACTTTTAATAATATTCCTTTTATGGATAATTCCCGAACTAGTAGTAAATATATTCCAATAATAAAAATCAACTAAGGATATAGTAACTTTCTGAGCCGAAGAAACCCTCCCAAAATCAACCAACTTATATTTCTCATCATATAATTCTATTTTTCTATTATAGTTGGGAATTGCAAAAACTTTATCGGGATATTTCGTAAAATAATCCAATACGATGGCTAAATAATTTTCATATAGTTGATCATCGCTATCAAGATATACAACAAAATCCCCTTTTGCTTTCTCTAGTCCATAATTACGTGCTACGCTACCTCCGCTCTTTTTTTGAATGTAATAATGAATTCTTGGATCTTTCTGGAATTCTGCGACCACACGTTTAGATTCATCAGTAGAACCATCATCGACAATAAGTAGTTCCCAATAGGGGTAAATTTGTTTCTGTACACTTTGAATTGCTTTCCAAAGAACATAACCTCTATTGTATGTGGGAATAACAATTGTAAAAAGCGGATTCATCAAAAGTATTATATAATAAATATACATAGATGAATAATAAAAATTCAAATTCTCACTTCTCACCTCTCACCTTTCACCTCCGTATCGGTTGGCTCTACCCTCAACTTATGAGCACATATGGTGATCGGGGGAATATAACTGTTCTAAGAAAACGTTGCGAATGGCGGGGGATTGAAGTTGAGGTTGTAAATATTGATCAAAATACATCTGTACAAGTACTCCAAACCATCGACCTCCTCTTCGGAGGAGGAGCACAAGACCGTGAGCAAGAAATTGTGATGGTGAATTTACGAAAAAAGAAAAAAGTTATTCATGAACTTATCGAAAAAAATATTCCTGCCCTTTTCGTCTGCGGAGCACCGCAACTGATGGGAAATTATTATGAACCTGCAGAAGGAAAAAGAATCGAAGGATTAGGCATCTTTGATATTATTTCCAAACACCCCGGCCCAAACCACCAACGGTTAATAGGAAACCTCGTCGCCGAGACTCTCTCCCTAGGTCACGTACCTATGCAACCTCCCAGGTTAAAGTATTTAGTGGGTTTTGAAAATCATGGCGGGAGGACATATCTTGGTAATAATGCCAAACCTTTTGCAAAAGTCATAAAGGGCTATGGCAATAATGGAGAAGATGGTACTGAGGGAGTTGTTTATAAAAACGCCATCGGCTGCTATCTCCACGGTCCCCTCCTTCCAAAGAATCCCCAAATAGCTGACTGGCTCATCGCTAAAGCATTGGAAGTGAAATATAGAAAGGAAATACATTTAGAAGGACTCGATGATGAATTGGAAGAAAAAGCCAAATCAGCAATTATGAAAAGGCTTGGAGTTGATGTATAATCCATCCCTAAGATTCTATGACGACAAAATATGAACACGCAAAAAATCGCGCAGAACGTTTATCGAAGAAGAGAATTGCCGAGAGAAGAGAGCTTTCTCTAACAGGACGCGTCATTGTCGTGGGAGATGATACAGATAACTTTGGTGATCCACATGACCCAAGAACATACAATGAAGTAGTTACTGAATACACATGGCTAGGAAGACATGTTGCCAGAATAAAATTATCGGGGAGAGATGCTAATGATCGTGAATATCCTACAACGAGAGAAGGCAACCCTACGATGACACACGCCGAATGGACCAAGATGGAATTAAAAAAGAATAGTCTATTTTTCAAATTAAGACCGAGTGTAAAAATATTTGACGCAAATGGAATTGTTAAAAAAAGAACACTATTTTGGAATGGATTACGCAGTAGGTTGAAAAGAAAGTAGCTATGTCATGAACCTCTAAATAAAAAGTGATATACTACACGATATGGTAAAAAAGAGAAAGCTAAGATTCGCGGTCATTTCTTGCGGTGGTACAATTCTGATGGAACCCAATGGGAAAGGTGTCCTTGTGCCAATTAAAACCATTCATGATCTTTTATCTGAAGTCAATTTGTCTGTATTAAAGGATAAAGTCCATATCAGCCTCGAAAAAAGAATGGAAATTTTCAAAGAGGATAGCGCCAACCTTAATCAAGAACATTGGAAACAAATAGTCGAAGTTATTGAAAAAACACAAGATGAATGTGATGGCATTTTAGTATTCCATGGGACCGATACAATGGCTTATTCTGCAACTGCCACAGGTTTGGTACTCGCACCAAAAATGAAAGTTCCAATCATTTTTACAGGCTCACAAGTTTCAAACGGCAATACAGGAAGTGATGCAAAAGTAAACGTGGAAAGATCGTTATTAGTTCTCTATCAAGCGGCTGCTGAAGGAGTACGCGAATGCATGTTATTTTTTGGGGAAGAAGCATATAGAGGAGTAAACAGTCGTAAAAGAAGTGAAACAGATTTTAAAGGATTTGAATCACCAAGCGTACGATCTTTATATATAACTGGTGGGCTTGGAGTAAAACCAATGTGGCCGACTCGTAACGCAGCAGATGTAGCGAGAACAAAAAAAAGAATCGGAATTAAATTACGAAACGATTTTGCAGGGGGCGTTGTGGTTTTATCAGCTATTCCAGGTTTAGAAGCGAGTATCTTATTGGCTTTGGCTGAATTAGATACGACAAAAGCGATAATTCTTCACTCGCTGGGTGCCGGTAACATACCTGCAATGGAAGGAAAATATAATCTAATACCTGCGATTAAAAAAATAACACAACAGCTCAACAAACCAGTAATTGTTGCCTCACCATTCGTAGGAGGCAGTACCAATATGGATTTGTATCTTCCAGGTACTTTGGCAAAAAAGGCAGGCGCGATAAATGCTGGCAAAATGACTGCCGAGGCCACTGTCGTCAAAACAAGATTACTTTTGGCACAACCCGAATTCAATAAATCACAAAAAGCATTTGGAAAAGCATTAGCTATGGATTTTGCTGGAGAAACAGGTATTGTATAAGGAACAAAACAGTTGCGTATTTTGTTGACAGCACATATAATAGCTTCATGAAAATCAATGTTCCGCGTATTGCCCAACTCGCCAATCTACCACTGACAAAAGAAGAAGAAAAACAATTCGAAAAACAATTATCCGAAACCCTCACCTACATCGAAAAACTACAAGAGCTTGACACCAAAAATGTAGAGCCAACCTCTCATGTCACGGGTTTGGAGAATATTACTCGAGAAGATAAAGCCGGAGAATCACTCAAACAAACCGAAGCACTTTCAAATGCAAAAAAGACACACGAAGGCTCTTTCGAAGTTGATGCAATTTTAGATAATGAGTAAGCCGACTGTAGCGACATTTTATATTGTTAGACACGGAGAGACAGATTGGAATTTCAAGAAGTTAACGCAAGGACAGATTGATATTCCACTCAACGAGACAGGAGAAAAACAAGCAAGAGAGGTTGCCAAAAAATTTAAAAATATAAAATTCGACCTTGCATTCTCATCAGATTTACTGAGAGCAAAACGAACAGCTGAAATCATAGCACTTGAACATAAGTTGGCTATTCAAACAACTAAGCTCTTAAGAGAAAGACATTTCGGGACAATGGAAGGCAAACCATCTGAAGTGTTTTTTACTCATCTTACATTGCTTAACGAATTAAGTCATGAAGAGAGGCTCAAACATACATTTAACGGAACAGTCGAAAATGATGAAGCATTTGTTAGCAGAATACTGACTTTCTTAAGAGAAACAGCTATTGCTAACCCTGGCAAAACAATTCTTGTCGGGACACATTCGGGAGCATTTCATGTTTTACTTATTCATTTGGGGGTAATAACTTATAAAAAATCAGACAAAATAAGATTTAGCAATTTAGGCTATATCAAACTAAGATCAGACGGCATTGACTTTTTCATTGATGAAATTGCCGGTGTCAATGAAGTCTCAAATAGACAGGTACAGGAATTTTAGCCATGGATATTAAACAATTAACAATTGCACAAACACTTCAAGATCTACGAGATAAAAAATACTCATCAACTGAGTTGACACAGGCATATTTGAAACGGATCAAACAAGTCGAGCCAAAGATACATGCTTTTATTACTGTCACCGAAGAAGAGGCTCTGAAGCATGCAGAAGAAGCAGGTAAAAAGCGCTCGAAAGGAGAAGAATTACCACTGCTCGGAATTCCTATTGCACTGAAAGATCTATACGTAACCCAAGGAATCAAAACCACAGCCGCATCAAAAGTACTGGAAAACTTTATCCCGCCATATGATGGGACTGTCGTACAAAAATTAAAAGCTGCCGGTGCAGTAATTATCGGCAAACTTAATTCTGACGCGTGGGCTCACGGTGGATCAGGCGAAAATTCCGATTTTGGTCCGACGAAAAATCCTTGGAATACCGGTTATGTTCCGGGCGGATCGAGTAGCGGATCGGGAGCATCTGTTGCTGCTGATATGACGCTCGTTGCTATGGGCACTGACACAGGTGGTTCCGTGCGGTTGCCTGCTAGTTTTTGTAATGTCGTGGGACTCAAGCCAACATATGGACGGGTAAGTAGATACGGAATAATCTCTATGGCTTCTTCACTTGATACTGTGGGTCATCTCACAAAAACAGTTGAAGACAACGCACTTGTTCTTAACATAACGGCAGGCCACGATGAGCATGATGCGACTACTCCTCCCGTACCTGTAAAAAATTACACAAAAAACTTGTATAAAGGAGTACAAGGAATGAAAATCGGTATTCCAAAAGAATATTTTTCTGAAGGAATTGATCCCGAAATCAAAACATTAATAGAAAATGCTTTAAAAATTCTTGAAAAACAAGGCGCAGAACTTGTAACGCTCTCACTTCCACATACGAAATATGCTAATCCAGCTTATTATATTATTATGCCTGCAGAGGTATCATCTAATCTCGCTCGTTATGACGGAATACGCTTTGGACATGATCGGTCGCAATTCGGAGAAGAGGCAAAAAGAAGAATTATGCTAGGTACATACGCACTTTCTTCAGGCTATTATGATGCCTATTACAAAAAAGCAATGGAAGTTCGGACGCTGATAAAAAATGATTTTGATAAAGCTTTAGAAAATGTCGATGTCATTATTGCACCCGTATCGCCGACACCTCCTTGGAAACTTGGGGCAAAAGTTAATGACCCCCTCGCAATGTATTTAATGGATATTTTTACCATAACAGCCAATCTCGTCGGTGTCCCAGGGCTTTCAATACCGATCGGTTTTGTCGATGGTCTACCTGTAGGAATGCAAATCTTTGGACCGCACTTTTCAGAGGATGTTTTGTATCAGGTCGGTCATACCTATGAACAGGAAAATCCGTTGTACCAGAAAAAACCAAATCTATGACCAAATACACACCAATCATCGGACTTGAAGTCCATGTAGAACTGAAAACAAATTCTAAAATGTTCTGTTCCTGTTCTGCTGATTATTTCGGTAAAGAACCAAATTCTCACACTTGTCCTGTCTGTTTGGGGCTTCCCGGTGCACTTCCCGTGCCTAATAAGACTGCAATTGACTGGTGTATAAAAATTTCCCTCGCTTTAAATTGTAAAATAAATGAATTCTCAAAATTTGATCGTAAGAATTATTTCTATCCTGATCTCGCCAAAGGGTATCAGATAAGCCAGTATGATTTGCCATTTGGTTATGACGGTTATATTGAGTTATCAAATGGAAAACGAATCGGCATTACCCGTGTTCATATGGAAGAGGACACAGGAAAACTTTCACATCAAGAGCTACATGGCGGAAAAGTAAGTCTTATAGATTTTAACCGCAGTGGTGTTCCCTTAGTAGAAATTGTAACAGAGCCGCATTTTCATGATGCTTTAGAAGTGAAAGAATATTTACAAAAACTGCAGCAGATTGTCCGCTATCTTGATGTTTCAAATGCCGATATGGATAAAGGTGAAATGCGACTTGAGCCAAATATTTCGCTGAGTAAACTTTCCAATTTTAATCCAGCAACTGATGGAAAAATTTCGCTAGAAAAATTACCAAAATATAAAGTCGAAGTAAAAAATATCAACTCTTTTAAATTTGTTGAAAAAGCAGTGAACTTTGAAATAAAACGACAGGAAGAAATTCTTGAAAGTAGCAAACTACCTGCACAAGAAACCCGCGGATGGGATGAGAATAGACAAAAAACGTTTTCGCAAAGATCAAAAGAAGACGCACATGATTACCGCTATTTCCCAGAACCGGATATTCCTCCAATTATCACCACAAAAAAACAAATCAGCACTCTTCTTGAATCAGTGCCAGAATTAGCGGATAAAAAAGCTGCAAGATTTGAGCAAGATTTTAGCCTCAATTCATACGATGCAGAGATACTCACCAGAGAAAAATCTCTTGCTGATTTTTTTGAAGAGGCTGTAAAAAAGAATCAGGAATCAGGAATCAGGAATCAAGGAAACATTGATCCTAAGACAATTGCGAACTTTATTATTAATAAAAAAATCAACATCTCCCAAATCACCCCAACCTCCCTTATATCCCAAATCGCTAGCTCCAAACAAATAGCGACGATCGACGAAAAAGAGTTGACCAAACTAATCGAGGACGTCATAAAAGAACAGCCAAAAGCAGTCACTGATTATAAAAACGGCAAAGAGGCATCGCTTATGTTTTTGTTAGGACAAGTCATGAAAAAACTTGGTAAAAAAGTTGACACTTCAATAATAAAAGATAGTCTCCAAAAAAAATTAAAAGCGTAAACTCTTTTCCATTTTGAGCTTTTCAAGTAATAAACTATAATAGACATATCTCATGGCCAAATTTGTACACCTCCACAATCATTCTGAATACTCACTTCTCGACGGACTGCAAAAAACGAAAGATATGGTTGAGTATGTCAAAGAACTGGGTATGGAAGCGCTTGCGATTACCGATCATGGCAACATGTATGGCACTATCAAATTCTATAAAGCCTGTAAAGAAGCTGGTATCAAACCAATCATCGGTTGTGAAATTTATATTACTAAGCGAGCACTAACAGATAAAGAAGCTGGGCAAGATAAAGACTACAATCATTTGATTCTGCTTGCTGAGAATGAAATAGGGTACAAAAATCTGATGAAGATAGTCACGATTGCCAATCTTGAAGGATACTATTATAAACCTCGTACCGATCTAGCGCTTCTTGAGAAATATCACGAAGGACTGATCTGCCTCAGCGCGTGTGTCAATGGATATGTCTCTGAACCGCTCATGAGAAGAAATGATGAGGCAACTGCTGAAAAAAGAGCGATTAAACTTTCTGAGATATTTGGTCCAGGCAATTTTTATCTCGAAATTCAAAAACACCTCAATGTCCCACCGCAAGATGGAGTAAATCAACAGTTGATAAAACTCTCTAAAAAACTGGGGTTGCCACTCGTGGCTACAAACGATAATCATTACACTAGAAAAGACGACGCTGAAGCACAGGAAGCACTATTGTGTATTCAAACACAATCCACGTTACTGGATAAAAACAGAAAACTTTCAATGATCTCATCTCCAGATTTTTATATTAAATCACCAGACGAGATGGAAAAATTATTTATTGATATCCCTGAGGCAGTTGAGAACTCTATAAAAATTGGTGAACGTTGCAATGTCGAAATAAAACTCGGCAAATGGATTATGCCTATTTTTGAAGTCCCTGAAGATTTAACGACTGCTGATTATCTCACCCAACTCGTCTATGAAGGTCTTGGCGAACGCTATGAAAAGGTTACTCCCGAAATTCAAGAGCGGGTTGATTACGAACTATCAATTATTACCAAGAAAAAATATGAAACATACTTCCTTGTCGTGTCCGATTTTGTGAACTGGGCAAAAGATAATGGTATCGCTGTTGGGCCTGGCCGTGGATCAGCTGCTGGATCGGTCGTGTCATACGCGCTTCGTATTACTGATGCTGATCCATTTTTCTTTAATCTCCCGTTTGAGCGATTTCTTAACCCACTTCGCCCATCAGCTCCTGATATTGATCTTGATTTTGCGGACACCAGGCGTGATGAGGTCATTGCATATGTTACAAATCGTTATGGAAAAGAAAAAGTAGCACAAATTATTACTTTTGGAACTATGGAGGCTAGGGGTTCAGTGAGAGATGTGGGTCGTGCATTGGGTATGCCTTATGCAGGTCCTGACCGGATCTCCAAGATGATACCACCAGGATGGCAAGGTCACTCTATGACTATTGATAACGCGCTTGCACAAAGTCCGGATTTAAAAAGAGCATATAACACAGAGCCCGAAACAAAAAAACTTCTCGATCTTGCCAAAAAACTTGAAGGTGTTGCCCGGCATGCGTCAGTCCATGCTGCAGGAGTTGTCATAGCCGATAAGCCTTTAACAGAATATGTCCCGCTTCAAAAAGAAACAAATGGAGAAAAAGTCGTCACACAATACGATATGTACACAGTCGGTGAAGATGGTGTCGGACTTCTGAAAATGGATTTTCTTGGACTTCGTAATTTGACGAGTATCGAGGAAAGCTTGAAATTCATCAAACAAAACCAAGGAATAGAAATCGATTTGACCAAAGTTGATCTCTCTGATAAAAAAACCTATGCATTACTTTCAGAAGGTGAAACAACCGGTATTTTTCAACTTGAGTCGGCAGGTATGCGGCGGTATGTAAAGGAACTCAAACCCACCACTATCTTTGATCTCCAAGCCATGGTAGCACTCTACCGGCCAGGACCAATGGCAATTATTCCCGAATTTATACGGAGAAAACATAATCCAGCACTCATTACGTACCCGGATCCCCGTTTGAAAGATATATTGAAGCAGTCCTATGGTGTCTTGACCTACCAAGATGATGTACTACTTTCAGTCATCGAGCTAGCTGGTTATTCTTGGCTAGAAGTTGATAAATTCCGAAAAGCTATGGGTAAAAAAATTCCTGCTGATATGAAAAAACAGAAAGAATTGTTTATCAAAGGTTGTCTAGAGAACGGACTCAGTGCACGAAAAGCTGAAGAATTTTTTGAATTGATAGCACCATTTGCAGGATACGGATTTAATAAGGCACATGCTGCGTGTTATGCAATTATTGCCTTCCGCACAGCATATCTTAAAGCAAATTATCCAGTAGAATTTATGACAGCACTTCTTACAGCTGAGTCAAGAGGTGCGTCCGGTCCTGTCAAAAACGAAAAAGTCGCGCAAGCTGTACTTGAATGCAAACGCATCAACATACCGGTTCTCCTTCCTGATATCAATAAATCACTCAGTGAATTTAGTATAGAATCACGTACAAAAATCCGTTTTGGGCTTTCAGCCATAAAAAATGTCGGAGGAGCAGCCATTATTAATATTCTTGAAGCGAGAGTGAGCAGGCCGTTTCAGAGTTTGGAGGACTTCTGCATTCGTGTGAGTCTTTCAACAATTAATAAAAAAACAATCGAAAGTCTTATAAAAGCCGGAGCGATGGACGCTTTTGGTAACCGGGCATCACTCCTTGTCGCGTATCCTGAAATAGTCAGTAAAATTAATCAGATCAAAAAGCAAAAAGCGGATGGTCAAAAATCACTATTCGATTCGGACGACATTACTGACACGGCTACCCCCAATATAGATTTTTCCCTCACCGCAATAGATGACTTTAATGATAAAGAGAAATTGAACTTTGAAAAAGAATTCCTCGGTATTTACCTTACGTCCCATCCTCATTTGGAAACACTTTCGTATCTAAAATCATATGGAACCTCTGATTTTAGCCTACTTGAAGAAGAAAGAGAAGGAACCAGAATAAAAATTGGTGGCATTGTCGATAATGTCAAAAGAATTTTTACCAAAAAGACAGGCAGTGAAATGGCTTTTCTGGGAATCGCTGATGAAACAGGCACAGTTGTCGAATGTGTTGTATTCCCGAAAATATTTGAAATGTACAAACATTTACTTATTAAAGACACAGTAGTTATCCTTGACGGCAAGCTCGATACTAAAAATGACAAGCCAACACTTATAGTTGATGTAATCTCACCCATTGACTCAATACTGCTTGACTTACCAGCCAATAAAAACTAAAATATAGTTGCCTGAAATTCAGGTGTTTTTTGTTTGTATGATTTCACTTGCTGCAGAACCAATTGCTCATATAGGCCCAGTAGCCATAACCAATACCCTCATTGATACCCTTTTGGTAGACGCGATACTTATCGCTCTTGCATGGTATATCAGCAAACATGCAGCTGTTATCCCGACAAAGTTTCAAAGTGTTGTTGAAATGGTTGTTGACGGATTTTACAATCTTACAGAAACAGTAGCCGGCAAACAGACTATAAAAATCTTCCCTTACGTCATGACCTTTTTTCTCTTTATTCTTATTTCTAACTGGAGTGGGTTATTACCTGTGATTACAGCACTAGGCGTCTATCACCACGGAGAACATGGCCAAGAATTTATTCCTCTCATCAGAAGCGCTTCAACTGACTTGAATACAACATTAGCACTTGCACTTGTCTCATTAACCGCAACACATGTGATGAGTATACAAACCCTGGGACTCAAATCCTATATAGGAAGATTCGTTTCATTTAACCTGATGGCGCTTTATACAGGCATACTGGAACTTATTTCAGAACTCACAAAAGTCATCTCGTTTTCTTTCCGACTTTTTGGTAATATATTCGTGGGAGAAGTTATACTAGCAACTCTCTCGGCAGCTTTCGCATTCTTTTTGCCAATTCCTATTATTATGTATGAATTTTTCGTTGGCGCAATCCAAGCAACTATTTTTGCACTATTAACAATGGCATTCATGGCAATTTTCACAACGCCACATGGCAATGAGAGTCATGCATGAGTTAGAAATTATTAAATTGGGGGTGATTTATTTATGGAAATTACAGTTACAGGAGGTATAATTGCAGCAGTCGGAGGTATCGGACCTGGTATAGGTGTGGGATTAATTGGCGCGAAAGCTCTTGAAGCAATCGGTCGAAATCCTGACGCATCAGGAAGAATAATTCCAATCATGATCGTAGCCATGGGTTTTGCTGAAGCTATTGCTATCTACTCATTAGTCTTTGCGTTCCTTTGATGTATTAAAAGTCAAAAGGTAAAAGTCAAAACTCAAAAATACAAGTAAAAATTCAAAAGTAAGGTAACTTTTTACTTTTGAGTTGTATTTTTGACTTTTGCATTTTGAATTTTAACTTTTAGTTTTATGGAAATTTTTAAAACATTTGGTTTAGATTGGTATTTGGTTGCTGCTCAAATTGTCAACTTTCTTGTCATTCTCTATATCTTAAAACGGTTTTTGTACAAACCTCTCTTTCGTGTGCTCAAAAAGCGGGAAGATTTGGTTAAAGAGAGCGTTGTAAAAGCCGAAGAAAGTACCAAAGCATTAGAAAAAGCACAAGCTGCAGAAAAAGAAATACTTAAAAAAGCCCAAGTAGCCGCAAGTCAAATAATAAATGACGCAAAAGAACAATCGACTGAGATGATAAAACAGGCTGAAGAAAAAACCAAAGAACAAACAGAAAAAATGCTCAAAGACGCAAAAGTACAAATCGAACAAGAAACAATTCAAGCTCAAAATCAATTAAATAAATATGTAACACAACTCTCACTGCAATTGCTTAAAAAATCACTCGGAAACGTCTTTACCGAAAAAGAACAAAGCGAAATCATCGATAGAGCAGTCAAAGAATTACAAAAGAGACCAAATTAAAACCATTGTTCAATTGCTCTATTGTTACATTGTTAAAACGAACAATGAAACAATGAAACAATGAAACAATGAAAAATCATTTACAACAGTTAGCGAAACAAAGTTATAACGGTAACCAATTAGACCAAGAGAAAGTCGAAACTATTGCAAATAATTTAGATCGACATTCATTAAAAGAATATATACGGCTATTAAAACAAGAAGAAGCCAAGCATGAAGTACTGATCACGTCAGTTGTTGCACTTTCTGATAAAGAATTGGAAAAGATACAAACACTTTTCCCAGGAAAAAAGCTTATACCAACAGTTGACTCATCCATGATCAGTGGTGTAAAAATTGTCGATAAAGATCAAGAATATGAAATCAATCTCAATCGAACATTTCATGATATAATAAGATTCTTAAGCACGAATGATAGATAATAAAACACTCATTGAAAATTTAGAAAAACGTCTGACTACCTTTACAGAGGACCCTCGAACGCAAAATGTAGGAAAGGTCGAAAAAAATACTGATGGTGTTATTACTGCATCAGGTCTGACCAAAGCTTTCATGGGAGAAATGATCAGCTTCGAAGATAACAGCCAGGGATTCATCCTTAATCTTGGTGAAGACAGCGCTTCTATTATTCTTCTCAGCAGTGGATCAAATATCACAGAAGGCCAAACAGTCAAAACCACAGGCAAACAATTAACCGTTCATGCCAGCGAAGAACTTTTGGGTCGAGTTGTAAATCCATTGGGAGCTCCACTTGATGGACGCGCCCCTGCAAAAAAGGGCCGCGACATGCCACTTGAGAAAATTGCGCCAGGCGTGGTTGAACGTCAATCAGTTGGAACACCACTTAAAACAGGCATCAAATCAATCGACGCGATGTTCCCTATCGGTCGAGGTCAAAGGCAGCTCATTATTGGCGATCGGGGTTTGGGCAAAACCGCAATCGCGATAGATACTATTATTAATCAGAAAAACAAAATGAAAAATCATAAACCCGTCATATGTATCTATGTGGCAATCGGACAAAAACAAAGCTCAGTCGCCCAAGTCGTTGACAAGCTCAAACAAGAAAACGCTATGGAATATACCGTCGTTGTTGCGGCCGGTGCTTCCGATCCAGCATCCCTACAATATCTCGCACCCTACGCCGGATCAGCAATTGCTGAATATTTCTTAGAAAAAGGAGAAGAAGTTCTGATTGTTTATGACGATTTAACCAAACACGCATGGGCATACCGCCAGTTAGCACTAGTTTTGAGAAGACCAGCAGGACGGGAAGCGTATCCAGGTGATATTTTCTATCTCCACAGCCGTCTTCTTGAACGAGCAGTACGATTAAACGAAAAAAATGGCGGCGGCTCAATCACTGCACTTCCGATCATAGAAACCCAAGCTGGTGATATCTCGGCCTACATCCCGACCAACGTAATCTCAATTACCGATGGACAAATTTTCTTAGTCGGTGATCTTTTTAATGCCGGCATACGCCCAGCAATCAATACAGGAACTTCTGTATCCCGTGTCGGAGGAGCAGCACAGACAGGTGCCATGAAATCGGTAGCCGGTAAAATGAAACTAGAAATGTCCCAATTTAGAGAACTTGCAGCCTTTGCGCAATTCGGTAGCGAACTCGATCCAGCAACACAAGCACAATTAGAACGTGGGAAAAGAATAAATGAGATTCTGAAACAGCCACAATATAATCCTTTTCCCGAACCATTAGAAGTACTCAGCATTGCAGTTGTTACGAATGGCATGGTAGATGATATTCCGACAGAGGACATTACCCGTTTTGAAAAAGAATTTCAAGTATATGTCAAAAAACACCACGCCAAACTCTTAGATACGCTTGCAAATGGTGAAAAAGTATCACCAGACGTACTGAAACAAATCGAAAAAGCAGTAAACGAATTTAAAAAGAAATTCCAATAACAACCTATGGCCAATATATTACAGTTAACCAGACGAATACGTACAGCCCAAAATGTCTCAAAGACGACAAAAGCAATGCAAATGATTGCCGCTTCGAAATTGAAAAAAGCCCAAGACGCAGCGCTCTCATCCCGTCCATATGTCGATAAACTTTTGGAAGTGACACATAATCTCACAAAACGAGTTGAAAAATCGGCACTCCCAGCATATATGAAAGCCGGGAGCTCTTCTGACAAAACACTTTTTATTGTCATATCCCCGGATAAAGGATTATGTGGAGGATTAGTCACCAACTTGGCCCGCGAATTAATGAGAAGATCCCGCTCCAACGATTGTTTTCTCACCATCGGTAAAAAAATCGAAAGTCCAGTCGCTCACATGAGCAAAAATATAGTCGCGTCATTTCCTTTTGGCAATACACTTCCCAAATTTGATGTTGTCTATCCAATAATAAACGTCATCAATGAACAATTTCTGAGTGGAAAAATTGATAAGGTCGAGATCATCGCAACTCATTTTGTCAATGTCTTTGTACAAAAACCCGAATCAACAAATCTTTTACCAATCCGTGCTCAGGAAGTAGAAAAATCCAAAAGCTTAAATGATACTTTTCAACTTTTTGAGCCTGACGCGGAAACAATTCTTCCTGATCTGTTACAAAGGTATATAGAAATGGCTGTCTATCAAGAAATACTAGAAAGTTATTTATCAGAACAATCAGCAAGAATGCTCTCTATGCAAAACGCCACAAATAACGCAAAAGAGATGATAGAAGATCTAAAACTAGAGTATAATAAAACCCGTCAAGCAAAGATTACAAGTGAAATTTTGGATATTACGGGAACTAGTGTTGTTGCAAATTAAAAAATTATATAAACTATTTCTTATAACAGAGCGATTTATTTAAAATGCTCAGCGGGTGGCGGGCGTGGGGGGACCCCCATCGAGCGCCCGCAGGAACGAGGACGCCGGATGGGGGAAACGCCCGACAGGACCCGCGTCAGGAAAGATCAGTAGAGTACATTATTAAGGAAAAACTAAACTATTAAACAAACAATGTCAGAAACAAATAACAAAACACTAAATAAAGAAGGTATCGTCATTAGAGTACAAGGTCCTGTTGTGGACGTGTATTTTGAAGACGAAGTGCCTGGAATCTATGAAGCACTTACCGTAACAGTTCCTAATAAGGACGAGTTGGTTCTTGAAACACAATTTCAAATCGGTGATCACGAAGTCAAGACGCTCGCCTTTGGATTAACTGATGGCCTATCACGTGGAACCAAAGTAAAACGGACGAACTCGCCTATCCGTGTTCCAATTGGCAATAAAACCCTCGGCAGAATCTTTAACGTCCTAGGACAAACAATTGATGGTGAAAAATTTGATACCAAAAACGTTCCGACAGATGTCATTCATAAAAGCCCACCCCCACTTATTGAACAAGAAACCAGGCCTGAAGTACTTGAAACAGGTATTAAAGTCATTGATCTCATAGCGCCTTTTACCAGAGGCGGAAAAATGGGAATATTTGGAGGTGCAGGTGTCGGTAAAACAGTCATCAACCAGGAACTGATCCGCAATATCGCCATTGAACATAGTGGTCATTCAGTCTTTGCCGGTGTGGGAGAACGTACCCGTGAAGGAACCGACTTATGGATCGAGATGAAAGACTCAGGTGTTATTGATAAAACAGCTCTTGTGTACGGACAAATGAACGAACCCCCAGGGAATCGTCTCCGTGTTGCCTTGACAGCCCTTACAATGGCAGAATACTTCCGTGATCAAAAAGGTGAAGATGTCCTCCTCTTTATCGATAACATATTCCGTTTTGCACAAGCAGGTTCCGAAGTATCAGCACTTCTCGGACGCATGCCAAGTGCGGTAGGATATCAGCCCACACTCGCGACAGAAATAGGAGCATTGCAAGAGCGCATCACAAGTACCAAAAAGGGATCTATCACGTCAGTACAAGCAGTGTACGTCCCAGCAGACGATTATACAGATCCAGCTCCAGCAACTACATTTGCACATATGGATGGTACGATAGCACTTGAGCGTTCAATTGCTGAACAAGGCCTCTATCCCGCTGTCGACCCGCTTACTTCGACTTCACGCATGCTTGATCCAAATATTGTATCCGCAGATCACTACGAAGTCGCACGGGGAGTTCAGAAAGTTTTGCAGAAATACAAAGATTTGCAGGATATTATCGCAATTTTAGGTATTGATGAATTATCAGATGAAGATAAACAAACAGTCGCGCGCGCACGAAAGATCCAAAGATTCCTCAGCCAACCAATGTTCGTAGCCGAGATATTTACTGGTTCCCCTGGAAAATACGTAAAGATTGAAGACACTGTCAAAGGATTTAAAGAAATTCTGCAAGGCAAACACGACAATCTCCCAGAACAAGCTTTCTACATGGTTGGAGGAATTGAAGAAGTAGTCGAAAAGGCTAAAAAATCGAAATAATATCCACTACTTGACACCCCGGGGGGGTGGCAGGACTTCGGCGGTGAGCTCAGTCGAACCGCTGAAACGAAGTGGAAGCCATGACTCCCCCGGGGTGGACGGAAACAGACTATGCAACTTGAAATTGTTACCCCCGAAAAAATAACCTATCAAGGTGATGTCGATCAAATTACCGTCACTACAGCAGACGGAAAAATTGCTATTCTCCCCCATCATGTCAACTTATTTACCAAAGTGACCCCTGGTGAATTAATACTAAAAATAGGCAACCGCGACCAGCACCTAGCAATAACTGGCGGTTTTTTGGAGGTAAGTAATAATAAAGTCACAATACTTGCAGACTACGCAATTCATGCAGAAGATGTGGATGTAGAAAAAGCACTTGCTGCACAGAAAAGAGCTGAAGAATTACTGAAGAAGAAAGAAGGACAATTAACTGACCAAGAATATGCTGACCTCCAAGGAGCACTCGGCAGAGCAATACTTGAGCTCAAAATTGCCAACATTCGCAGACGAAAACCAGTACATTAAATCAGTTGATGTATTATTTTGTTCATGAATAGTGTCTAATATATTACAAATCATATATTTGTGGTTGAAATTATTATCAAAATAGTGTACAATAATTGGACTCAAGTACTCTTTCATAATACATCTGAATATAGTAATAACTATCTGTTTGAGTATATTTCGTACTATTACCATATTAGCCTCAGATTAGCACTTGGAATAAAAAAGTGCTAAGATCCCAGAGTTTTTCATCGAATTTCTGCCTCAGCCTTAAAAACCTTTTTCACCTCCCACATTCACAATTTTTAAATTAACTCATGATTTATACCTTCTATACGAAAACTGCTCACGTCTTCCTCTGATTGAAACTGTAAACTAACATCTTTTTTTTGTATAAAATTTAAACTCATCATTAAATAATACACTATTTCTATACATTTGCCATGTAGAATAAAATTCATTAAAATACACAGAGAGCAAATACGCCGATGTGGCTTAGTGGTAGAGCAATGCTTTCGTAAAGCATGGGTCGTGGGTTCGATTCCCACCATCGGCTCAGATTTATTGGAGATGCCAATAGAGAGACATTTTTCCGCTGGGGTGAAACAAGAAAACACCGTTTCCTCCGTCCCCCGTACAGTTTCTACAAAAATATGCTTGTCCTTCTTCGACTGCCCTGACAGTTGCGTCACCATTATTGTGCATATCAAGCGCAGGATGTGGATTTCCTTTGTAGTATACATTGCTGTAACATGTAATTCCGGCAGCTTGAGAGACAAAAAGACCAGCAGTAGACATAGGCCACGAGAAAGAACCTGACCCGCTTGTCGCACTTCCACTTGGATCCCCACTACAACCGCTGTTCCAGCTAACAGTTCGCGGTTCAAGATAATTCAATGGATTCTCCCAACCAGAATAGTAACTATACTGATCTAGTGAAGAGACGCTATAAATACCAAAATGCAAATGCGCGCCAAATGAATAACCAGTATTACCCATTACCCCTATTTGTTCTCCACGGCCAACCTTCCGTGGTTCTGTTGAGACCAGCACTTTCGCAGCTTTCTGAATCGAACGTAACTCACGCGTTGCATCTGCCAACCGCTGTTGATATTCACTTTCTGAATTCTTTGTTGTTGAGAGAAGCGCTAGCTTTTCTTTTTTCTGCGCATCAAGCTGTGTAGTGTATGATGCAAGTTGGTTATTGAGTGCTTCAACACGTTGTTTTTTTACCACAAAGATATTCTTTTGATTTTGATAATCGCTTTTTGCTTGTTGTGTTTCGACAAGTAATCGCTGGTCATGTTCCCTGACTAATTTTATGTAATTCATACGTCTTATATAGTCAGAAACACCTTGTGAAGTTGTAAGGATCTGCAAAGACTGCGCATTACCTAATTGATATGAAGTAACAATTCTCTTAAAAAGCACTTCAGACACTTTATCCAAAGATCCTTCAAGATTATCAATTTTTTTTGAGGCTATACCAATATCTTTATTTAATGTATTTACTTCTTGTTGTGTAGCAATAATACGAATTTCTGTCAACTTTATCTGGTTATCCATAACCCCAATTTGTGATGAAAGGGTCTTTGTTTGTCCTTGCAGCTCAGTTATTTTACCTTGATATTCTTTAATTTTATTTTCTAAATCCTGTGCTGATTCACTATATACGATAGGAGAAAAACTAAAAATGCAAAAAAAAAGGAAAATAATTACAGCCGTTGGCTTCGTTATGAAATACATATGTTCAGCAAAATAATAACACATGCAAATGGTTTGGTAAAGTTCTGACTATTTGGTAAAATAGCAATAATTATGGAAAAATCTCGTTTGAAAAGTCATTTGAAAAAAAAAGCCTTCCAAAACGTTCTCTTTGCATTTCTTGGAATTGTAGCGGTTATAGTTTTTCTCATTGTTTTTGGTACACATATTTTGGTGGGATTTAGTTTATTTATGGGACAATTTACCGATACAGACGATACGACAGCTCTCACGCAGCAACAACCCACCTATATCGCTCCACCTACCTTGGATCCTATTAAGGAAGCCACCAACAGCGATCTGATCAATATCACAGGCTATGCTGTTCCCAATCAAACAGTCAGTCTATACAGAAATGCTAGTCTTGTTCAAAAAACAAAAGTACAAGATGACAATAGGTTTACGTTTACCAGTGTCCATCTCGAAAAAGGCAAAAATACCTTTAAAGCAAGTGTTGCTACCCAAGACAACAAAAAAAGTGAATATTCAAAAGAGATTATAATATCACTTCTTAAAGACGTGCCATCTTTAAGTATCGACACTCCACAAGATGGACAAAAATTCAAAAAAGAAGAAAGTCCGATAAAAGTTACTGGTTCAACTGACGCAGATATCAAAGTAACAGTGAATGACTTTCGGGCAATTGTAACAGATTCTGGATCATATTCTTATTTATATAATCTTAAAGATGGAGAAAATACTATTAAAGTAGTAGCTATTGATGCTGCAGGGAATAAATCTGAAAAAGAGCTAAAAATAACCACTGAATAACTTATTTATTCTTCTCCATAAGACCAAACATAACCCACATCCACAAAAGTATTGCCGGAAAAAACAAGCTGTTGATAAAAAACGCATTAACAAATATCCCAGCGGTAGATGAAATAACAATAATAGCATAGATATTTTTTTCTTTTCTATACCTGTTAAAAGCACGTTTTAATATATGACCCCATAAAAAGAGATATGCACCAAAGCCAACAATCCCTGTGGTTGCAAGGACAAAAAGAAAGCTGTTATCAACACCTGAATCAGCATGAGAAGGAGCCTTCGTCCAATCTGATTGGATCCCATACTTGTCTTTCGCATAACGATAACTGTTAAAACCAACACCTAAGATTGGATTATCCTGGTAAATCTTGAAAGCCGTAGAATAATTATCAAGTCTTGCGAGAGAAGAATTAATTCGAAACGGGTTCATATTTTCGACATGAAAGTTCGGTGATATGATAATCATAAATAATATTATTGCTGCTAGTAAAATCACAACCAATTTTTTTCTGTGTATCAACGTAAGAAAAACGACAAAGCCAATAATAAGCATAATCAAAGCGCTTCGAGAAAATGTCAAAAAAACAGCAATAATAGTAATTCCTAAAATGATACCCAAGATAATACGTATCCTAAAGTCGGATTTCTTACTCTTCAATACGAGTAAACCAGCAATAAAAAAAGCATAAAGCGCAAAAAAAGCTCCCGCAAAATTCGGATCAAGAAAAGTAGAAAACATGCGATACATGTGTATATCCCAACCAAGATAGTACAAATTGTGAAGATCCTGATAGATAAAATACTGTAAGTATCCCAGAAGGACGAGTAAAACTCCATCAATGACAAGAAAATTTCTTATTACTCTTTTAAACGTATCATCCATCTCAAGAACAATTACCACAAGAGAAGCATAAGCAGTCCAGCGGAAGAGATAGAGAAAAGAAACAAACAAGTCTTGAGAATTTAGCCACACACTATTGAGTAACAATGAAATCAGTCCAACGAAATTGAAGATAGAAAATAATTTAGCGTACCAATGAAAATTTTTATTTATCAATGAAAAGAATAACCAACTAATAAATAGCAATCCAATAATAACATCAAGAGGTTTAATGACTAAATCATTACCTAAATCAAACCTTAGCAGCTCTCCAAAAGGCATGAGAAAAAGTATTACTAATATGAAGACTTTAAATACTCGTGACATACACGTTTATTCTATCAAAATTCGCTGAGTTTATGTTTACATCCTGAATATTCTTTTTAAGCCAAACAATATATAATTGATCCTGATTCAATGAAATTAAAACGACAACCTTTCTTAAACAGCTTAAAACATCCTCTTATCTTTTCATGTCTTTTATTTCTTTTTTTACAATTGCAAGTATTCAATACACATATCTATTTTAGAGACGAGGGATTTTTGACACATAATGCCGTTCGAATTCTCAATGGTGAATTACCCTATAGAGATTTTTTTCTCACTACAACCCCCGGTACTTATTATATACAGGCACTCTTAATGCAACTATTTGGAAACTATCTTATTCTAGCAAGAATTTTTTATATTGTAATTATATTGGGAATCTTATTACTCGTATCAAGAATCTCTCAATTACCTCTTTACACTAACTTGCTCTTACTTTCTCTCCTGAGTATCGAATTTGTAAGTGCTGCTTACGCATTCTACAACATTGAAGGACTTTTTTTGTTTCTTCTTAGTTTTTACATCTTAAAAAAATCTCAAAAAAAACAGCACCTGTATTATTACGTAATTATTGGAGTTATTTCTGCGTGCATGTTTTTTATAAAACAAAGCTATGGTATTACAAACATAGCGGTTATAATTACTTGTCTTTATATTTACCGACATCAAAATGTATGGGTAAAAAATGTGATAGTATATCTCTTGAGTCTCAGTCTGCCATTACTTTTGTATGGTCTCTATTTAGTCTATCATAATGCATTGGATGAATTTATCTATTATGTATTTTCATTCTCAAAAGACATAAAAAGTCACCGATTGCCATTTATATTTACAACTGCAGTATTTATACCACTATTCTTAGTAGTTCTTCATTTTCTCAAACAAGTAAATTTTAAAAAAAGAGTACTTATCTTTTCTCTTTTTGTCCTATTCTCTTTTTTATTATATTTAATTATCTCACCAACAAGATCGGAAAGATTACTCACCATAATTCAAGACCCACTCATCTATTATTATCTTGCACTTATAATTGTTCCACTTATTTGTATTAATCTAATTTGGAAAAACAAAACACTTCAAGCAAAATATATAGTGACACTTGCTCTTTACACATTAGGATTATTTTTAGCCAGCGCTTCTTCTGGACGAGACTATACAACTGTCTTAATGGTTTCCCCGTTTTTCCTCATGCTCTGTATTGCGTTTATACAAGAAAAGCAACAACAAAATAGGAAATGGTTAACGACAATAGCATTGGTTGTATATACTTTGCCGTTTATGCTGTTTACGACCAATACCATTCAAACATCAAAACAATATGACACATATATGGCCAATGTACCAGTATCCAAAGGAATAAAAATAACACAGGCTGAATCTCGTGAACTGGAGGAAGTAACGAAGTATATAAAGGCAAATACGACAACCACTGATGAAATCATGTGTTTTCCTTATTGTCCACTCCTTTTTGTGTTAACTGAACGAAATAGCGCATCGTATTTTAGTTTCTTCTATCCAGAAACATTCCAACTTTCAAATCAGAATCAAGTAATTAATGATCTAACTATTAGCAAACCAAAAATGATTATACTGCAACGCAAGGGACCTATTGAATTAGAAGCAAATTTTGAAGATAAACGATTACCATTATTAAGGAACTATTTTATAAATAATTATCAGTTGAGGAAAGAGACACGCAACTTTACTATCTTAATACCAAACAAGTAACTTTTTTTATCAATAAACACATTTTTTATTGCAATGAACGCTGAGAGATGGCTTATATAATTTTACCAGCGTTTTATTATTTGTATAAACTAACTGCCAATCTTTAAATCTTTTGGGAAGTGTTGTATTTTGTAGAGCAACATAATTGTACTCATCACCTTTCTTAACCCAAGAAGCATCAATATAAGAGAAATTAATATAATAAAGATTGTGAAATCCGAAAAGGAGAACAGTATCGTCAGGAGAAATATTTTTGGCAAAGTAATTATCAGTATCGTAAAAGTCACCAAAGTCAAAATTTAATTCGTTTGTTAAAAATTCCTGTTTACTTTGTTGACCTGTTAAGACTGGAATATATTTACTGTTCGCAATTCCACGATAAACGATCGAAATAACAGACACGAAGATAACAACACTAATCACAGTTACAGAAAAGTATTTGCTGTATATTTTTTTATTACTCAATAATTCATAAATGACAAAGGCACAAAGCATGGAAAATGCGGGAAGATAAGGAATCAATAAACGCGGGCCTTCAACTTGAGACGTTGCATACCAAAAAAGAAATGCTATCAATGAGTATATATAGAAAATTTTATGTACTGCAGAAAACTTTGGAAAGAACAATATAATCAAAGGTAATAAAATAAGATACAGTGGAGATATCGGATCATTTGCTTGAGTAAATACATGCCAGAACGTGTGTACAAACTGCAGTGGATTAAGAAGATTTAAATCAAATATTTTTGCATGAATTCCATGAAAGAGATTCGAAAATATTGGATAGACTGGATTATTTGTATTTATATACGAAAACAGGAGCCAAGGCATTGGAATTAAAAGAACACTAAAAATAAAAATACCTTCAGAATATAATAATATTTTTACATTCTTTTTATGCTTATAAATGCCTATACCTATTAGTAACACAAAAATGAAAAGCGATGTTACTGCTAACAATTTAGTCGCGATGGCTAACCCTACCATCAATGCAGATTTTATGAGAGCTAGTATGGTGTGTTTCTGCCACCATTCTATAAAAAAAGTGAGCGCTAAAATCTCGAAAAATGTTCTGGTCAAATCATTATACGCAGTTATAGAAACCCACCCAACGACTAAGTTTGAATAAAAAATAACAACTGCAATTAACGCAATTTTTGGGTTAAAATATCGTTTTGCCAAAGCATACAGTGCAATACAGCAGAGTATACCTAGTATAAAATGAAGAACTTTTGCTGTAATTTCATTACCAAATGCTAAAGTGGAAATATAAAGCATTTCCATAAGTTTTGGCATATCAGAATAATAAAGAAGGCCGCCTGGTATATGAAAAATTGCATGTTCCGATAAAAAAACTTTTGGCAAGGTTAGATGATACCAAAGACTATCAAATCCTATTTCAGGTCCAAGCGCACCAATAAAATTAACAATTATTTGTGCTATCAAAATCCATAATAGAATTTTTAGTACTTTCTCTTTTGGGAATCTAATAAAATATTTTTTTAATCCGGTAAATGTTACACCTTTTTTATAGGCAAGGAGAATTAATGAAAATAAATAAAGAATTGTAGTAATAAAAATTGCATCAATATAAAGTAATTTGAAGATTCCTAAAAAAAAGATTAGATATGAGTAAATACCAATAGCTAGTGCAATAAAAAACATATCAAAAACAAATTCCACCTTTGCATAATAAATGCTTAATATAAAAAGCCAAGATTATAATTATCCATAGTGAAAATGATAATTTTATAACTGCATGTGTCATTATTTCATTTTCTTTGCAATTACAATAAGTGATATTCCAACAGGAACTTTAATAAATGATTCTAAAAATCGCAAAAAAGGAACGATGCTATCAAAGATCCTTATGTGATAGGGTTTTAGGTGAATGCTTTTTTTACGTTTTACTTTATCCCGTATCGTCCAGCTGATTAAACCCACTATATTAAAAAAATATATCTTTTCTATTTTAAAACCTGTATTTTTTAATTTCTCTATTAATTCATTTTTTTCATACCTTCTATAATGACCTAATTCTTTATCTAATTTCGTGTATGCTGCTTTTTTAGCTGGAACCAAAAGCAATAAATTGCCATTATCTTTTAACAGTGAGTGCATATTTCGCAACGCTTTCTCATCATCTTTTATATGCTCTAAGACATTAATTGCATAGATAGATGAAAAATAAGAAATTAACGTTTTAGATGGACGTTTCGTAATATCCAATTCTTTAAAATATACCTTTTTGTTTTCTTTAAATCTTTTTTTCAAATGCTGCACAAGATCTTTAT
The DNA here is from genome assembly GCA_041743715.1 of Patescibacteria group bacterium. Taxonomy (GTDB): domain Bacteria; phylum Patescibacteriota; class Microgenomatia; order Levybacterales; family UBA12049; genus JACDET01. The sequence continues at coordinate 13,664 of JBGTMH010000064.1, read as the reverse complement.
CAGCATCTGATATATATAAAATAGCGTTTGAAAGAAAATATTTTGACAGATTACCTGTCCCTGCCCCAACTTCTAATGCAGGATAGATAACATGTTTTTTTATTTCATGAGCAATCCAATTATTATAATTCTTTGCCTCTTCAAGAACTTCAAGTGTGGAAATACCTTGGTATTTAATCATTGTTTTTATGCCAGTTAAGCCAAAGCTTTGAGCGAACTAAAAAAGAATGTAAAGCCATATGCATCGCAAGAACAAAACCAGGAGTGCCATCCATAAAGCCTCTTTTAAAGAAATAATTGATTGTAAATTTTCCTAGAGGATAGAGGATTATAGACCACAAATATGCTTTTGCTTTCTTATCAAATAATTCTTTTGCCCTAAGATCCGTATAAAAATTAATTTCTTTCAAGAAACTTTCAACCGTCTCGTGAGGATAATGATCTAGATGATTCCGGAGTAACGTGACATTACCTGAAACTTTCCAGGTTTCATGTACTCTCCCCTCCCATTTCCCGGCATTTCTTTTCGCGATTCGGAGTATTCGAATATTTCCTGTCTCTCCGTATTTCAGTACTTTACCCCACATAGTATCCTGACGTTTTACGTAAAAACCAACATATGGCCCAATAGCTTCATTCGTTTGAGCCATTATTTCATACCACAAAGCACTGGAAACCCGTTCATCCGCGTCTAAAAAGAATATCCAGTCCGTTTTTGCTTTACTGATTCCATAGTTTCTTTGAGCCGAAAAATCACCGTTCACTGGATGAACAAAAACTATGGCCCCTGACTTTTTAACAAGTTCCACTGTCTTATCAGTCGAATTATCATCTATAACGATAATTTCATCACACCATGAAACTGACCGAAGACATGCTTCGATATTCTTTTCTTCATTTTTGGTTAAAATAACTGCGCTAATCATCTTTATTCTCTTGTATTACCTTTATATCATTTCTTTCTTCAGATATGAAGATTTTCTTCTTTTCATTATTCTTTGAGGGCGGATTTCCTAGCCAAAATGTCAGATATTCATAATTCATCGTAAAACTTTCAAATTGGCTACCTGGTCCTTTTCCTTTGAGATTATATCTGCTTCCGTCAGCTTGAGATATAATTTCTTTGGCAGCTTGCACCCGATCGATAAACGAATATCCCTTGGGAGTTAAATAATTTTGCTCGGTAAGCCAAACAGTATTCATTATAGCAATCAATGCAATTACAAAAACGATAATTTTCGAAGAGCCAGTGCGGTTCTGAAATAATCTCTCGAAAAATACTGCAGTAATTAAAATAATTATGGGAAAGAGAATTGGCAGATATGCATCGGATGTTGTTTTGGTAGCGATAATACCCATGATACTGATAATAAATACTAAACCTAAGAACAATATGCCACTATGAAATTGTTTGGTTTGCAGTTGTTTTAGTATATTTATAAATAAATAACCAAAACTCAAGAGAGCAATTATTCCAGCTACGAAAACTCCTTGGGGATATAGTAATTGTTGATATTTTTTGCCTAAATACGCTAAAACCGTCGAATAATCAGTTGTGTTCATTTCAGGATGTAATGGTGGATAACCGAAGATTACTGCTATCTTATATCCAACCCATGCAAGAAATTTGAAAGTTTGCGGAAAGCCATGACCCAAATCATACCAGATCATTGGCAACATCGGAACGACAAAAGCGGCAATAGAAAACAGCAGTATCTTTTTCACCAGAATTGCTTTAAACCACGGAGTTTTTTTAATTAATCCGTAAATTAAGGTAATGATAAATACGATTGTTAATAAAAATGTCGCAATTTCTAAATTATAAAGTAGAGCCAATAATAAAATAATGAGTGGAAAAAAAATTCTGACACCATGTACCCATTTATACAGAGCATAGAAATAAATAATCGTAAACAAAGGGATTGGACTTGTGTGATATGGTTCTCTGGCACTGAGAATGATGAGGGGAGACGTTGCATAAAAAACAGACGCAATAACCCCTACTCTTCTGTTAAATACTTCAGATGAAAACGTGTAGAGCAATACTATTGAAATCAGAAATAATCCAACAGTCAGATATACTCCGCTTATAGGCCAAAACGATGATACCCATAACACCGGAGCCAGCATATACGTCCACAGTGCCCCCTGATGAAGCCAGGGATGACTGGAGGCTATACCAACAAGCGGTATTTCACCATGTAAGACAAAATCTTTCGCAGAGAGATAAAACCAACCATAATCACCGATAAATGACAATGTTTCTTCTATTTTATACAACGAAAGAAAAGCGCCCACGAGTAATGAAACAAATACAATTCCAGTATACTTATTCATATGCAAAAAAACCTCGACAGCAATAGCTGAAATAATTCCAAAATTTTTCTTAAAATAATAATAACGGCTTTGGGCGAAGACTTTATCAATGTCAGTACGATGCTTGGTACTCATTCCCCACGCGTGTGTCGCTTTTGCAGTAGGAAGAATAAATATCTTTCCACCCATTGCCCTAACACGTTTGCAGAGATCAAATTCTTCAAAGTAGAGAAAAAACTTTTCATCAAAACCACCTACATCTTCAAATAACTTTTTTTGCATCATCATTGCCGTACCAGGCGAAACGTCAGCTTCTTGAATATTTTTCATATCCCATTCTTTGAGAAAGTATTTTCTGGAAATCGGATTATTGGGAAAGTATTTATTTAAGAATGACAAAACAACAAACGCACGAGCAGGTGTTAATTCTCTTGCTCCTTGCGGATATGGCTTGCCATCTAATCCATGTAAAAGCGGGGCTACAACCGCAGTGTCTTTTTTCTTTTTGAAAAAATGAATTAATGTCTCAAGTGTATTTTTATATATTTCTGTATCAGGATTAAGAAAAAAAAGATACTCTCCTTTCGCAGCTTTTGCTCCAATATTATTTGCGGCTCCAAATCCGACATTGTGAGGACTTTTAATATATCGAATTAATGGGAATTTTCTTTTAATTATTCGTTTTAGTTCGTCTGTCTCATCATTATCGACAATAATTATTTCATAAGGAATTTTAGGTTTACTTTTTGTAATCGACTCCAGACATGCAAGAATTTCTTTTTCAACTTTATAATGGACAATGATAATGGAGAGCGATGGGGTCATGATTTTTTTGCAATCATAAATAACTGACCGCCTACTTCAGTATCAGTAAAAAATCCATTTTCATATGCTTCTCGCAAAAACCGTTTTTCAAGAATTGACTGATAGGTTTTTTGTGGAATAAATTTTGTTAACTTTGAATGACCGATGTAGGACCAAAGTTCTTTACTCTTAATTTTACTCGTGAAAATCTTAAAAATTTTATACCAATACACTGCTGTTTTTTTTGGGAAATAGTATTTGTAGAAAAGTAGTTCCATGCCATGCTTTTTAAAATGCTTTTCCCATTCATTAATGGACCGGTAATGAAGATGTATAGTCCGTTTATTAAAGGCATCAAGTTTTTGGACTGCTTTTGAGTTATCTTTTTGTGTCTCATATTCTAGAATCCAGTCACGCAAGTAAGGACTTGGAACAGTTATAAAAAAGAGACCATTCTTTTTAAGTACTCTTCCGACTTCAGCAACTGCTCTCAAATCATTTGTAATGTGCTCGAAAGTACTGTTACTTATAACCGTATTAAAAGAGGCATCTTTGAACGGCATTTTTTCTGCATTTGCACATAATACTTTTTTATAAATATTTGTGGCTCTAGCTTCTTCCAATCCCCTTTCTTCTATATCGATACCTACTGCTATTTGAGGATGTTTTTTAAAAAGTAACGTACTTAATTCACCATTACCAATACCGATATCGAGTACAGGGTTTTTGAACGCACACAATTCCCATATATTTGCCTCCATTCCCCGTTGCAATATATCTGATGGAATAAACCAATATTTTTCAAGGAAGTATTTTAAATATTTCTTATTTACTTTATAATTTTTTACTTGTTTTATATGTTCCATACTTATTTTCTCTCAATACACTTTTGAAGCATTTCTTCTAATTTCTTAATGTGTTGTTCCCATTGCCACTCAGCCTCTACCCATTTCCGTCCGTCTTTGCCCATTTTTTGTACTAGTTGAGGATTTGCGAGACAGAGTTGTATTTTATCAGCTATTTCTTGTGGATCAAAATCTACGAGATACCCGGTCTTTCCATCGATCATTGTTTCACGATAACCTGCGACATTATAGGCAATAACCGGGACTTCACACGCCAATGATTCCAGAGCAACCAAACCAAATGTATCTAAATTACTGAGTGTAATCGTCAGAAATGACTCGTTATATAATTTAACGATATCTGCGTCAGATAACCTTTTCGACTTGTCTTTTGAAATTGAAAGTACTTTTAATTCAGGCCGCATTTTTGCAGGAATTAATTTTATCGCTTTCAGCGCTGCTTCATAACCATTTAGTTGTAATTTCTGACCAATAAAGAGTACCTGATGTTTTTTTTTGATAGAAAGTTTTTTAAATTTTTTTGTGTCGACTCCTAAATATGAAACTCTTGGATAAAGATCAAACGATTGAATCATCAGTTCTCGACCGAAATAACTAATTGCAAATGTTTCATCCGCAGCTCTCGCATTCTCCCTATCAATTTTTTTTCTCATATATCGATTCCATGCTTCGTATGCTTTATTTAAAAAAGAATGATTGTCCGCAAATCGTAGCCCATATTCATACGCAATTTTTAATGGTTCCAAACAAAAATATACTTTTCTTGTTTTGAGAAAACGCAGTACAAATGGCGCTTGTGTTAAACGGTCACTTTGCATAAGAGCAAGATCATATTCCCTCGTATCTATATCTTGTGCAATTTTTTTATGAATATTTTTTAGTAAGTAAAAATCACTCAGATCTTGTGTCAGATGTCTAAGAAAAGGAAGCGACACAATCTTTTGTTTGTACGCATAAGTATAAGCAGCATCTGAAACACTGGCAGGTGAAAAAATATCTTCATCAGTGTCCAATGTATACACGTCAACTGTATGACCCAAAGCTTTTAAACCTTTTACATGTTCATAGACGGTTCGTTTTGCGCCACTAAAAGGTAAATTATAATATACTGCAATTTTCATTTAAAAGTTTTAAAGCCTAAAGAAGTAATCTCAAATTTTCCTTGTTGATAACGAACACTTATTATAGAAAAATAAACGGAGATTCATGTCAAATTCTGTCATATCAACTCTACGAGAAGAAAAAGGGTTAAGGGATAACTGTCCACGTCCCAAATGGCTTAAAGGGGCTACACATGGCTCCTGCTTGTACATCAATTGTTTTCTTCGGTCCTGCTCCAACTGTTGTTGCAAGTACAAAAGCATCTCTCAGAAAATAATCACTTGAACCACTCGCTATCGTTGCTCCAAAACGGCTATTTGCTTGTCCATCATTGAACCAAAGCCTTGCTGTTCCAAAAGGAAGCAGTGACCCACTACATGCATTGCGAACAGAAAGTTTGATCTTCAGTTGTGAACCTTGTGGAAAGTCTACGGGGGAAAAGGTATTAAAGGGTATGGTTGCCAATTGCGCAGTGTTAAATCCAAGACCTAAGCCCGGGTTTACGCTATTTACTTGTCCTGAACTTACCAATGTCTGATCTTTATATACCTCTGCCAATAGATCGAACTTTACACCTATACCAAGTACACCTTTCCCAATCCATACTTTTGCAGGATTAAGTGCTGAAAGAGAACGTATGCTTTGCGTATATAACTCAACGGCTGTTGTAGGAACTCCATTATTGTCTAATCCCCCCACCAGTAAAGCCTCACCATTTGTAAGTAATGCCATATTACCTGCCCAATGTGAGGAATTTGTGGATGCGTCAATGGTCCAAGTACTACTAAGTGGATCAAATAACTCGGTTTGTAATACTGGTACACCAGCATTATCTCCTCCCGCCACCAAGACACGTCCATCAGGAAGTAAAATTGTCGCGGGGGCTGAACGAGCATAATTAGTAGATCCAGTTTGTGCCCATAACCCAGTCGAAGGATCAAAAATTTCTGATTCAGTCAGATATACAAGGCCACTTCCGGGATTATTGATACCATCAACCATCAAAACTCTTCCGTTTTGTAGTTTGACTAGATTAGTATTTTGCCTTGGAACTACGAGATTGCCCGTTGTGAAGGACCAACTACCAGTCGAAGGATCAAAAATTTCCGCGGTATCAGTTTGTCCAGTAGCGCCTCCAACAACGAGTACTCGACCATCGTTCAATAATAACGCTTCCCTCTCGCTCCCTGCCCTTGCTATATTTAAACTACCTGTATATGTCCATATACCTGTAATAGGATTATATATTTCGGCCGATGTTGATGTTCGACCCCCTATTGCCAAAACCTGTCCGTCTAATAATTTTACCAATATTGCAGCAGTTCTTGGTTCGTTCAGATTGCCTGTGTATATCCATTGGCCGGTTGCTGGATCATAAATCTCTGCTGTATTGACTACTTGATCAAAACTGATTCCGCCGGCAATAAGTACCTTACCATTGTTAAGTAATATAGGATTGAACTGATCTCTTGGTTGGTTAACACTACCTGTCTGTGTCCACAGGCTAGTTGCGGGATCATAGATTTCTGATGTATAAATATTACCCCCTCCGCTTACTACCAAAACTTTACCATCCGGTAGACTTGTCATTGAGGTAATCCCGTGTGCTGATATCATTGATCCTGTTGCTGACCATTGCCCGATTGCTAAAACTTTACTTGGAGAAAACAAAAAAGTAACAAAAAGTGTTATGAGGAAGAATATTGATAAAATTAGACGGGTTTGTTTCATTCTTATATGTGATAAAATAAATATAAAAACTAATTACAGTATATCGACTATTAAATAATTGTCAATGGGTCACTTAACCTCATGAGCAATTCTCTTTTATCTAGCTACTATACATATTATATATTTATAATATTTGATTAGTGAATTTAGAAATGATTAATAAAATTAAAAATAAGTTAACAAGCAATTTACAAATATATAAAACCGATATTAAAAAAAAAGGACTCTATTGGTCAATTGTGCACAGACTCTATAAACTATATTTGCTTAAAACACTACTTACCCCTCTCGTAAATTATACTAAACCTGATTTCATTATACATGAAGGCAATAAATTGTATATTGATAAGTGGGATGATGCTATTTCTCAAGAACTTTTGCAAAGTAAACAATGGGAAAAATATGAAACGAAAGTATTTAGAGATAATATCAAAAAAGGCGATATAGTAGTCGATATTGGAGCACATATTGGTTATTATACGTTAATTGCTGCAAAATCAGTTGGCACAAAAGGAAAGGTTTATGCTTTTGAACCAGATAAAAAAAATTATACTATTTTGTTAAAAAATATTAGTTCAAATGGCTTTAAAAATATTATTCCCATAAATAAAGCCATAACTGCAAAAAGCGGCAAATTGAAACTATTCATTAATTCAAAAAATACCGGAGATCATCGTATTTATGATTCATTAGACAATAGAAATTTTGTTGAAATTGAATCAGTATCTCTAGATGACTATTTCAAAAATAAATCATTAAATTTTATCAAAATGGACATTCAAGGATCTGAAGTCGGAGCATTACTAGGAGCTTCACTTATATTGAAGAACAATAAATCTATAAAACTTATTACAGAATTTTGGCCTGGAGGACTTCAGTTAAATGGTGAACATCCAAAAAACTTGCTCACGATTTTAAAACGAAATCAATTTACCTTATATGATATTGATGAAGCAAAGGAGAGACATACTATTATAGATGAAGAAGAATTGCTATATAAATATCAAACTACTTTTGATGATTTCACTAACCTTTTATGTATGAGATAAACATGTTCTTCACCTAAGCTATTTCTTAAAAGTAATATATAAATAGTACCCAATAAAAGGTACTGCAACAAAAGTAGCAAAAATCGCAGCATATCCGGCTCCGAGCAATCCATACCAGGTAATGAAAGGGATAATCGTAAGAGCCATTGCTAAAAAGCTGACAAGTGTAATAACAGTTACATATGAATGATTACCGATTGCATAAAAGAGTGATACTGGTGTACTGGATATTGCTCTTATAACACCAAAAATTGTAAGTACTTGAAGTACAGGAACGGCAGGTAGCCATTTTGCTCCTAAAAGAAGCATAATAATTTGTTGAGTGAATACTATAAAGAGTATTCCCATTGGTATTGTTAATAATGAAACTCCTATTATGGTTTTCATAAATGCTTTCCATAGTCTTTTCTTATCTGTATGTATTTTTGAATAGACGGGCAGTGTTACTTGTTGAATCACATTACCAACCTCTGTAATTGGAAGCATAGAAATTTTATATGCTGTATCATAATATCCTAGAGCAGTGACTCCCAGTATTCTTCCTACTACAATGTTGTCACCATTATGAAACAGATAATTAAATATCCCTGAAAGCGTTACCCACTTTCCTTGATGAATTATTTCTTTGATTTTATCTTTCTCTATTTGAAATACTGGTTTTATTTTTAGATAGATAAAAGACATTGCAACTTCTAAGAATGCGCTTGCAATCATTGCCCATGCCAAACTTGATACAGATTTTGAAATATAAACTAGTATAACTGCTATAAAAGCTTCAAAGAAATAGAGTGTAAATTTAAAGAGAAATTCTTTTTGAAAATCTAATTCTTTTTGAAATTGGATGATTGCCGGATTAATAAAACCTCGGATTAACGGTACTAAAGCAATAAGCTGAACAATAAATGTTGCATCCGGAATCTTAAAAAATGAAGCAGTGAAGGGGGCAAACAAAAAGATAATCACTGAGATTATAATTCCCCGAATAATTGAGACCACCCATGCTGAGGTAACATACTTTTTTAATTGTATTTGATCATTTAAAAGGAAAATATTTATTCCTGTCTCTGCAAGTGTTTCGACAAGCGATAATACGAGTGTAGCAATACCGAAAATACCGAATTGTGCAGGAGTAAGTAAACGAGCTAAAATTGCGATTCGTGCCATTGCAATAATTCTCATAAAGAAACGCAAACCACTCATCCAAGAGACACTTTTAAAAACCTGCCTTGAATAACCCATAATTCACATTATACAAAAATAAGCACATTCGTGATACAATGATCTTGTTTTATGATAAAAAAATGCCGCAGTTGCGGATCCAAAAATCTTCATGATATAACCTCTTTTGGAAATCTCTATCTTTCAGACTTTGTAAAAGATGATAGCAAACCTCCGCGTCATCTGTTAGTGTTAATACTTTGCCGGGACTGCTCTCTATTACAGCTTAAGCATACAGCTCCTCAATCTCAGCTTTATACTGAACATTACGGCTATCGATCCGGCATTAACCAAACGATGCGGACAGAACTGAAAGGAATAGTTGAAAAATGTATCGAAAAAGTAAAATCTGAAAATAAAAAACTTACAGTGGTTGATATAGGAGCAAATGATGGCACGTTGTTAAAAAATTATCCAAAAATATTTGAGCGAATCGGTGTCGAGCCAGTCAAAAAACTTGCCAAAGAATGTAAAGAACATGCTGATATTGTTGTCAATGATTTTTATAATTACACATCTTTTGAAAAAAAAGTAGGCAAAAAGAAAGCTCAAATAGTTACTGCGATATCCTGCTTTTATGACATGGAAGAACCAAATGACTTCATAATTGACGTAAAAAAGATTTTAGATACTGACGGAATTTTAGTCATTCAGCAAAACTATTTAGTTAAAATGCTTACACAAAATGCTTTTGACAATATAGTTCATGAACACTTAGAATATTATTCACTTTTGTCTCTACAAAATCTCTTAAAGAAACATGGACTTGAAGTATTTGATTTGGAATTAAGAGAATTAAATGGTGGAAGCTTTCGTACGTATATTTGTCATACAAACACCAGAACTATTTCCAATACTGTTTTTGAACAAATGCAGTTGGAAAAACTCATCAATCTTCAACGGAAAAAAATATATACCGACTTTGCAAAACGTATTAGGTCTATCAAAGATGATGTTCATAATTTTATAAAACAAGAAGTGAAATCCGGAAAAAAAGTCTATCTTTACGGAGCTTCAACCCGTGGCAATACACTTTTACAATATTTTAAGCTAGATAAAAAACTCATTGAAAAAGCTGTTGAAAGAAACCCTGAAAAATGGGGAACAAAAATTGCATCGGTTGATATACCAATTATTTCAGAAGAACAAGCTCGATCGGAAAAACCCGATTATATGCTTGTTCTCCCATGGTTTTTCAAAACAGAATTCTTAGAACGAGAAAAGAAATATTTAGAATCGGGCGGCCACTTTATCTTCCCTCTCCCGTTCTTAGAAATTGTTTAGTCACTTCGAATAAATACTTACAGTCGGTGCTGGGACAATATTTGCAATACTAAAATTCATCTGGTTATTAAATAACGAATACAAACGCCAATCAGGAGTAAAATACGCAGTACGTACATAACCCTCTCTCTGCAAACGTGCAAGTAATGCTTTTTTTTCTGTTATTATTGTATAGAGCGTTTCTTCTTTATTGGTTATAACAATAATTTTAGGCAAAGATTTATCTGTCGCTGTAACTATTTGGTAACGATAGTTAGTATGTAACTTATTATCATATTCTTTTCCATAATACTCTTTTACTACAATATCTGGCAGCATTTGATATATTGGGATATTTTCTATACCTATTATTGCATTAGCTTCTATATTTTTCTGAAGCCAATGTGAAGATGTTTGTCTGGAATCAGAAGACCATTTTACTTGAAGCCATGCTAACGTTTCTACAAACTGCATACTTCCTGCCAACACGAGTAAAACAAATACGAGTATTCTTTTAGAATGTTTAAACAAACGTATTACCTGTGAAAGTGCATACGATGTCATAATTGTAAAAAATGGCAATAATACTAACGATCTATTGCCGGTTGCATATATTTTAAGAGTAAGAATGCTCAGTAAAAATAGTATAAAAGTACTCAAAAGCAGGGTATTATTCCTTTGAGAAATTGTCATTTTTTTACGGTTAATAACTATTACGGCGAGAAAATAGATGCATGAGGCAGCAAAAAAAGAGAAAAAAATGTGCCCGAACAGTGTCGGCATTTGGTTTGTTAATAAAAATTCCCACCAAGACATTCCAAAAATATAATTTGCTGTAGAATTCGGACTTGAAACAAGATTTGAATAAAAGAACTCCGAATAGTCCCCACGTCCCAAAAAAACATCTGGAATACCTACAATGAGAAATGTTATAAGTACTGCACCAAATCCATAAAATAAGTTAGAGAATGTCTGTTTGGGTGTACGATAAAGAAGAAAGGCAACCACTAAGGAAACCAGCAATGGCAAAGCACTAATCTTAATTGCCAGAGATAATCCTGTTGTAATCCCCGCCCCTAGAAAATATCCATATTTTTTCTTTTTTCCGAATTCAAAAAGAAAATAAAGTGAGAGCATAATCCAAAACAGAAAAGCAATATCATATTTAAAATAATTGCTTAAGGACAGCCAAATAGGTGTTATTGTAAAGAGTACTGCAGCTAATAACGGATGACTATTAAAATGCTCTTTTGCAATTTTTGCGACTAAGATGATGGACGCGACTCCGAAAAGTAATGTGTTAAAACGTAATACTTCAAATATTCTTGTCTGCATCAGTAAATCAGAAAAAGGTGATTCAACGACGAAAGGATTGATAATCCCGAGCAGAACAAATGGCACCAAATATGCACCGGACAGGAGAAAGTGAAATAGGGGACCATGAGCAGCTCCTGGAACATTCGGTGAACCATGCTGAACAATCGCCTTAATAGAAGATAACTGATGCCATTCATCCATATGATATGTAAAGGGATGCTCTGTATTTGGAATACCCCATTGGATAACTGAAATCATGACTAAAAAATAAATAAATAGTAATACAGTTACACCCTTATTATTTTTGAAGAACAGAAGAGATTTCGTTAGTGTAGATAAAAAATAAATCTTTACGTTATTTAATTTTTTTTTCATAATAAATAAGATTTGTACCGCAATAGAATTTATAAATAACAGGAATTTTTTCCATACCTGGTTCTATAAATTTTAAAACTTGCGCAACTGGTTTGGGACAAAAATAGGGGACAATCCCAAAAAACGATTGTTCTTTTACTTCAAATTGCAGATCAGTAAACCATTTATTGATAGTTGGGGGCCAATATGAACGCTCCTCATGCTGGCGGTGATAAGGTGATGCTTTTTCGATAATTTTTAAAATCGGATTATATCCGTTTGGTTCTAAAATAATAATTTTATCGGAAAGAGTACTTAAAGATTTTATGGCCTTTTGTGGATTATAAAGATGATGCAATACTCCTCTGACTACAATAATATCAAACGATTTTTTAGGAAATAATTTGAATGCGTCATAAACATCACCTATTTTAAAAGATATTTTCTTTTTATCTTTTGGGTTAATTCGATTTGCTGCTACTTTTACTGCCGTTTGAGCACTATCAAATCCAACTATTTTTTTTGGGTTTGTTTCTTCCAGTAACTCAAAAGTAAAGATTCCGTCTCCACATCCGACGTCTAAAATAGTTCTATTAAGCTTTGAATATTTTAATACTATCTTTATCAATTCTTCAGACTGTTTTTTGGTTGCGATATTAGCTGAATATTTTTCAAGGTCAGTATAGAGATATTGGCCGGTATTTTTTACATCTCTATTAAAGACTTGAATACTTTTTTCTTTTCCTTTTTTCATAGAATTGCGCCGCATTGTAATCTCGCTATAACAATTATATAATAACTTACAAAGTTTACTCTATGATTCAGCAGAATAAAAGAAGCATTTTCATAACAGGTGCAGGTGGATTTGTCGGCGCAAACATCACAAGAAAACTTTTTAAAAACTATTCTGTACATATACTTACTCATTCAGCATCAATTCCTTGGCGCCTGAAAGATATCGCGAATAAAATAACTATCCATTTCGGAGATATTACAAAAAGGAATTCAATCAAAAAAATAGTGCAATCAATACATCCTGATTATGTCTTGCACTTGGCGGCATATGGCGCATATCATTATCAAGATGATTTGGAAAAAATTATTGCTGTAAATATTGAAGGAATAAAAAATTTACTGGAAGCGACAAAAGATATAGATTATCAAGGGTTTATAAACACAGGCAGTTCTTCAGAATATGGTTTTAAGAATAAACCTATGAAAGAAACCGACAGCTGCAATCCAGAAAGTTATTATGCCGCAACAAAACTCGCACAAACACATCTCTGCAATCTTTTCTCAAAAAAAAATAATAAGCCGATTGTCACCTTACGCTTGTTTTCGGTTTTTGGACCATACGAAGAATCCACCCGTTTTATTCCAACAATAATGCGAGCATTACGGAAAGGATCTACAATAAATCTAACACCAGGAAACCAAAGACGTGATTTTATTTATATTGATGATGTGGTCAATGCGTATATAAAAGCACTCGAGAAAACAGCTTCACTTCAAGGAGAAGTATTTAATATCGGCACGGGTCAAGAATATACAAATGATGAAATTGTTAAAACACTCTTTTCGGTCACTGGTAAAGAAACACATATCGATAAAGGCGCATATCCGAAAAGATCCTGGGATACGACGC
>JBGTMH010000063.1:0-26967 GCA_041743715.1 Patescibacteria group bacterium | reverse complement strand
CGGGTACTTTGTTTCGACAGTTGGCTTAAATGAAAAGGTGGTAAAGAAATATATTGAGAACCAAGGGAAAGAAGATGCTGGACAAGCAACGCTTGAACTAGACTAATACCATGGGCGTAAGCCCGTGGAATGTTTTATTTGGCTTGGGCTTTGCCCGTTCTTGCAGCTTATCTTTAATAGAAAGATGGTCTTCATCAGAGACAGGTTGGAGAACTGTTTTGACAGTGGGAGTTATTTTGTGAACAGCAGAGGAAAAGATCTCAAGCGTATTTTTTGGTTCAGAGCCATGATCTGTCCTCGCCATAAGGTTTAACTCTTTTTATTATACGAGTTTTGTATATAATTGACAAGCATATGACGATCTGGACGACATTTTGCCCGCGTAAGCTGAGCTGGGAGTTAACGGCAATTACATCACGTAGTAAAGCTGCGAGCAGTGATTGGCAGAAAAATATTTTGTTGATTGAAGATTCTTTGAAGCTGTTACGAACGTATGGCATTTCAGGTATCCGGTTGGTGATATTTCCTGAAGAGCTAACAACGAACGGAAAGCAATTTGATTGGCATCCGATCGAGACGATGCTTGTGTTTTGTGCCAAGTATAAACTCGATGTTGATCTCTGTATCGGGCCATTTCAGTATCCTCATTATCCCGGTATCTACCTGCCCAAAGATTTATTACAATATGTTTTTAACAATACACGGAGTCTTGATACAACTCCTGTGCTTCGTGAATATGGTGATACATTTCTTGAAAAGCAATTGGACAGATACGGTCTGGACAAGCGAATACGGGGATTTCATTTAGCAAATGAATGGCCAGATGGACAGCGGGTCGCGGGCCGGGAAAGTGTGAAGGCGTGGATCTCGGCAGGATATATGCTGCACGTCGGGAAGTTTGTAAAAAAACAGACAACCAAACCAATCTCACTCAATACCAACATCGACGCTTCAGACAAACGAAAGCTTGCCACGGTATTTGGCGAAATATTGGAAGAGCTTGAAGATCAGGCGAGGTTGGGATTTGATATTTATCCGTCGCAGGAGACATGGAGAAAAGCTTTCTGGCAAAAGTTGCGAAGGCTAGTTGAGCCATATCAGAGGTCATTTCAATGGTCGCGGAAAAAGTTTGCTCTTTGTGAGATCTATTTTTGCGAAGTGGAAGCCCAACCGTGGGGGAATGGACAGTCATGGCAGCGGATCATAGCAAATGAACCACGTCCTGAGGAAAAAGTGCTGCAATATTCACGTCAGTCACTGCCAAAGACATTTGAAAAATATATAAAACCCTGTAAGCCATACGAGATAAGCCTTTGGGGATCAGATTTCTGGCTGTCCGCTCACAAGCTCGGCATCACCTGGCCACTCGAACAAGTGAAAGCATTACGCTAATACTTTCCATCGATACACCAATCAGCAACCAGCAAAAAACGCTGGTTTTTTTATTGTTCAAAAATACGATACTATGGAAAGAGAAAATGAAACGTGTCCAACAGAACATACGAAGCACAGTCTGGCGCTACTATGCCTTTACTTTTTTGCGGTCTTTTATGTTGTTCATAGGTGTTCTTGTGCCTTTCTATACGCTGTATGGAGGACTGACGCTTTTTCAGGTCCAGCTTATCCAGTCGTGGTTTGTATTGTGGGTGTTTTTGCTTGAAGTACCGACAGGCGCAGTCGCTGATCGTCTTGGGCGTAAAGTTTCATTACTCCTGGGAGCATTTGGGTTGGCGATTGCTTTTGTTGTCTATGGTAGTTTTAATTCTCTGCCTGTATTTTTAGTTGGAGAATTTTTGGCTGCACTTTCTCTCGCGTTTCTTTCAGGTGCGGATCAAGCTTTGTTATATGACTCATTGAAAGAAGTGGGGAAGGAAGAAGAGAGCAAAAAGATCATCGGTAGGGCTCATGCGGTTTCACTCGCAGGGATTGGTTTAGCTGCGCCACTAGGTAGTTTGGCAGCGGGGTTATGGGGATTGAACATGCCTTTTATTCTCACAGCGATACCGATGCTTCTGGCAGCGATAATCGTTTTTACTATGAAAGAGCCTGCGCACGCGAGGCATTCCGAAGGTAAACGGTATGTGGATGTGATTAAAAAAGGTTTTATGTTTTTTTATACACATAAGACGTTGCGGGTGTTAGCAGTTGACGCGGTAGTGGTCGCATCGGCTGCTTATTTTGTCGTCTGGTTTTATCAGCCTCTCTTGGAACGAAGTGGGGTGCCGTTGTTTTATTTTGGATTTTTCCAAACGATTTTAATTATCGTAGAGATACTTATTGCAAGTAATTTTACCCGTTTGGAGAAGATTTTTGGTTCACCAAAAATCTTACTGCGGTGGAGTGCTCTCCTGACAGCGGTTGGTTTTCTCTGTGTTGCTCTACAACCCAATATTTTCACAATTGTACTGTTTCTCATTCTTGCTGGAGGATTTGGGTTAACGAGGATGGAGTTGCTGTTTGCCTATATGCACAAATTCATCCCATCAGAACAACGTGCGACAGTATTATCATCGATTTCAATGCTCAGGCGTTTTGCCTTGATCTTGTTAAATCCATTTATCGGTTTTATCGCCGACCAGTCACTGCAAGTGGCGCTTCTGGTAGTTGGCATCTTGCCTCTGCTTGTCTTTCTCTTTTCACCAATAGAAAAAGAAATGTTAGAGTAATACGATAGCTGGACTGTAGGTTTCTTCGCAAAAATGTGATATAGTTAGATGCAATAAAAGACAACGTTCATGCAACAAAAACCTCATGTCTATCTATTTAAAAGTATTATTCTTTTAGGTGTCTATTTCATTACTGCAAAAATTGGCTTAGGACTTGATGCGGTGAGTGGATTTGCAGCACTCATATGGGTACCGACCGGCATATCACTCGTTGCTCTTGTGCTCTGGGGATTTAGCTATTGGCCGGCAATTGCGCTCGGCGCTTTTCTTGCCAATTTTACACAAGGTGCCCCTCTCTTGGTTGCAGGTGGTATTGGGATAGGGAATATGTTGGAAGCGCTGATGGGCGCGTTTTTATTAAAAAGATTTATCCATTTTCATACGAACCTTGATCGGTTGATGGATGTGCTGGGACTGGTACTGTACGCTGGTATTCTCAGTACGTTTCTCAGTGCCACTATTGGAGTCATGAGTCTCTTTCTGGGAGGTGTTATTCCGCACTCCGCGTTAATTGCTACCTGGAGTGCCTGGTGGGTAGGTGATATGATAAGTAACCTCATCGTCGCTCCACTCCTTTTTGTTTGGAGTACAAAGCCTTTTTTTATCAAACAGCCCAAAAAAATTACCGAAGCAGTTCTGTTATGGATCATTGTTGTTGGTATCGGTTTGGTAGTTTTTTTGGGTCTTTTTGGTATTTGGATGATAGATTCGCCGGTTACGTATCTGGTATTTCCACCACTCATTTGGGCAGCGCTCCGTTTTGGGCAGCGGGAGACAGTCACTGCAATTTTTCTCCTCTCGGTGATCGCAGTTTGGAGTACAGTTCTGGGTAGTGGTCCTTTTGTTCGTCAACAACTTAGTGAAAGTTTGTTACTGTTACAAACGTTTATGGCGGTTATTGCGGTTACACCCATGATTTTGGCTGCTGTTGTCAGTGAACGCACACAACTTGAAAAACGAAAAGATGATTTTATCAGCATGGCAAGTCACGAATTAAAAACACCGCTTGTCAGTATCAAGTCTTACGCGCAAGTCCTGCAAAAGCAGTTAAAACCGGCCAAAGATAAAAAATCACAATCGCTCAGTTATTTTCTTTCTCAAATCGATGGCCAGACAGATAAGATGAATGCAATTATTAACGACCTGCTTGATGTCAGCAAAATTCAGTCAGGTAAATTAGAATTACGACAAAATAAAATTAATTTTGATGTGTTGATAAAAGATACTGTGGCTAATTTGCAACAGGTGGCACAGACACACACAATTATTATCGATGGAGAGACAAAGAAAAAAATTGTGGGAGATGAATATCGCTTGGGACAAGTGTTGACCAATCTTCTGGCAAATGCGATTAAGTATTCACCAAAAGCTCAGAAAGTGATTATCAGGTGCACCTCAAATACCAGGTGGGTGACTGTCGACGTACAGGATTTTGGCCGGGGAATTAGTCAGGAGGAACAAAGCAAAATATTTGAGCCGTTTTATCGGGTCGAAGGAGTACGTGTCTCGGGTCTTGGATTGGGACTTCATATTGCGTCTGAAATCGTGAGGCGACATGGGGGTGAAATTTGGGTGGAGAGTAAAAGGGGAAAGGGTGCGACATTTTTCTTCAGACTGCCGCTCCGGAGATTAAGAGAACGTGTTTTATATAAGAAGCTCACAAAAAAGCCCTACGGTTGAGCAGGGCTTTTTTATGCCTGAATCAATTACTTAATATGATGCGTAATTGAAACCCGCGGTATTGGCTATACGCACATTGGAGTTCGCGTTTCCAGTACGGATCGAAACATTCCCTGACTTGCCTTGGTAGTTGTTCCCTTTACCATAGTTTTTGTTGTCATGGTTTGTATTCTTTTTAAATCCATAATTGCTGTAGCGATTCCATTCTTTGTCGTACCAACTTTTGCCATCATGATACTTTTTTGAGTATGAAGATTTTTTGTAATCCTTCTTTTTATCATAGTTTTTATGATCAGAGAAGTTGTAGCTAAAGTGCTTATTCTTCTTATACTGCTTATTGTCATCATAATGATATGTTTTTACGTATTTAACGACATATTTCTTGTCGTAGTCGCTCTTCTCATATTTCTTATCATTATCCTTGTAGGAATTATGATTGTTGTATGAGTTGTACTTGCCGTATTCATATGACTTCTCTTTATAGGAGTTGTAGCCGTATTGATAGGACTGGTAGTACTTGTACGCTTCTTCACAACTGAAGTTACCATACCCTTTATGATGGAACATGAATTTCAAGTAAGAGTGACAATTTTGCAGGTAAGCATACTGACCGTAGTCAGCGTACTTTACGTACTTGTAGTCATGATTCTTCTTGTATGAATCATTATCATCATGTTTATAGGAATACTTGTGATCACTGTTTTTTTGGTAGTTTTTATCATGATCATCGGTTTTTTTATATGAGTCATGATTATCTTTGTAATCATCCTTTTCTACCTTTTTGTGACCGTATCCATAATTCTTATGCTCGTCAGACTTTTTGTCATTGTAGTCATGATTTTTTTTGTCGTAGTCGTGATGGTAATCATCCTTTTTGGAATCTACGTATTTGTAATCATCATTACTGTATGACTTTTTTTCGTGATCATAGTACTTTTTGTCAAAGTCGTGACTTCCATAGTTTTTGTTATGGTCATCCTTCACGTATTCGACATACTTATGATCTTCTTTGTCTTTGGCATAATACTTCTTTTCGTGGTCTTTCTTAGACTCGTCATCATGTTTTTTAGCGTACTCGTGATCATCTTTCTGGTAGTTTTTATCATGATCATCTTTTTTGTTGTATGAGTAATGATCATTTTTGTAATCATCCTTTTTGTCTTCATAAATGAAGTATTTATGATCAAATTTCTTTTCTACCTTTTTGTGATCTGACTTTCCGTCATTGTGCTCGTAAGACTTTTTATCATGTTCATAGACTTTTTTGTCATAGTCTTGATTTCCATAATCTTTCTTATGGTCTTCTTTTTTGAACTCGAAATTTTTATGAGCATCGTTGTCTTTGGCATAATACTTCTTGTCTTCATGATCTTTATTGTATGACTCGTCTTTTTTAGAGTCCTTATTTATATCATGATTTTTATATTCTTCATGATTATCTTTTTTGAACTCATATTTTTTATCCTTATCATACGCATATTTCTTGTCATCATGATTATACGGTGTATTGCCATTTGCATGATTGTTGCCAGTGTTATTCTTCACATCGACGTTATTGTCAATACGAGTATTGTTGTTCTGGTCAACATGTTTTTTGTTTTCTTCAGAGTAACTGACTTTATTATCTGAAAATGCGCCATTACCGCTTATCTTAGTTTTGTCATTTTTATCGCAGTCATGACATCCGCCAACCTGTGCAACATTAACCCCGGCTGTGTTCTTTATAGAAACATGTGACTCTGCATCACCGGTGTGAATTCTTGTATTTCCTCCGGTATTATAGTCTGCTGAGTTATTGCCAGTATTGTTATTTGTTGAGACATTATTGGAAATGGAGGTGTTATTTGATTGACTGACGTGTGTTTCATTTCTTTCTGAAACACGCACTTCGTTATCAGAAAATGCACCATTTCCGGATACATGAATTTGCTCCGCTGTAGCTGGGAAGAGGGCTGCTGAGCCCAAAAATAGACCTGTTGAAATTAGATATGCTAGTTTTTTATTTTTAACCATTTAATATTTTCACCTCCTTTCAGCCCACCGGATCAAGCTCTTGAGAAGGCTTGGGCAGGTCTTATCTGATTAGAGTTTATGTATAACTGTTTGATGTAATAGTAAGTGCAGTCTTTGTTAATAGTTCTGTAAGAAATGCGCATGAGTATAGGAGACTCCCGCAAATAACTTACCCAAACTGACTTGTCTTTTTGGCGGAATTCTGCGTTGCAGTTCAGCTCAAGTATACACTGTATACTATCGCTGACCTGCGCCTTGAATTCCACTCAAAAATCCTAAGTGATTTTGTGTAACTTATTGCGGTAGCCTCCTAAGCATTAATTTCTCTGCTATACTATACCTATGGATTACTTCCAGGCGCTTCTGCTCGCAATCGTTGAAGGTTTTACTGAGTTTCTTCCTATTTCCTCAACTGGACATCTTGTTTTAACTGCCGAATTATTGCAGATTGAACAAACAGAATTCGTTAAAAGTTTTGAAGTTATTATCCAACTTGGCGCGATTTTGGCGGTCGTTGTACTTTATTGGAAAACGATAATTACCAATAAAAAAGCCTGGAGACCGATTTTACTTGCATTTATACCAACCGCAATAATAGGTTTGACATTCTATAAAATCGTTAAAGACGTATTACTCGGGAACCCAGTCATTACGTTATGGGCACTTTTGCTTGGAGGTATAGCACTCATTGTGATTGAAAAGTTCTATAAAGAAAAAAAAGGAGCAGTGGAAAAGATTGAAGATATAACAACGAAAAATGCGTTACTCATAGGCCTCGCGCAGTCTGTTGCCATTATTCCTGGTGTTTCACGCGCTGCAGCTACTATTATTGGTGCCTTGCTTTTGCATACCAATCGCAAAACAGCAGTTGAATTTTCTTTTCTCCTGGCAATACCGACAATGGCTGCTGCAACTGGACTTGATCTCCTCAAAAGTAATTTTTCTTTTACCCCCTATGAATATTCAGTACTAGCTGTTGGGTTCACCGGATCATTTGTTGTGGCTATTTTTGCGGTGAAATTTTTTATAAAATTCATCCAGAACCACACGTTTATACCGTTTGGTATATATAGAATAGTCTTAGCTGTACTCTTTTTCTTTTTTGTTCTTTGAGAAATCAGAAAAAAGTCTCCCACCATTTTTGCCAATTGGGACGTTTATCAACTGGTGGGGGAGTGGCAGATGGACTGGCAACGAGTCCAGCAGTTGGAATCACTATTATTCCTTCTCCAGGCTTAGCGAGAAAGAGTTTATCACGAGCTTCTGTTTCAATAAATTGCGGCCTGTTAACACGGGCTAAATCTTTTTTCAATTGGAGGTTTTCTTCTTGTTCTTTCTCCAATTCCCTCTGGGCTTTGACAATCAAATCTTGCTTCTGCCAAACTATATAGATTGAATGTGCCAGATTATTGATATAAAATAGAAGAATAATCAGGACAACAAAAAAAGTTATCTTTTTATACGGCATTATGAATTATAATATAATACCTTTTCTGAGGCATTGCAAATAGAGTGCTTGAACTTTATGTAGATTTATGATATTATGGGACCTGTAGTTTATGAAAATAATTAAAGTCAAAGACGCGCATCAGGAATTCGTAACCTTCTTACGGGGAAAGAAGCACTCGAGTGCTACTGTCCTGGCGTACGGTAAAGATATAGATCAGCTTACAGCATTTCTTGAAGAGCTTGAGAAAGAACATATTCATGATGTCAGTAAAGATGACATTCAAGCTTTCTTAGGCAAACTCGCTGAAAAAGGGTATACACCAAAGTCCTTATCCCGAAAGCTTAATTCAACCCGCACTTTCTACCGTTTTCTCAAAGTAAATGAATATGTGACAGATGATCCGTCACTTTTAGTCTCACATCCGCAATACGAGTTAGCAGCACCACGAATTCTGAAACCTACTGAATACCGTGCGCTTCGCGATGCGGCACGAAATGATGGGAGAATGTATGCCATCATCGAACTCTTGCTCCAGACAGGTATCCGAATAGGGGAGTTGGCAGATATCCGAACAAGTGACGTACAAGGCGACAATATCAATATCCGTCCTCATGAAAAACATATAGAACGCCTTGTTCCATTAAATAAATCAGCGAAAGAAGCATTAAGCCGTTATTTATCTCTCCGGCCACAAATTACCGATGACCATGTTTTCGTCACAAAATCAGGCAAACCCTTCTTAGTCCGTAACATCAGAACCGCAATCGAGCGATACTTTAGGATCGCTGGCATTGAGAATGCAAAAGTAAATGATCTCAGACACACGTTTGTTGCACATCACTTAAAGCATGGAGTTTCATTGGTACTATTATCAAAGATTCTCGGTCACAAGAGGCTTTCAACAACAGAAAGATACCTCAACTATGTCCAAGACAGGGCAAAAGATACGACCACACTCAGCGAACTTTAAATATGTTTGAAGCAAGAAGAGCAGCATACGCCGAAGAACTAGCAAGCACTCCAAGTGTCGATATCGCGCAAGCAAGCAATGCATTAGGAAGAGATCATATAGGCGATGCACAGTTCAATGCACGACATGGTGATCTTGAATCTGCTCGAGCGCATTTATCCTTGGCAGCTGTTTCCCCTAGAAGAGGACGGAAAATATTAGTACGAGCACATGATAACCGTGCACAGATACATCTTCAGTGCGCAACGGCTGCAAGAATGGAAGGCGACACTAGGATGGCAACAGCTCATTATACGGAAGTTGATAGGCATCATCGTAAAGCAGAAGTACTAAGAGGAAGAATTCTCTAGTAAAAGTGTCATATTCGGGCGGCGTAGAGAGAGATTGTCCAATCTATTTTGCCAAGTTGCTGATAGGTTTTTAAAAATTCTCGGTCACAAGAAACTCTCGACAACAGAAAGATACTTCAGCTACGTCCAAGACCGGGCAAAGGATACTACCACATTAAGCGAAATCTAACTTTTTGAAAAATTATCCAAGCTTTAGCATCTGTCGAATAATGGTATCCATATCTTGTTTAAACACTTGGTGCGTAGGTTTTTTTTCAGGTACCCATTTTACTTTATCAATAAGCTCAATTGGGAACGTTTCCAATCGCTCAGCGATTAGAGGAGGGAATACGCCGGCGGCTTTTGAAGAAACATCTTGAAATATTTTTTTCCATTCTATCTGATGGGACATGGCAATTATCCAAATATCTACTACATCCTTTGCTTCATCACGGCTAATCACTGCTGATATTTTATTTGACAGAATATTTTCAACCGTATCAATCTTTGAAAAAATATCGCACTTTTCAAATCCTCCGATATGTGAAGCAACGTCATTAACCATATCTACTTTTAATGTATCATCGATAAATATTGAACAAAAGGTTTCCGAACGTAGCTTAATCGTAACGGCATGATGTCCTAAAGCTTTAATAATTTTTTCCGTAAATTCCTGAAATCTTTTATGGTTATTTACAAAAAAATCAAGATCATCGGAATATCTATGATGGAAGTAGCATCGTGATAAGATAGTCCCGCCTGTCAGATAAAAGGGTGTTTGTAAAGCATCAATCGTTTGTAATACCTTATCTTGCAGAGGATAGAGTGTATTTTCGTAGTACATATTCATAGCCTTTCTGAATTTCTTTATTAAATAACTTCGGTTTGATAGACTTCCATCTTCCATGTATAGTATTAAGCGAAACTAAAGCAATGGCATCATAATACGGTGCATGTTCAAGCACTCTCGTAATTGCCCAATCCTGCGTCATCCAACCGTTCTGTTTCTTACTATTGAGTATAGCAAAAAACTCTTGTGGTGATAAGGTATAGTCCCAAAGAATCTGCTTAAATTTTTCCGGATTTTCAATATAGCTTTGTTGCATGGCATTCATAGTACTGTTAGTATAAATCTGTTTATGACGTTGTGTCAATTACGGGAAGAGTTTTGTTAGGGGAAGAGTTTTCGTCTGAATGCCTCAAGTTTTTTTCTATCCAACCGCGTCCGCAAAATATCATTGGCAATATCTCGTCCCCAAAATTTTTCTGCTGAGACAATGTCGAGGAATTTTTCAAATGTTACTGGTCTCACTTCGATTTTTTCTCCAGCATCAAGTTTTGGTTCAGCGACTTTTTTGCAGTTTCGGGCGGCGTAGAGATAGAGAGGCCAATCGATTTTGCCTTCGTTTTGATAGGTTTTCAAAAGTTCCCAATCATCTGACTCCAGTCCTGCCTCCTCCATGAGTTCCCGTTTGGCGGTCACGAGATGTTCCTCGTCAGGTTCCTGCCTGCCACCGAGAAAGGTGTATGTACGGGGCTTGCTTGGCTGTTCTTCGTAGGAGAGGAGAATTTGATCACCAACGGTTGGAATAATCTGAATCGTTCCCGGACGCTTGAGCATCTCAAACGTAGAAGACGTCCCATCATATAATTTCTGTTCCCAGTGATAGACATCAAAGATGATGCCTTTAAAAACTCGTTTGGCATTAGGTGGAAGTTTCATAAGCCTTGTTTCTTCTCCTTCAAAAATGCTCTTAAGTAGTTTTCTTCTCTTGCAGGACCTAAGGATTTATAGAGGAGGGTATAGTCTGCTCCGAACCAGCCATTTGCAAAGACACCACCTGTTGTGAATTTATTCTTGTTATAAAATGGAACATTGTCTTTTTTTGAGGTCCAGAGTTGCAGTGAGTGTCCATTGTGCTTCCTTACATCTTGTTCCCAAATCAGAAGTAATTGGGAAGCAATTCCTCGGCGTTGATATGCTGGAGAAACTGCTAGCTCAAAAGCATATGAGACACCACTAAGAACGGGTGAGATCAGAATACATCCAATAACTTTCTTCCCATCCATCGCCAGGAAAACATCTTTGTCTCCATGCTTAATTTCTTTCTTAAGAAGAGATTTTTTATAGACTCTCTCGATGATAAATTCTCTCGTTAATGGAGAATACTGCGGAAACTGTTCTGACTGGCTTTTATGAAAGTATGTATAAAACTGAGGGAAGTCAGCAATAGTACCTTTACGTATCGTAATATTTTTCATTTTTGGGGTGCGCCTGCTTGGGATCGAACCAAGGACATCCACTTTATAAGAATGGCGCTCTACCACTGAGCTACAGGCGCACGCCTGTATTATATCAAAGTTTGGGGATGTGGTGTGATGAATAATCAGCCATTGCCTTTATAGACATGAGTATCTTCTCTTTTATGACAGTGTTGAAAACTCGTAGCATACACGTCCCATGTCCAAATCCTTTATAGTTGATATCTACCTTCTTACTTGTTTTAATGTAAGGTTTGGCAAATTGGTTTTTTGGCATAAAAAGTGTTTGGCTCCAGTAATCGATAGCTGTTGCTACATCCATATCGTTATAAAGGTGAAGTAATACTTGAATGCTTTCTTTTGGAACCTCTAATGCCTCTCTTAACCACAAGAGAGAAAATTTTATTACTGCCGGATCTGTATTGCTCATACTGACTGTACCTCGTTGCGTTTTGCCACCTTCTCCCCAATAGAGGAATAAACCAGCAAGAAATAATTCTCTTTTAGAGAGTGGTAACAAGGAAAGTTTCTGTTCTGTATAACACTGATCCAATCTTTTTTGAAGATTGAGCTTTTTTGTAATACTCGTTCTTTCTCTTGCTAAGTAGTTACTTTTTGCTCGATTTGTTTCTAAACGCAACAGTTGCTCGTTAGTGAGGGGATAATTTCGTAACCAATCAGATAGTGTACTTGATGCTATACCCAGTTCTAACCGAATTTCACTATATGTTTTACCTTCTTGTCTTAATGCGATCATTTTTTGCCGATCTAAAATTCTTGCCATAGAGACTACCACAATTCAGTGAACATGCCTTTGCAGAGGAGTTCTTGTTCGCGGAGGGGATTGAGGTTTTCTATCTTGAATCCGAGAACTGTTGAAAGCTCGCTTATTACGCGGGGTGGGAGATCCCGGCTGCAGGCTTTCCATTCTGCGATATGTTGTGCATACTGAGTAGTCAGAAATTCTGCAACGACCTCCATAGTTTCTGTTGCGTCAATTGTTTTGGTTGCAGAAATACTTTGGAGTAAGGCACTATGATAGTGAAGCAGCTTCCATTCTTTTCCATCAACCTCATAGATTCTGAAAATGACTTCGGTGTTGTCAAAAAAGATGACACCATACCTATCCTTCATATCTCTAATGATATGAGATTTTAGTATATTATGTCAAGGGGTTATTTATTGGCTTTTTTTAACAGCTTTTTTACTTCTGCAAGCTCGCGTTCGATTGAGAGGAGTTTGGTGGTAATATTGGCGTCGTCATTATCTTCTGCCGTAAAATAGCTGAGTGGTCGTTGCGTGAACTCGGCAATTTTTTTCAACTTAGCAAAAGGGGGAGTACTGCGGCCCTGTTCATAGCTTGAAACAGATTTATCAGAGAGACCGATGCTTTGTCCGAGTGCGGATTGAGACAACCGCGCTTCTTGTCTGGCTGTACGGATACGTATCGCCATTTCATTGAGCTGTTTTTGCCTTGTTTTTGAAGAATCGACTTTTACCATCTTGCTTATTATACTATAGATATGCAACCAAAGGGAAAGTTACGCATAAAAGATCTCCCGCTAGCCTCACGTCCTCGGGAGAAAATGGAGGCAAATGGCCGTTCCAATCTCGCGGACGCGGAATTACTCGCAATTCTTTTGGGAAGTGGCTCTGTTAAACAAAATGTGCTACGGCTCAGTGAGAAACTTCTTCGTGAAATTCCTTTAAAAAAATTAGGAACAATTAACGCTTCAGAACTCACAAAATTTCCCGGGGTAGGGAAATCAAAGGCTTCCCGTATTTTGGCTGCTCTGGAATTAGGGGAGAGGATTTATGCGCCATCTGTCCTTAATAAAGTAATAATCCGCTCGACAGAAGAAGCAGTTGAGCAGCTCACGTCGATTGCTGAGAAAAAGCAAGAACATTTGCTTGCGTTATATCTGAATGCCCGGCATGAGCTATTACAAAAAGAAGTTATCGGCATCGGCAGTCTGAACAGCATGCTCATCACCCCAAAAGAAATCTACAGCCCCGCACTTTCCACTCCGTGCGCATCCCTCATCGTCGCCCACAACCACCCCTCAGGTGACCCCAACCCATCAGATGATGACATCAAATTCACACAAAGAATCCACGAAGCAGGGGAGGTCATGGGAATTCCACTCCTAGACCATCTCATTATCGCCAAGTCGAGTTACTTTTCCTTTAAGGAAAACAAGATTGGGAGATAATGATTATATATATTACTCTATTGACATTTGCAAGTAGCTGAACTATAGTTAAATTATTATGAGACTTTTCCAGATTATTATGCTTACAAAATGTACCATGCGTCTTGCAATAGTGCGGGAAGGTTAGCATACAAAACTAAATAGCGACTTTTGAACCTTCCCGACCGGAAGGTTTTTTTGTAAGGAGGAGGAAACTATGGGAGCACCAGTAAAAGAGGGTCGAGGAGGAAGGGATAAAAGAGAGTTTCGATCCGGTGTAGGGAATCGGGATACTGTTGTGGATCCTCTGGTGGCAAGGAATGGAGTGAAAGCAGAAAAGCTCCAAGCCAACCCCCTCTGTTCTCCACCGGTAGCTGCATTGCCTCAGCATGTTGATAAAAGATATGGACACGGAGTATCCCTACTACCTCAGGCTGGATTCAGGTTACATACAGAAGTAGATGAGGATAGAGAAGCATTTCCCCGGCAAGGCGAGGATGTTATAGATTTTCCAATAGGTACAGGTTCTCGGCATGTTGTTGGTCAGGGGTTTGGTGAGTTAGTTCGGGCGAGTGATGCTAGTTCTGGTGCGCCAGATTACGCTGTTAGTCCAGATCTTGAGCTGGATCGTGAGCTCATAGCAAGAAAGATACTGGAGAGGCTGTCCGAGTTAGGATTGTCAAATGAAGGAGGAGCAACAGTCGGATCGGATTTTCTTGCTAATTTGGTTGCGACTACTGCCAAATCACTATCAGGAATGACACGGAGGGCCAAATTGGAAGCGCTTAATACAGTAGACGATCCTGATGATTTTAGACGGAAAGCACATCGTGAAGAGCAAGAGTTTCTTATAATCAAAAGAGCCAATAGGCAAGGAGTAGTATCTATAGATCATCATTCAAATGATGAAGATGGATTTGGTACATCAAAACTCGGTAGAGGTGGATTCGCATTAACTGTTCCAGACGCACCAACAGAGGAGCAAGCAGCAGTAGATATGTCTTCAGCCAAAGACACTATCTATCTTCCAATAGAGCCTGATCAATATCTAGATGCAAAACGTGAGCTTACAGCGAGACTGCTAAAAAAATATCTTGAAAGTTTTGGGTTCTTTGAAGAAGGAGCAACTATCACCCCTCAGGAACTGCAAGGGTTGGTCTTAACTGCAGCAAAAATCGTACATGGAATTGATCCTGTCATCCTAACACAACTCCAAGAAGAAGGTGGCATTATTAATAATAGACACATACTAGCTGATGAATTAAATAAATTAGAAGAAAGATGGGGAGAAACATTATTTGATGCAGATGAAGAAGATAAGGCTGCATTGGCTGAATTGCAAGGAGAGATAGCAAATACTGAATTAGATAGTTATGTTGATGAATTGTTTGAGGAACATGCTGACTTAGTAAGACGTGCGTTTGTTGACAGCGATTTAGACCCGGATGCTGCAGAGGCTGCTTGGAATCAGTTAAGTAAAAGATTTGGTTTAGCTGAAGTGGTGGACCATGCATTAGGGATTCAAGACGAAGAAACCGGTGCAGCAGGAAGGTACGACTTTGATGAAGCTATGACAACACAAGCAGCCGAGGCAGGGAGAGATGTTGAAGCCTGGCTTGCAGCAAATAGAAGAGCAGATACTGGGGGAATTGTTGACCCAGTAATAGTAGATTTTGATGCCGCATCAACAGTATGGTTTCCTGATGGAATACCAGGTGGTGATTTAGAGGCTGCTTTTAGAGCTACAGATGATGCTTTGGCAGCAAGAGATGCGGAAGTTCGTGACACTCCTGCTCTTGGCCCTGAATGGAGTTACTTACAGCCAGAACGAGATTATCGAGAAGCTGTAGCCGCTGATGCTACAAGCGCAGCATTAGCAGGGCATGAAGCACCTGATTTGGAAGATGAACTAAATTATGGTGATCTCCACACTACTGCAACGGATATTTTGGGGAGAGCTAAAGATTTTCTTAAGCGTTCTCCCAAATTTAAGAAAGCTTTGGAAAAGGCTGGGTTGGCAGAGACATATTGGGATGAAACGGTGAGCACAGACATAGGAGCGCGAAATCCAGCCGTACCTTTGGTTGTTCCTATAGAAGTTGGAGGTATTCGATACGATATGCTCTATCACGTTTTTTATACAAACGTAGAGTATGGTGAAATGCTTAATATCGCACAAGTGACTCCTACACCGCTCGCAGGGGTTCCTTTTGCTGAACGAGACGTTATTATAGGCGTTAATAAAGATGGGTTCGATCCTTATCATACTCAGGTGGATTATCGGTTATATCTGCATACAAGTTATCCACGAACAATTGGCAAAAACACACCAACAACTGTGGACAATGTGAGACAATTTTTGTCAGAGGCAGGGATTGTAAAGGATGAGTGAAGAACTGAGGCAGAAGCAGGTTAGAAGTACTGAGAACGTACTTTTTGAACGCAATCGAGCCTGTTTTTGTTCCTGAACTCTAGCTTCTAAGCAATTC
The DNA here is from genome assembly GCA_041743715.1 of Patescibacteria group bacterium. GTDB lineage: Bacteria > Patescibacteriota > Microgenomatia > Levybacterales > UBA12049 > JACDET01. The sequence goes on along the minus strand of JBGTMH010000063.1, from coordinate 10,916 downwards.
ATAGCTACTTTTAATAGCTCATAGTATTTACATCTGCTTATATATCCTCTATAATTTAAAGCTACTATATGAGAAGACGTCCAGAAGACGAAGGAACTGTTGAACGTAGACGTGCAGATCTTGGGGTGAAGATGTTTGAGGCATCTTCTGTGAGCGGTAAATCTAATACAAAGGCGTTTGGTTTGGCACATATTGCGCCGTTGGGTTTTGCAATAATTTTGGATGGACGGCTCGGTCGGAAAAAGTCGGATGTTCCCGAACGCAAAGCTTCTCCTGCTTGGCAAGAACTAGGAGTAAGCACAAGCACCGATCCTGATGTGGTTAGTGATCTGATGAGCACGGCTTTTGATAAAGCTCATACAATTGTACGCACAGCATCTCCGGATAGTTTACTCTCAGCAACTGCTTTAAAAATTGTCGGGCCAGATTCAGGAAGAGTGGCCGTTATTGAAAGTATCGGCAGGACCAGGGCATATCTTTTGAGGGGAGATAATCTTGAGCTGCTCACGCCTGATGATGGGGTACTTATACTTCCTAGATATGAAACGGAAGTAATAAATGCGATGGATGCTATTCAGTCTCCTGGGGATCTCGATGCTTTTGCTGGTATTAAATATGGACACTTGATGGGTTCTTATTTTTGGAACCAAAGACATAAAATTACCAGAGCATTAGGAAGTGCGTCCAATTCTAGCTCGATGTGTCTGCGAGTGCCTGTACAAGCAGGAGATAGACTGTTGCTTGCAGATCCAGGTGTACAAAATCTTTCACGGGATGAGATACGTAGGGTGCTCATGAGTGATAGAGAAAATCCTGCTGACGAAATTGTTTATCGAACACAAGTAGCGATGGCAGATACCTCGCGCGTGCGCAGCGATTTGAGAGATATTAAAGCCATTGTGATTGATATGGATCCGAGAGTGCTTGAATATACATTACAACAAGGAGATCGTCTCCCGCTAGCATACACGGGTTTTCCTATCGGGATAGAATTGCCAGGAGAAAACAAGCTTGAAATCGGGTTTTCTGAAGATTTGGGTTTTAAGCCGACAGAGAGTGAAGGCCTCATGCTGATACTTGATAGGGAAGAATTTAACAGCAGTAATGGTCAAGAAGGTTATGCATGGCTTGAAGAAAACAATGAAATAGTCGATAAAAATCTCAATATATCCTGGGTTGGAGGCGAGATTACATTGACCAGTTATGCCGTAACTAAGCCGGTAAAGGTAACATATACGTCACTGAAATAAACGCCTGACAACCTATAGCATGTTGCAATATCAATTGTAATATACTATAATTAGCCTCATATGCCAGCAGTAGAAGAACGACGAGGACAACCAGATAAAGGTGTCACATTGCAAATTTCACCTGAAGTTTTGACTGCATGCAATTTACCAGCACCTGTTTTATATAGAGAGCGCACACTCATAACTGAAGTTGATGGCCATCAAGTTGCTATCGGGCTATACGCTCTTCCTCCAAGAGGATCGAAATTAAGTGAGTTTTGGAAAAGATTCAAAAAGAGACTGGGAAAAGAAGAGGACGCTGAACTACCACCTGCACGAATGCGTTTACATGAGCCCGTACCTGCGAGTCAATTCAAACGCGGGCAGCACACAAATTTGAGTAGAGAGTTTCCATATGCTGTTTTAGGTAATGGGACAAGATATGGGATATTGGTGGTTATCCCCAGCGCTTTAATTGGTGAATGGTCAGAAACACAAGAACGAGCCTCTGAGGGGGAGTATATTTTTGGGCAAAGAGAAGTTTTTAGACAACGACAAGGCATATCAATTCTTATACGTGTAAATGGAGACACGCCTCTAACGCAAGTAGTGGTACCCGGGGAAGGACGGCAAGAAATGTGGAGTGGTGTCCCTGACCCTCAAGGGGATCGTGAGGATGTAGTTTTTTTAGTTTCTGAACGGGACGTAATAGAACTTGGTTCAAAGAGATCGAGAGAAGGAGAACATAGTGGCAATACAGATGATTTGGTTTTTCGTGAAATCGCTGAAGTTGGAACAGCCGAGAACGCAGAGTTTGGTAATCAGGGACTTGTGCAAGTTGTTGTAGCAAGAACGCTTCAGGATCAAGTGCTCGAAATAATTGAACCATCAAAGGGTACATTTCTTATTACGAATAAAGACATTTCACCTCCTGAAAGTTTGGACATGGGCTTACTTCCTAAAAGATCTTTAGATACAAATCTTCCTGATGCTACAGTACGAGGGGAAACGATGTTTGAAAATAGAAGAAGAACAAAAATAAAGACAGGCAAAACTGTACTAGCTGCTGAACCTATTGCTGATTTTAACTTTGCCCTCGTCGGTGATGGAGGACCAATTCCGATGGAAGAGGCAGATTTTAGTACTTAATTTTGTCGGTGGTTGGAGGAAATGAGACCTTCCTTAGAGACCATGGTGATGTAAAACAAATACAATGTTATGATAAGAAATCCAGAAAGTGGACCAGTTGGAGAAAATAGACGGGGGAATCGTGGCGTGCGTATGTATGGTTCCCCAGATAATGAAGTAGGTTTGTCATTCAATACATCCCATGGTTCTGCGATAGTTTTGGATGGACGGGGTATTAATTCGGATAAGTCCGAACTCTTAGCGTTGCTTGCATTGGGGGCGATACACCGAATTACAAGTACGGATCCTAGAGAAGTGAGCGACGTAGTAAGGGAGGCACTTGGACAGGCTCGCAGTAGTACTGAATCTCGTGGTGATACAGTCTCAGTAGCCGCTTTGCACATCGTCGAATCGGAATCAGAAAGAGCGGCTGTCGTTGGAGTTATGGGAAAGGCCAGAGCATATATGCTTTATGGTGAGAGACGGGACCTGCTTACTTTTGAAGATGGCGTAGAGCTGTCGGGTTCTCATTCTGAGCCCCAACAGCATTCCCCCGTCACGCTCCTCAGGAGGCCTCTTATTGTGCCAGTTCACAATTGGGACAGACTGCTCTTAGCAGGCCCTGGTGTGCAAATTCTTACTGAGGATGAAATAAGGGGAATACTTATGAGTGACGTGGCTGATCCTGCAGAGGCAATTGTCAACGGAGCCCGAAAAGCGATGTCAGGTGATCGGCGTGTGCAAAGAGACCTGAGTTCTATTAAAGCGATTGTTGTCGATATTGATCCGAGAAAAATAGAGCATGAATTACAAGGTGGAGAGCCATTGACAGTACAATACACAGGTTTCCCAATAGTTGTTGGCTTGCCAGATGGTGCAGGACTTGAGATAGGATTTTCTGAAGATTTGGGTGGTCCACCTGGAGATGATGAACGTTTGGTTGTACTCAATAGAGAACTTAATAGGAGGAGTCTTGTGGGAGAAGGTATTGATTGGCTTGATGAGATAGATACAGTAAATGTCGTGCAACTACCCAACGATTTAGGTTGGGATACATACCATGGAAAACGTATGAAAAGCGTTTTTACAATAGGAAGGTCAGGTAACGAGGTTACGTTCAGCGGTTATGAGGGAACGGAGCCGATACCGGTCATTACATATTTTTGAAGTATGGATTTACTCTGCTGTGTATTGATTACCAAGAGAGGATATACTATGATCCTTACCGCATGACAATTGAAGGAGCAACAAGGGCACGGCGTTGGGAAGTAATTATCGAAGAACTCATACCAGCGACTCTGGCGCTGTTAGATGGTGATTATATGGACGTACTGCGAGCTCGTCTTGAGGATATTGTCAATCCGTCTGATGTGTATCTCGAACAAGTTGCTTTGAATTTTTATACTGAAGTTGATGGGTATTTAAAACGTGCAAGCAAACAGAATGTTCCTGTGGTGGAGATACCAGTAGTTGCTAGTAGGTTGGTACCATCAGGCGATCATACTATGAAGAAAGCTGTAGCTATAACTGGTGTATTTAGGAATAAGACGGTACTTTCAGGTATGGAACCAGAAGAAAAAAAAGCCTATCTCCTAGGCCGAGCAAAACGTGCTGCTCGGTTAGTTATAGGTAAACCTCCTCAGAAGCGTTCTTAGGCTATAGAACCAATCTTATATCACTTGTTGCGGGGTCGGGAGTTGAACCTGACCTGTAAGATTATGAGCCTCACGTGCACCGTACACTACCCCGCGTCTGGCGTTAAGTATACCATTTGCGTTAGGCGTGGTCAAATTGGTATACTACCTGCATGGGGCTGACGTTTGTTTTTGTTACATTAAGCAATCCGAAAAATGCGAAAAAATTGATTGAAAAGAAACTTTTGGTCGATTCAGGAGCTGTTTATTCTGTTGTTCCAAAGGAAGTGTTGGTGTCCCTGGGTATAAAACCGATTGATAAACAGCGATTTATTCTTGCAAATGGTGAAACGGTAGAGAAAGAACTTGGAGAAGCTCGATTTTTGTTTCAGGGGAAGGAAAGAACTGCTCCTGTGGTCTTTGGCGATAAGGGTGTCTACCTTTTGGGCGCAACCACTCTTGAGAATCTTGGTCTTATCTTAGGTCCTCTGAGTCGGGAATTAAAGCCTCTTCCAATGCTTATGATGTAGTATAATGCCAGGGTAGCTCAGTTGGTTAGAGCAGAGGAATCATAAACCTCAGGTCGCGAGTCCGAATCTCGCCCCTGGTACAGATTTGAAATGAGAAATGAGAGATGAGAAATAATTCCTTTATTTTTAAGGGTCACGAATGGAATAGTGCATCAGGTAAAGCCTCGTTTACTTACGAATTGCATCATCATAACGAATCGTTTACCTTTACTGAGGCTTTAACATTTCCTTCTCCAGCCGGCGATGTGCCTCAGCAACTTTTAAATAACGTGCTTGATGGCTTACTCCTCGTCCTTGGCATAAGTTACTACAAACTGTATTGTCCGGCAGAACTCATTCTTGAGAGCATGAGTTTGACACGTGAACAGGCGGATTTTTGGAATACGGTGTATACGAGAGGGCTTGGGGAATTTTTTTATAAAAATAAGATAGAGTATCGTGGACTGATTGCATTTCCTTTTTCTGATAGCGCTCACTGCGCACCAGTTGCGTTTCCGCGAAAGGTGGGAGCATTGGTGGGGATAGGGGGAGGGAAGGATTCTATTGTGGCTGGAGAGCTGTTAAAGGAATCAGGCAAACCGTTTAGTGCATTTATCGTAAATAGTCATCCTATCAAAGAACAAACGGTTGATCTTCTGGGTGTGGACAAACTTGTGGTAAAACGTGCATTAGATCCGTTGCTTTTGGAGCTCAATAAGCGTGCAGATACGTATAATGGCCATGTGCCGGTTTCTGCTCAGTTGGCATGTATCGGTGTATTCGCAGCGATTCTTTCTGACTATCGATATGTGGTGATGGCAAACGAAGCAAGTGCAAATTTCGGCAGCGTTGATTATCTGGGAGAGGAGATTAACCACCAATGGAGTAAGTCCTTTGAGTTTGAGTCACTCTTTCAAGAGTATGTGCGATTATATATAACACCTGACGTTCAGTATTTCTCGATACTGAGACCACTGAGTGAAATATCGATTGCCAAGCGATTTGTCCAGTATCCGAAGTATTTTCCCGTATTTTCAAGCTGTAATAAGAATTTTAAGATTATGGAGAAGACAGATAAGCGGTGGTGTGGGGAGTGTCCTAAGTGTGCATTCACCTTTGTGATGCTTGCTGCATTTTTATCCAAAGAACAGGTTACCACTATTTTTAACAAAAATCTTTTCGCGGATGCATCACTTTTACAGACCTATAAAGAACTTCTCGGCGCCGCTGCAATCAAACCATTTGACTGCGTGGGGACTCCATCGGAGGTGCGTGTGGCGTTCTTTCTTGCTACGCAGAGATTAGAATACGAAAATGATCCTGTAATGCGTATGTTTACAGCAGACGTTATGCCAAAGATCCCTGACATTGATCGTTTGAAAGAACAAGTGTTTCAATCATCCTCAACACAGAGCATTCCTCACGTGTTTCAGAAGGAAGGATCATTATGACAATTGAAGAATTGAAAACAAAAAAAAGCGTTTTGATTATTGGGTACGGCGTTGAAGGACGGTCTGTTGAGGCATTTCTCAAAAAGCATGTACCTCAAATAAAAGTGGGGATAGCTGATCAAAAAGACGGGAAAGAGTATTTAGACAATCAAAAAGCATACGATCTAGCAGTAAAATCACCAGGAGTTCATCCTGATCGTGTAACCATTCCGTATACGACAGCAGTCAATATCTTTTTTGCCAATGCAAAAGGAAAAATAATCGGTGTCACTGGTACGAAAGGAAAGAGTACAACGACTGCATTGATCTACGAAATGCTTAAGATGGCAGAAAAAAATGTGTATATGGGAGGCAATATAGGAATGTCTCCTTTGGATTTTATGGACAAATTAAATGATCACTCATGGACAGTACTTGAACTGTCAAGTTTTCATCTACAGGACTTAGGAAAGAGCCTCTCCGACGCTAAAGCTGTGGAGGGCAAGCCTCATATTGCTGTGCTTTTAAAGATTACCCCCGAACATTTGGATTATCATAAAGATGAAAAAACCTATATCGATGCCAAGAGAAATATTCTGCGTTTCCAAACAAAAGATGATTTTGCGGTGATAAATCGCGATTATCCGGCCACCAACGAGTCGGATGTGTACACAGAGGGCAAAGTATTTTATGTTTCCCGCGAACGTGAGACAGACAATGCGTGCTTTACTTTTGGCGGCAAAGTTATCGTGCGAAAAAACAGCAACGATGACGAAATCATCAAAACATCAGACATCTTACTTCCCGGCAAACATAATTTGGAAAATGTCTGCGCTGCTAGTATGGCCGCGAAATTAGCTGGAGCGGGTACCAAACATATCGTTCCAGTTTTAAAGACGTTTCAAGGGTTGGAGCATCGGCTAGAATTTGTTGCTGAGAAATATGGCATCCGTTTTTATAACGATTCTTTGGCTACTGTTCCAGATGCTGCGATAGAAGCGATTGAAACGTATGACCCACATGTGCAAACACTTATCTGTGGAGGGTATGATCGGGGAAGTGACTACGCAGAGCTCGGAGCATTTTTAGCGACAAGCAGTATTAAAAATCTGATTCTCTTTCAACCCTCTGGCGAGAAAATATGGCAGGCTGTCATCGCAGCGGGTGGAGAGAACCGGTTAAAAAAGTTTGAGGCCACTTCTATGCATCAAGCAGTATTTTGGGCATCTGAAGAAACATCCCCAGGTAAAACCTGCCTGCTCTCTCCAGCAGCAGCAAGTTTTGGGATGTTCAAGAACTACAAAGACCGGGGAGATCAGTTTAAGAAAGAAGTGTTACAGCTTGAAAAAGAGTTGTAACTCTGGTATATCATAATGATGACGGAACATCGAACTACATCACCTGCCCGCGCAGAAGTTTCCAGAACATTCGATGCATTAGGGCGAATTCCTGAGTTGCGAACTGCGTTAAGTGTTCCTCATGTTCGAGATCTCATTCCTTCTTTTTCTAACATGCCTTGGAAACTCGATCACTCCGTTCGTATGGCTTTAAGCCTTCATGAGCTACATGGCTATTTGGGAAGTTCCCCTGAAACGCAACAGGCAAGTATTCGGGCAGCATTGGGACATGATAGTGCTCAGGTAAGGACAACAACAAATAAAGAAGGACGCGTGGTTACGGCTGAAGATAAGAGAGCAATACTGAATAAACCTGGTCTTTTAACAGATGCTGAATGGGATGTTGTCCAGGATCATCCTGTAGATGCTGGTCATTATTTTGAAGAACATCATGATCATGAAGCTGCTGGTTTAATTCATGATCATCATACGTTTCAGGGCAAACGTTCATATCCGCATACAACAGATCTTCGTTCTGCTGATCCAGCTCGGGCTCTTTTTGCAGCGGTTGACACAGTAGATGCTCTTCTTACTCCTCGGCCTTATCCGAAATGGGTTGATGTAGATGGTGAACGACGATTGATAGAAGCTAAAAAAGAGCCTTGGACACGCGAAGCAGTACTAGAAGAACTTGGCGGAATGTTTGAAGGTATTCTTGGACAGGATGTTCTTGATCAGGTGGTTAAGGTCGGTCAGAAATATACGGGAAAAACAGTACATGATTTAGCTCTGGCAGCATAAAGGTGCTTGTGTAAGAGCTCTGCAATAATTTAATTGCTACTAGCATAGGCACAAGGATTGTGTTATACTGACTCATAATTTATGGCTGGAAACGGTAGGAAACAAGTTGGTGACGCAAAGAAAAAAGTCGTCAAATTTAAAACAAAATTTTCTTGGAAAAATTTGTTATTGTATTTCTTTCTCGTTGTTTTCGCTCTCTTCTTCTTCTCCGCATTCACCAGTCCCTACGAAGACCGCAAATCAGTACCCCTTTCAGAAGTTATAGCAGCTGTCAAAAAAGGTGAAGTCAAAGAAATTGTTGTTACCAGCAATAAGCTTGTCGTCGAGCAGAAAAATGGAGAGAAAATTCAGACCGCCAAAGAACAAGGCTCGGACGTCTATACACTTTTTAAGAACGCCGGTGTTTCTTTAGGGACCACAAAAGTAAATGTCAAAGATGAAACTGGTGCCGCCAATTGGATCAACATCACCTCAGCACTTCTGCCGGTACTCTTGATGATCGGCTTTTTCTACTTTATATTCCGCCAAGCCAGGGGAACACAGGAAAGTATTTTCTCATTCGGTCAATCACGCGCCAAACTTTTTAACCGTGATAATCCAAAAGTAACCTTTGCCAATGTCGCAGGCGTTGATGAAGCGAAGCAGGAGCTGAGTGAAATTGTCGACTTTTTGAAAAATCCCACAAAATACCGCGTGATGGGCGCGCGGACACCAAAGGGAGTACTTATGGTCGGACCAGCGGGAACAGGGAAAACATTACTTGCGCGGGCTACGGCCGGTGAAGCAAATGTTGCGTTCTTTTCCATGGCTGGGTCTGAGTTTATGGAAATGTTGGTCGGTGTTGGTGCATCACGTGTCCGTGATTTGTTTAATACCGCGAAGAAGTCACAGCCGGCAATAATTTTTATCGATGAAGTTGATGCTATCGGAAGACAACGTGGTGTTGGTATTATGGGTGGTCACGACGAGCGGGAACAGACACTCAATCAGATTCTGGTCGAGATGGATGGGTTTACCCCAAATGAAAACGTGATTGTTATGGCAGCTACCAACAGACCTGATGTCCTTGATCCGGCTTTGGTTCGACCGGGAAGATTTGACCGTCGTGTGATGCTTGATCTCCCTGATGTTGAGGGAAGAAAAAAGATTCTTGAGATTCATGCAAAAGGGAAGCCTTTCGAGCCGAAAGTGAACTGGGATAAAGTTGCGAGGCGCACTGTTGGTTTCTCAGGGGCGGATCTTGAGAATATGCTCAACGAATCAGCGATTATGGCTGCTCGTCTTACTAAAAAAGCAATTGATATGTCTGATCTTGAAGAATCAGCAACCAGAGTGAAGCTTGGTCCTGAGAAGAAACGGCTGCAATCAGAGCAAGATCGCCGCATGACTGCGTATCACGAAGCAGGACACGCACTTGTCGGCTGGGAAATGCCGCATGTCGATCCCATTCACCGCATCTCAATTGTCGGTCGAGGCATGTCCCTTGGTCACACAATGACCGAGCCAATTGATAAAGTGCATGAGACAAAGCAAGGACTTCTTGAGCAAATTGCTATGATGATGGGCGGTCAGGCTGCGGAAGATCTGGTGTTCAATGATATTACGACAGGAGCATCAGATGATATCGGCAAAGCAACACATGTTGCCCGTGCGATGGTAACAAGGTTTGGTATGAGTGAGCTTGGGCCTATTAATTTCAATACTGAGCGATCTATGTATGAACAAAGTGAAGTGTCTCCTGAAATGGCAGCAAAGATTGATGATCAAGTAAAGAAGATTTCAGATGAAGCATATAAGCAGGCAGCATCGATTTTGGAAAAACTTCGGGACAAGCTGGATGTCATTGCTGAGGAACTATTGAAAAAAGAAACGATTGATTCCGACGACTTTGTGCGTCTCATCGGTCCGAAAAAAGCCCTCGCAGTTGCTTCCTCCAGAGGCGGATCCGCGTTTGGCGGAAAAGCAAAATGAATGAAGCAGTTATCGCTGTCGTCTTTGATTTTGATGGGACACTTGGTCCCGATACCATTACCTCACTATTGTCTTCTCAAAATATATCCTCTGAATCGTTCTGGCAAGAAGTAAACAGTAAAGTACAAGATGGATGGGATCCTCCGCTTGCCTATATGCATTTGTTGTGGCAGTACGCTCAGGATGACAAAATTATTGTTTCCAAAAAAAACCTCAATACTCAGGGAAAAAGACTTCGTCTCTTTCCTGGATTGCCGAAAGCGTTTACTGAACTGAAAGAGTATATACGAAAAGAACCCGAGCTGAAGAATGCGCGGGTGAATCTGGAATTTTATATCATAAGCGGAGGTATCGAAGAAATGATTCTCGGTAGTAGCATAGCAAAGTATATGGACGGGATCTTCGCGTGTAATTTTGCGTACGATAGGAGAGGGGATACGCCGATTGGTATTAAATCAGCAATTTCTTTTACTGAAAAAACACGGTTTTTGTATGGTATTAATAAAGGAATCGGAACGCGGGAGTTACGTTCAAATCCATACCAGATCAATGATGCTGTGTCTCGTGATAGCCGTCGTATTCCATTTTCGCAGATGATTTATATAGGGGACGGACCCAGTGATATCCCATGTCTCTCAGCTATCACACAGTATGGCGGTACGGGGATCGGCGTCTCGTCGCCTGCAACAACATTCAAAAAGGGGTATGAGTTGGCACGGGGTAAACGGCTGACTGTTGGTCCATACACTGCAAATTATCAAAAAGGATCTGATATGCGGAAAGTACTTGAGGAAACGATTCTGCGGATTGGTTTGGAGATTGCAATCAATAAGAAAAAGCATGTGATAAACGCACCTGAGATGGGGTAGCGGTTGAC
>JBGTMH010000062.1:0-4818 GCA_041743715.1 Patescibacteria group bacterium | reverse complement strand
GGAATGACAAGGAAGGAATATAAAAACTAAACAGCTACATATTATGCAAATATTAATCTGTAACCTGGGAGGTTAAATAGCTATGACACCTAGGGAAGTGTCTGCTTTTCTGTGGCTGTGAGGAGGTTATCGAAAAGCATGGCGACATTGACGGGGCCTACGCCTCCGGGGGTTGGGGTGTAGTGGGAGGCGATGTCTTTGATGGCTTCGACATCGTAGTCTCCTGAGAGTTTATTATCTTCGTTACGGAATATGCCGACGCTGATGAGGATGGTATCTTTTTTAATGTTTTCTGGTTTGATAATCTTATCACGGCCGACTGCGGAGATAATAATGTCTGCCTGCTTCATGACTTTCTCTGGGTTTTTCGTTTTGCTGTCGATGAGGGTTGGGGTTATGTTTCGTGTTTTGAAATGTTCTAAAATTGGACCTCCGCCAGTTGGGCCTTTGCCGAGAAGGATGATGTTTTTAGATTGTAGCCATTCCGAAAACGAGACGGGGTCCTGTCTCGGGTTTCCCCCATCCGACGTCCTCGCGTTCGCTGCGGGCGCTCGATGGGGGTCCCCCACCCGCGCCACCCCTTGCGCTGTAGTAGAAATAAACACTTCTTCTAGGATTTTTCCAACTGCAAGTGGAAGTGGTAATGTATATGGAGACTTTGGATGAAAGCCGTCAATGTCTTTTTCGGGATCTGTGATGAGCTCAAGTTTTTTCTCATCAATATGATCAGGTAATGGGCGTTGAATAAGTATGCCGTGGACGTATGGGTCTTCGTTGAGTAATTTTACTTTTTCTTCCAGTTCTTGGGTCGTTATAGTTGTGTCATAGCGTAAAATTGTTACTTTTGCTCCGATTTCATCACCCTTTTTTTGTTTGAGTGTGACGTATGCGATGGACGCTGGATTTTTTCCGACAAGAATAACAACTAAGTGAGGCATTATCTTTTTTTTCTGTAACTCCCCTACCCTCTGCAGTAGGTCATCATATATTTTTTTTGCTATTTCATGGCCGTCGAGTTGCATACTTCATATTATAGCGTAAATCCTCTTTAAAAACTCTTACATTGATATCACTCAATTATTAAAGTAAAAGCTTAGGATGAGGTTACAAACTTAGCATTAATAATAGTTTGAGGAGGCTTGCCTCCCGTAGCCAGAATCTCAACTGGATACGTAATCAAATAAAATAGAGGTGCGGACCCTCCTTCGCATAAAGCTTCGGAGGGCGAAGGGAGGTGAATATATGAGAGATGTAAAGACAGTAATCGGGATGTTTACGAATAATGAGGATGCAGAAGGTGCACTTACTGAACTGCAAAGAAACGGCTACAATCCGAAAGATATTTCTCTTATTATGAGAGACACCAAAACAGCCGAGCGTTTGAGCGAGGATACTGGTGTTGACATCGGTGAAGGTGCGGCAAGTGGTGCCGCAACTGGAGCAGTTGTTGGTGGTCTTACTGGATTGTTGATTGGAATTGGCGCAATAGCTATTCCTGGTATCGGTGCAATTTTGATTGGTGGACCGCTTGCAGCAGCACTCGGTCTTACAGGAGCGGCAGCGACCACGGCATCAGGTGCCTTAACAGGTGCTCTTGCAGGTGGGTTAATCGGTGCTTTAATGAGTCTGGGTCTGCCACGTGAAGAAGCAGAACATTATGAGACGAGAATTAAAGAAGGAGGAATTCTTCTTGCTATTCCCGCTCAAACAGGACAAGACAGGCAGGTCGAAGAAATTCTCGGTGAATTTAACGCGTCTGATATTAAGACATTAACTATGGCAACAGACACGATAGATAACCGGGATGAAAGATCAAGTACGATGCATCATACCCATGGAAATCAAAGAGATCGCCATGATTATGCAAGTTTTGTAGTAATACAGAAGTATCTCAAGCATGTGGATTATCCAGCATCGAAAAATGAATTGGTTCACGAAGCTGTAGAAGAAGGAGCTGATAAAACAGTCATCCACACACTTGAAGATTTACCTGAAGAAAAATTCTCCAGTCCTACAAGTGTCAGTCGGGCTGTGGGAAGTTTGGCATAGAAATTAATGATTTAAGTCAGGGAGAACAGTAACTTACCGGTAAGTTCTACCGCAAAAATTTGAAGACTGTTCATAACTTTTCTTAATCAAATTTCGGCTTAATTAGGATTTAGTGTTGTTTTTTCCGGCCTTTCTTGTATTCTTCTGGGATATTTTATCCTGGTTGTAGAAATAGACAAACCATTTAAGAAAATCTTTCCATCTATCTCTTTTCATTCCGCGATGAGCTAGCCATCTCTTCCCCAGATGTCCAAACTGCGCTTCAATTTCGTTCGTTGTTTTAGGCATAAGTGGATGATTAAGGAATTTAAAGCTTGTATGAGGTAATTCTTGAAGAGTTGCTACCGCGCGTCGAACGCCTTTGTGGACATACCACCAGTTGTAGTCAATATCATAACGTCTTTCTTTTAGATAAGCATTATGTGCATTAATCCAATGTTTTAGTTTATCCTCCCACCATCTTAATGCTTCCTTTGATTCAATCAACCAAACATGATCCGCAAGGCTTTTTAATTCCTTAACCCTCTCTTCTCTTGGATATCTGCCAATTGCTGCAATTATTCCTCGATGCAAATGAGCCAGACATATCTGATGGGGAGTATGGGGAAAGACAATATTTACTGCTCCAACTATTCCTGTACCACCATCAGAAACAATTCCTGTGAATCTGTAACCCATCTCTTTGACCATCTTTAAATCGCGGCTGATCTTTGTTGTCACCTCCCGCCCTGCTACGGCAATATGCAAAATGACAAGGTTTCCTGATTGTCTGTAGACCATGAGGACAAACCACCTACCAAACCAAAGACCATCGATTAAGAGAAAAGTAACTTCTTGATGTGATTGGTCAAGTTTAGAAAGTGGTGGTGGATCTTCTAGAAAGTATTCATGGAATTTTTCAACCAGATGAGGTACAGAATATCCTGATATTGAAGAAAGCATTTCATAGGTTAATCCCCATAAAACATATTGCCTAAACAGATCAAAAAAAGAAATGCTGTGTCTTGTTAGATGATACCTTCTGGTCTTTTTACAAATTCTGCACCGAAATCTTTTTTTACCGGATGAGGTCTTACCCCAAGAATAAAGATAAGTATTACAGGTCTTACAGATTGGGCGTTTTCTAATCACATTTACCCAAATCTTATCAAATACCTTGATCTAACGCTACAAACCTTGAATTATTGCAACACGTTTCCTAATTAAGCCCAAATTTCCGAAGATACGTGCTCACTGTTTGCATATATTGTTCTCTCTCTGTCCAAAAAGGTAAATGCGCGCTCTTTTCAAATACTTTCATTTCAGCATTTGGAATACGTTTTTGGAAAGAAGCCAATGCTTCAGGTGTCGCCTCATCATATCTTCCACCCAGTAATAAGACTGGCAGTGTGAGTTTGTGAAGCACAGGGACGAGATCAAAGTCTTTGAGAGTGCCGTTGGTATTAAATTCTGCCGGTCCCCACATGTATCGATACTGTTGTTTATTCTTAAATTGACCTTTTTGTTTGACATCAGATGGGATTGGGTTTAATCTTAAGATAAATTGATCACAGTACTCCTTAAATGCTTTTTTATATTCAAGAGATTCTTCTTTTGGATTTTTTAAACTCTCCTGCATCTCTTGGGGCAAAGTCTTTATAAGCCGTTTCGCGTCTTTCATCAATATTGGCGTTCCTAGGTATGGGTCAGTCAAGATAAGACTGAGTAGTCCGTTTGGTTTTCTTAAAGCATAACCAGCAGCGAGTGCTGAACCGAAAGATTGTCCTAAGATATGATATCGAGGGAAATCGAAGGCTTTAACAACAGCTTCCAGTTCATCTGTGAAACGACGTACAGTCCATAATTTTTCGTCATCCGGCGCTACTGAGTTCCCGCATCCCAATTGGTCGTAGAAAATTACTTGTCGTTCATTTGCTAAATCTGCTACTGGATTAATATAACTATGTGGTGAACCTGGACCACCATGGAGTGCAAAAAGAGGTGGCCTATTTGGCTTCCCAACAACCTTATACCAAACTTTCCCACCAGGAACTGTGATGAATCCTTCTTTGAGGCTTTTCATAGAAATATTATATCACTAGTTTCTGTTTGCACCCTTGGGGTGAAATTGAGGCTACACCTGCGGAAATTTGTTCAGTGAATTATCTATTCTGATAAGCGTGGGTTAATTTTAGTTTTAGTTAGTCAACGTGGGACCTTCGGGGTATGCTAAAGAGTGAGACGAGAAGGCCGATGATGATGGCTAGGACGAGGATGCTTGGTAATCCTATGCCTGCAATGCTGAGTATCCCGAGAACTGCTAGTATCCATAAAATAAGTAATACGCCTGAGATTTGTCTGAAGGGAGTTGGCAAGATGCTTATTGCAGTAATGACAAGTGCTAAAATAAGTAAGTCAATAATACTGATTACTTGCCCATTGATAGTAAAAAGCGCTGTGTCAGGAAGATTAATCCCGTCAATATTTATATAACCCAAAAACCACAGGATAGCTAAGATAACGATAAGTGCTGCTAACATAAAATTAGTATAGAACTCAACAGTAAACAAACGTTAAAGATGAGGTAAGAAATGTGTAATATGATTTGTTACAGCGATTCCTGTGTTTATTTAGTATAATAGCGTTATGTTCCTAGTCAAAAAACTTAAGATTATTGCAATAGTTGTTGTTTTGATTTTGGTGATGGTGCTTATTTTTACTTTTACTTCCAGGTCACAAAGTAAATATACGGTTAATTTGAGTTCGCAAACAGTTATCAAGCAAGTAAGT
>JBGTMH010000061.1:0-6000 GCA_041743715.1 Patescibacteria group bacterium | reverse complement strand
TGGGAAGTATTGTCCAAACGATATCGAAAAAAGAAACGGATACTATTCCTGTATTAAAAGCCTACCTCTTGGAAGGAATACAAGAAAAATACAAACGTTATCTCCATACTCCCTCTTTTGATGACTCCTGAACGGCTACGGCTCAATTTATTGACAAATCATATTAAATGTCATATTATTCAGGTAATGAAATATTTGGATTGGGATGAGGTAAAGAATCAACGGTGATAAATGAAACATGTAGTATTAACAGACGAAGAAAATGAATTATTGGAAGCGATAGAGCGAGGAGAGTTCGTATCAGTCAAGAATCTTGCTCAGGCAAAAAAAGACGTCATTGCTGCTGCAAAAAACACTTTGCAAAAGACAAAAAATATTAACATTCGATTATCAGAGAAGACTTTGCAAAAACTAAAAAGCAAGGCAGCAGAAGAAGGGCTGCCGTATCAAACACTGGCAAGTTCCATTCTCCACCGTTACGCAAATAAATAATTTTTATTTGAGACAATTTTACTTATTCTTAAAATCAATTGATATTGTTGAGTAATTTGCTCTGGCATGCGATAATCCAACAATGGGAGCAGAAGCGCAATCAGTGTTAGAGCGCCACATAAAACCAGGTAAGGAATCTCCATTAAGAACAGCAACAGCAAAACAAGTATATGCAGTAGCTGAATACCTTCACAAAAGATTTCCTCGACTTACGCCAAATCAAGTTACTGTCATAGGACTTGCAAGTGTTCTTATAGGTGGGAAAATTATTGAAAACGAGAATCGAAAAGTAAAAAGAAAAATGATTAATGTTGTTATTGGTGAACTGCTTGTACAAGGAGGGTTTCTTGCAGATGCTATAGATGGACCACTATCAGAAATAATACAAAAAGAAACTCCAGGTAAGCATAACTCAGCAAATGGAGAGATATTCGATATTACTGCAGACAGGTTGGAAGAAATATTACTTGCTCTTTTGAGAGCTGAGACCGCTCGTCAAAAAGAAAGAAGGTGGGGCAGAAACGCAGCTGTTGCTTCTGCAATAACGACCACACTTCCAGGTATTGTAAAAGCTTCGAGGAGGGCAGAAGGGGATGTGATTGCAGAAGTAGATACAAGAAATATAGCGGCACTGCTTGGTGAGCGTCCCAGTCGCGTAGCACTTAATATTCTAGCAACAACTTTTCCCAGAATGCAACCGCTCATAGATACTATTGGAGCAGGAGCGAATCTGGTTGCTACAGTATCTCGATTTCGCAGTGACGCCAAAGGAAAAGCTGGTACAGAAGCCAGAAAA
The DNA here is from genome assembly GCA_041743715.1 of Patescibacteria group bacterium. GTDB lineage: Bacteria > Patescibacteriota > Microgenomatia > Levybacterales > UBA12049 > JACDET01. The sequence continues at coordinate 4,712 of JBGTMH010000061.1, read as the reverse complement.
ACAGCACAACATACTAAAGCAGTATTGAGTGGTCTTGAAGCAGGAGCAGTGATATGTGTCGCAACAGACTTTAAGAAAAGAAGATAGCTGTTTTTATTATTCTTCTGTCGGGTGTTCTTCAGGGATATCACCGGCGAGAATAACTGGTAAGTTTTTCCAGGATTTGTTTATGCGGTGATCGGTGAGTCTGTCTTGGGGGAAGTTGTAGGTTTTGATTTTTTCTGAGCGGTCTCCGCGGCCGACTTGGGTTGAGCGGAGGGAATCGATTTCGTTTCTTCGTTTTTCAACTTCAATTTCCCACAATTTAGCACGGAGTAATTGCATGGCAATTTCTCGGTTTTGTAATTGTGAACGTTCAACTGATGTCGTGACAACAATACCTGAGGGTTTGTGTTTGAGTCTCACTGCTGTTGATACTTTATTGACGTTTTGTCCACCATGGCCACCCGACCGGAATGCTTCAAAGTCGATATCATCAGGATTTATGTGCAGATCGATATCATCTAGCTCAGGGAGAATAGAGACTGTTGCTGTTGATGTATGGACGCGCCCTTTCTTTTCTGTCGTGGGGATTCTTTGGACACGGTGGACTCCACCTTCATATTTAAATGTTCCAAATGCGCCTTTGCCATTAATTTTAATCACGTTTTCTTCGAGTTGTTCTACTTGAAAACCTTTTTTTTGCGCGGCTCGTATATACATTCTCATCAATTCTTCAGCCCACAACTTCGCCTCATCTCCACCAGCAGCACCACTTAATTCAAGTAAAATATTTCTTGAATCATAACTTTCCACTTGCTTCGTGCTTGAAGCTTGAATACTTTCTTCCAAATCCTTTTTTTGCATTTCCAGTTCAGCAATCTCTTGCCGGGCCAATTCAGCCATGATAGGATCCTCCAAGAGCAACTTAGTTTCTTGGATCTGTTTTTCGAGTTCTTCTATTTGAGTATAACGGTAGTCGTTCATGATTGTATTTAGTATCTTGTATTTAGTATAAATTATAACGTATACAAAATACTTCTTTATTTTATAATAGTGACAATTTCATACAGAATTATTTTCCAGAAGTAAATCGGGGTTGCTACTTGAGTCCCATGAGCATTTCGCGAAGAGACTTGGGGCCTTCTTGTCTTTTTTTCTTATCTTCTACTTTTTTGGTTACAGTTTGTTTGTAATCAGTAGCTTTTTTCTGTTTGGTCTGGAATTTCTGAATACGTGAAGCACTATCGACGAACCGCTGTTCACCGGTATAGAATGGGTGACATTTGTAACACAATTCGACGTGAAGACTTTCTCTCGTTGAACCGGTGGTAAATTTATTACCACAGACACAAACCACCTGCGCGTTTTCAAAAAAGTTAGGATGAATATTTGCTTTCATGATATGGTTATTATAGCGTAATTTCATATTCTTGACAAGAGCAGGTAAGAGATATATACTAGCATTTATCCTTATAGGACGCATATGACAGCTGTACATGAACGATTTTCTCACGTACCTACTCAACGAAGGTCAGTTGAAGGAATACAATCCAGACGGGAAGTTGAGCGCCCGGAACAAATTGCATTGTGGCTGCTGCGTCGTGGCGGACCTATTGGTGAAGTCGCAGCGATAGCGGGGGTTGAGCGTGAAGTTGTTACAGGTATTGCCAATCAACTTCCAAGACGCGTGGTTAGACCTAATGCACCTGAGATGAATAGTGATTCGAGTGCTTCAAAAGATACTCCTGAAGTCCATCCACAAGTTGTAAATTTTGCAAGTGCAGTTATTTATGCAGGCCTTGTCGGGGAAGACAGGACAAATTGGGTTGAACTTCAAAGAATACAGGATGAATCTGACATTCTAGCCGAAAAACTAGCTCAAATAGCAGATATAGATTTTGTCCCTCAACCACGTCCTAGCTTTACTGCTCAAATTGTTCTAGAAGCTTATGCAAAAGAATATAAAGACCAAAGAAAAGGATACCGTGATGCAATGATAATGTATAGTACGTTATCTAAGCAGTTCCGAATAGGTTCCGAGACAGCTCCTGAAATAAGAGCAGGTGAAGAATTCATATATAAATGGTATGCTCCGAAGGATCAAGAAGCAGAAATTGTGATTCCTCAACTCACGGCGGATCATACTATAAGTTCAAATGAACCAACAGGAGCAGTATTTCATAAGGGTATACCGTTACAAAGAGTTGGTGAAGAATTAATTGAACAAGATGAGCCGTCAGGTATAAAAACATATGCATTTGAAAAAGCATTGATAGAAGCAGGGTTAATTGGAGAGGATGTAAAGGTAGAAGAACTGCAGGCAGTTTATAAAAGTGGAGAAAGAGAACAAGGATATCGTATAGGAGAAAGACATCTTCCTGAGGATCCTGCCGCTCAGCGCTCGCTTGCAGCGTTTGTCACGACAAGAACAGATTTACGGATGGGTCGACCAGGAAGTTGGAAGGAGTTTGAAAAGGTTGTGAAAAAGTTGGAAGCAGATGGATTGATGCCAGCATGGTTCGGAGATGAAGAAGCTTATCTCAGAAATATATATAAACCCACTCAAAAAGAAAAAGCTGATTTGTTAATTCGTTTAATCCAGCATAAGCAATTTCTTATTCATTCTAAATCCCGGCTTCATGATGATGATAGAGCTCAAGATATGGTTAGCGCGGCATTGTTACGGGTACGAGAGAATATGGATAAACCTAATTCAGGTGTAGCATTTGATGATAGGTCAGAAGCAGAAAAGTACACGATGAGAGCACTAATTAATATTGAAATAGATTATTTTAAAAGTGCTAGAAATAGACTTGAGCAATATGTAGGGGGAACTGAAGAATTAGCAGAGGTTGCTATCCTTGAAAGACCTTCTAGTGTTGAAGAAGAAGCTTTGGTGAAAATGAGAAATCAGGAGCTTATGAGAGCTATTTTAGGATTATCTGAAGAGCAACAACAAGTCATAATGTTACGCTATTTATTTGGCTTAAGTATCGAAGATACGGCAACAATACTGGAAAGAAATGAATCTACAGTGAAAACGCATCAACGGAGAGCACTTCTTAAACTGAAAGCGCAATACTCAACTGGTGCTTCAAGTGACTCCACCACGCGGGTAACGAGGACAGCACCTGAAGTACATAAACCACAAACAGCGAATGCAAAAGATCGAATACCAGTTACAAGTGTACTGCCCGCAGGAGTAGATGCAGCTGCGTTGAGGGCTTTAAGCGATTGGGAGAGAGAAATTTATCTGGAAGCAGTAGTAAAAAAAGTAAGTCTAGATGTAATTGTTAAGAATACTGGAAAGACTCGTCGTCTCATTAGAACTGTTCGAGATAGGGCTAGAGATAAATATTTTCATGCTCTTCTTGCTGCTGGAGCGGGGAAAGCGTTAGAAGCTGTTTAGAGGTCTCGTTCTTGGGGTGGATGTTTCCTTAGGTGATGCAGCGGGTGATAGGGTATTCGTCCTTCGGCGACGAAGATGCCAAGGAAGACGAAGAGGGCGCCGAGGAGATAGGAGAAGGTAATTGTTTCACCGAGCAGTGGGATGGCGACGAGTGCTGTTACAAACGGATCCATGTAGGAAAAAATACCAATCTCTTGAGCTTTGATATGCTTTACCGCATAGTTATAGAAAAAGTACGCAAGGACTGATGAGCCGACGGCCCCATAGAGAATGCCTATGCTTCCTTTAAGATCAAATATTGACATGACATCTCTTCCTTGATTCTCAAGTAAAAACATCGGAAAGAAAGCAAGTGCCCCGAGGAAAAATATCCAAAACATAATCGTCACATAGGAATATTTCAAATCATATTTTTTAAGAAGTATTGTATAGAGAACGAGGGTTACGGTCGCTAAAACGAAATAAATGTTGCCTAGAATGGAGCCAATTTCGGCTTGTTCAAGTATCGGTCGTATGATAATGATCATAAACCCAATTAAACTGACAAGTGTACCATAGACAACTTTTCTTTTCGGTTTTTCATGAAGAAAAATCATAGCTCCAAGGATCAGAAAAACGGGCGTCGTTGATGAGATAATGGGGACATTGATACTTGGAGCAAGCGATAGGCCGAGATAGAAAAATGTTATATGTGTCGTAATTCCCACAAGTGAAAGAATGAGAAGCTTATGAAAATCTTCTGTTCTAATTTTTAATTTGTGGATCGCAAATGGGAGAAGGATAAGTGTTGCGATAAAAAATCTGAAAAAGGCCAGAGTAAATGGCGGGACATCACCGAGTGACCATTTAAGTATCGGAGACGCAGCGCTCCAAATTATAGTATTGGCGATGATCGCAATGACAGCAATTTGATGGATGGACAATTTTGGCATATTATTCAGTTCAAAATCTTTTTTCCGGTCTTCGGAACAAATGAATAGGATGGTAATGAATACGGCCCTCGGCTATATAAATTCCAACAAAGACAAGAAAGGATCCTAATAAATATGTTACAGTTATTTTTTCTTCTAAGAGTATAGACGCGATGAGAACAGCAATAATTGGATCTACATATGAAAAAACGCCTGTCTCATTGGCTTTAATATATTTTATACCAAATGCAAAGAGTACGTATGCAGCAGCTGATGATAATATGGTCCCGTAGAGTAGTCCAAATATTCCTTGATGATTAATGTTGTGTAGAAAACCAAATGTGTATGTTTCAAATAGTGCCATCGGTAATATTGCGAAGGATCCGATAAGAAAACTCCAGAAAGTAAGG
>JBGTMH010000060.1:0-19597 GCA_041743715.1 Patescibacteria group bacterium | reverse complement strand
TTTATACGAAACACTTGGTGAAAAGATTAAAGAAGTGTTTCTCAATCAGGATAAATATAAATTAGGTAATCATGTAGAAGTATTTACGGAAAACAAAAAATACTTAGGTGACGTGCTCCTTTATTTTATTTATGAACCAAGAGAACAGAGACCTCCGATATTTTATACAATCTTGAGCCCATACGATACGATTTCTCATAAAACACCTCACCAAGCGCTTGTCTTTGAAGATGGCAGAATGTTACTCAATTGTGATTTGCAGAAATATACAGTTGCACGGACAGGCATCATGGACACGCTTGTCATACAAATGCTTGGTTATAAATCCCTCACTGATAAAAATATTTTATATGTCGGGGCTGGCAATATAGCGAGCGAATCGTTAAAAGCGTTAAAGATATTTTTTCCTGAGGTAGTGAATGTAGACTTTCACAATCGTGATCATAAGGCAGACAAATTTAATCATTTAGCCAAAGAACTAGGTGTTGCCACAAAATATGTAGATTTATCATATATTTCCTCATACGATTTTATTTTTTGTCATACAAACGCTTCTTATCCAATTCTCCAGAACACACATCAAAAAATGATAAAAAAAGGGGCTTTAATTACCAGTTCTGTATCAAATGGCTCAGAACAAGGCGAAGTTGCTGAAGTGTTTTTCAATACAGACCAAGCAACAGTACTAATGGATTGGTCCAAAACATTAACATATGCAAAAGATCTGAGTCATGCAATAAATAATAATATTACAAATAAGGAAAAGATTCTCGTGCTGAAAGACCTGCTAGAAAAAAATCGAACTTTACCCAGATCCAACTATACAATTTATCGAAGTGTTGGATCTCCGATACAAGATCTGGCAGTATTACAATTATTATCAGTACCGATATCACGTAGCGTTTAAAATGATGTTTTGTGAATTAAGTTTAGTTCCTGGTATTGACAAACAACATACTTCTTGAGACTCTTAAGGTAGAGCTACTATGGATCAAGTTTTTGATGATTGTATTGTTTTAGGAAATAAAAATAAAGTTACGGTTAAAGCTAGATTATTACACACTGGCTTAGGAAAATTTGGTTATTGGGTCTTGTTTCTCATACCTCTCGCTTTTGTCTATTACTTTCCAATAGATAATATACCTTACTCTGTTGCAATTGTTATTAAGGTTATTTTGATGGGCATACTCTTGTTTGCAACACATAAACTCCTGATATATGTGATGTCAAATACAATTATTACCATTGATAAAGAGAAAAAAATGCTTAAATCAGATTTGGATAATTTTACGACAAACGTTGGTGATATTAAAGAAGTCAGTGTTATTGAGGAGCAACCGCAAGAATCTGGTGCGAAAGATAATCTCTACAGAATAAAATTTATCTTAGCAGAAGGTGAAAAAACTTCATCATTCGCCTTTTCTACATATAATAAAGCAAAAAAAGTATTAGATGTTATTAAAGATGCTATTAGTCCTGTACCTCCTTTAGCAACCGCGGTGCAAAATTAATTAGATGACATACCTTATTCATTTATTTTATTCATTCTGTATGCACTAAAAACAATAAGCACTCCTCCAAGGAATTCTATTAGAGTTGGGAACTCACCATAAAAAGCCATACCTATGAGTAAGGCAAACAGTACTTCTAGCATAAGCAAATTTCCCGCGAGTACAGCTTGTAATTTTTGAAATCCGTAATTGGTAAAAAATAAATTGGCTACATTGAAAAGGGCAGCAATGACAATGATGAGAATCATGAAGTTGGTGTAACTACTGATACTTGGTAAGCCTTCTTGGAAAAGTAATGAGGTAACAAAAAGAAGGATACTGCTGATAAAAAAAATAATAATAGCAATCTCCTGATTATTAAGTAAATTACTATGCCAACGTCTTGCGATCCAGCTGAGAGCAAAGAATATGCTGGCAAAGAGTGCAAATATCTCACCATGCCCCCATGCAAAAATATGTGAATAATCTTTCACTGCGATAAGTATGACACCCATAAAACCGAGGATAATATAAAATATCTTGGCGTGTGTAATTTTTTCTTTTAAGAAAATAAAGCCAAATACAGCAGTAATGGGTAATACTGAAATAACGGTCGCATTGCTATATGTTGCAGTAATGAATGCTTCACTGATAAAAGTCACACCAATTAAATAGTACGTAATAGAGCGGAAAATTAAGACTGACCACTCTTTAAACGTAATTTGTTTTAGTTTTTTAAAGTGAATACTTTTATAAAAAATGATTAAGCCCAAAACAAAAGCGACAAATACCCGTAAATAGGTCTGTTGTAATACAGTGAATTCTTCATTGAGATAACGCGCAAAAATGCCCATTGAAGCAAAGATGAAAGCAAGGAGTATAAGTGAAAGCACGCCTTTATCCTTATCAGAATAACTTTTTTTCATCTTTAAATTATACCATTTGTAGAGGTGTTCTTTGGAGTTTACTCTAAATATTGCCTGACCGACGATAAATTGTCCGTATTAATTTGATGCTTATCAACAATTTTTGTTCCAATACTTGTTTGTTCATAAAGAATTACCAGACCGAAATGTAATTGTTCTTTTGGTGTTTGTAGGTCTGCAAGAAATGCATCTCCAATCATAATTGCGTTGGTTAAATCAATTGAATGACCTAATTCTTTCTCTGCCATTTTGATGCCTTTTTGAAAAAAATCGGCGTGGGGTTTATCTTCAGGGTCTCCGATAGAAACGAGATTATATTCTATCCCTTTTTTTCTCAGAAGCGCCATTCGTTCTCTTTTGAAATTTTCTGAGTAAGAAGGATCATATTCAAATTGTCCATTCTCTTTTAATTTTAATCGTGCATCACTGCTTGTTAATAAATAAAATGGTCTTTTGTGTTTTTTTATTGTCTTAATTAATGCAACGGCACCCGGATATACTTCCACAATTTCACTTAATGTTATCCAATACGCATCTGCAGCTTCATAGAGCATTTCAGGGCTTACGGATAATCCAGCTTTTTCAGCAGCAATTTTGATAAAGACTTCCCTACTAAATTTTTTAATTGCACCATATTCTTTTTTTATCTCCTTCTGACAATCTTCAGCTGCTTTCCAAAGGTCTTGAAATTGGTCTTTTGTATAATTACTTTTACTCCATGCTGCATCATCTTTATTTCTAATACCTGTCAACATTAATTGGAAGATATCATTAAAATTATTTTTTACTATTAGAGCAGTAGGTTTACCATATTTTGCTTCAAAGACCTCTTGAATGCCAACAGATGCTTGAGCAGTCATATCAGCTGTATTGATGAGGGTGTCATCAACATCCGCAAACCAAACAGATTGACTCCAGGAAATCATGTGGACGGTGTTCATATAGTCAAATTATATCACGCACATGATTTGAACAAATCAGCATTCCCATCCTTGATCGCGCTTACGAAATCAACTATAATCTGGTTTAATAGTAAGAAAAGGACGATTAGCTCAGCTGGTAGAGCGCTTCATTTACACTGAAGATGTCGGGGGTTCGAATCCCTCATCGTCCACAGATTTGCTTTAAGCACGATGCATTTGATCATTGGCTTCAAATATCTTTTCTATGCTATAATCTAAGAGCAATAATCTAATAAGTAAATCGCTGAGGTAGCCAAGGTGGTCACGGCGGGTGTCTGAAGAACATCAGATAACAGTTCGACTCTGTTCCTCAGCACAATATCCCACAAATCTCTGTTGAATTCATTCTATGCTGCCAAGCTTAATTCATTTCTTCTCAGGGTTTTGTTAGTAAACAGATGAATAGCTTTTGTTTGGGGACCATCTATTTCTAATAACCGCGGATGACGCAACAGTAGACGTGTTGTTATATCGTTGCTCGTTGGAAGTTTTTCGTGTGCTCCTATTTGTTCAACTGCATAAGACGCACTCACACTTCCCCACAGCAACGCTTTTTTAATATCTTTAGTGTTCATAAGTATATGTACTGCTGCTGCAGTAAAAGCATCACCTGCGCCAACTGTACCTCTCACTTTATCAACTGGTGTTGCTGATACCCACCACATAGATCCGTTCATATCCATGCCGTATGCTCCTTTTGCTCCATCAGTTACAAGTAATCGTTCAGCACCAAGTACCTTCTTTGCTAGTCTTAACATTTCTGTACTGTTTTTTGAAGGTAATAAGCCCTTTCCTTTTAGTAAAGTTATTAATTCATCCTTATCGACACTCAAAACAAATGCACCATTTATAGCATTATATACTGCTTCTTTCTGGGTCTCATCACCGTTTTTAAATGCATTAATTTGTGGAGATCCAGGAGTATATACATATGGAATATCTTTTTCCTTTAAATGACCTATTCCTTGTGTAAGAGATTCAGCCCAATTATGCCCAGCTAGCGTATTTATGATAGCAAAATCAGTTTGTTCAGGCACTCCACTAACAAATTCTGACTGCATTTCTTGTGGTTTAAAGCTATATATTGTTCTATCTTCTTTACCTGACTCTGTGATTCTAGGTATCACCAATCCTTTTGGAGTTACGCCTTCTATAACAATTATATGAGGTTCAATACCATCTCTTTGTAAATCATTCGTAATGTATCTACCGTCGTTATCGTTAGAGACCCAAGTATGAAGTACGATGTCATTTAATCCTCGTAATGATGCCAAACGATGAGCAATATTTATTATATTGCCACCTACGGTTTTAATAAACTCAGCTCCTCTGTCCTTAAGTTCTTCCTTCAGCCAGCTATACCTCCTGATATCAACTTTATTTTTACTTCCAATAGGATCATCCAGTATTTCTTTTGGTAAAGGACCTTGCATTTGATGGCCTTTATCTGTTCGAAGCGTATAATCAACTGTTGGGGTACCTACTCCAAATGGTTTTGGTTTTCTTCTGTTTCTAAGAAGCACAGCGTTTTCACCTAAGAAGGTTACTGTTTTATATTCAGCACGTATTGGCATATACAAAGAATAATATTTTTATTCGGTTTTGTTACTATAAGTTTTTTAAACCTGTATTTTAAATTTTTGTATAGTGCCTATTTATTTGTCATGTAGGCCCGATATTATATGTAAGAATTTTGTAATAATACCCAGCTGAAGGTAGTGTACGTCTGGGTGTGTTATAAGTCAATGACCAAACATATTCCTGACGGACCTGACATTATAAAGTTGACAAATAGTGACAACTAGTGTAGAATGCCTACTTAGTCAAATCAACCGTCCACTATGCGATGGTTGGTTTTTCTTTTATTATGATAGAGACAGTACTTTCAACAGTCTTGTCCTCATTAATTCTTATTAGTTCTACAACAACATTAACTCCACCACCTCCGACACCTCAAGTCGTTTTCACCCGGGTTCTTCCGGAGAAGAACTTCGTCGTATATTCTGTGGAAAAAAATGAAGATCTTGCAGCGGTGGCTTCTAAAAACTACGGTTCAGAAGATTACTGGACTACAGTCTGGAATGATAATGCATGGATTACTGATCCAGACGTTGTTGAAAAAGGCCAATTAATAACAATTCGAACCCAAAAACCAGATGCTCCTGAAGAACTTACTACTGAGCTTGCTGAAAAAGATGCTGCGCTTGTACAGAAAAAGAACGAGGAGTACTTGAAGCAAATTGGTTATTTGCGCACAGAGCCTGTACAGACTACTATAATGCCCACACAGACAAAACCGGTTAACGCGACAAATGTAGCAGGTACGATGACTGAGGAGCAAATAACGTACTTAGGTAATTGTGAGGCAGGAATGAATCCAGCAAAAAACACCGGCAATGGGTATTATGGTGCATTTCAATTTTCTTATAACACTTGGAAAAACCTCAATACAGGTTACGAACGTGCTGATCTTGCGCCAATCGAAGTACAGAAAGCTGCAGTACAGCAACTTCTTCAAAGATCAAGTATATTCAACCAATTTCCATCTTGTGCAAATAAAATGCGTACTGCTGGGTTAATCTAATCATTACACTTTCGGCGTAGTTCCATAGATCACCAGGGGGATGGTGGTGTTTTTGAAGCTCCAATTATATATCTTTTCTACATCTTCGATTTTCATGTTGACGCATCCATGACTCATGGGCTGGCCAAAATTATTGTGCCAGTATGCTCCATGAACTCCATAGCCGCGGGTTCGCGTTATGGCGTTATTTGCAAAGTACATAGTGTATGGCACATTGGGGAGGTTGTAATACGTTCCATTCGCTTTACTGCCACCAGCCATACGTGTATAGCGTAGCCAAGTCCAGATTCTGAATTCTCCCGTCGGTGTTGCCCACCACTTGCCTGTCGAGACTGGAAAGTCGTAGATAAGCCTATCTCCTTCAAACGCGAAAAGCCGCTGCTTACTCAAATCTACATAGAGACGTCTGTTTAATGTATTGGTCGTATCACCGAGTACAAACTGAGTATCCTCTAACGCATACACTCTATCTTCTTCCTCAGGTGTATTAACAATTTTACCGAGATACTCGCCTTGATTATCATCTTCTTTTTGTCCAGTGAGATTCTCGATACAACTTATGGAGTTAGCACAGGACTGCTGGGATTTGAAGTTGAGGAAGACTGTCAGCCCAACAACGAATACAAAGACACCAAAAATAAGAATTGTGATTTTCAGCGCGTGATGCTTACTCTTTATATTTGTTCGAGTTGTCTTTTTAGGCATTAAATATAGATTAGATAATCTCAGCAGAAAAGTAAAGAGGCATTTGACAAATAAGCTTATAGTAATGTATAATACATCCCATAGGTCCTATTATAGGCTTTGTAATATATGTTTAAAAAATTACTCTTTTTTATTCCCGTATCTTTATATATAGGTGCAATGCAGGTACAGGCTATGACAGCTGAACTTCCTGCTATGACGATTACAAATGAATTACCCGTCCATAGTAAATTACTCGCTGAGCAAGAAATGTCTCTGCCAGATCGGTATCCAGTTCCGGTGGTAAGTGATGTGTTTAAAGATAATATTTTATTAACACTCGCTTACATGTCTGGTAAAGTGCAAAATCCGAGTCAAATAAATTGGGATGACCTGCGTAAATCCACGACATATGAATTTGTATTGAACCCTGGTGAAGCATTTGCGTTCCATGATGGTATTATGTCGCAATATAGTTTGAAGACTGTTCTTACGACAAAGGCGCACTATAACAGTGCAGAGGGTTTTCGTTCATCAGGTTATTTGTACGGTGACGGAGTTTGTCATTTTGCCTCACTTATCAATTGGGTTGCCAATGATGCGGGCTTACATGTCATTGCGCCTGTTAACCATGATTTTGCACAAATTCCGGGTATTGCCAGTGAGTATGGTACATCAATCTATTATTCACCTGGAGAGCAATCAGTAAACGAGCAGCAGAATTTGTATATTGAAAACACGTTTGATACGCCTGTGCGGTTTGTATTTGATTATTCAAATGATGTGATAAAAGTAAGTGTTTTTAAACTTTGAACCCCAATAACTCAGCCATTTGAATCGTTTTATAAGGATATTTTTCATTAGTAACCGAATGAGTAAAAATTTCAAGAGCTTTTGGCGTGTTGAGATCATCAGCAAGTGCTGAGGAGAATTCAGGTATTATATCATTAAAATTATATTTTTTCTTAAAATTGGTGTTTATTAATAGCTTTTTTTCAATCTTATAGAGAGTTAATGCAACTTCATCCAGTTCTTCTTTATGGTATTCCCAAGCAGAACGGTAATGGTGCGAAAGAAGAAGGTAGCGGATGGCATTTGGGGAATAGGTTTTTAGGAGGTCGGAAATCATGACAAGGTTACCTAAAGATTTTGACATTTTTTCACCCTTATACATCACAGCACCAGTGTGCATCCAGAATTTGGAAAATGGTTTATGACCAGTAAATTGTTCAGATAGGGCGATTTCGCTTTCATGGTGGGGATAAATAAGGTCATGTCCACCCCCATGAATGTCAATGTATTTGCCAAGATATTTGTAAACTATCGCGGAGCATTCGATATGCCAACCAGGTCTCCCCCGTCTCCATGGTGATTGCCAAAATGGCTCTTGAGGCAATGATTTTTGCCAAAGAATAAAGTCGAGAGGATCTTCTTTTAGGGGATCTTCGGGGTTTGCTCCCCGTTCTTTTGAGAGCGTTATCATTTGCTCTCTGTTATATTTTGATAATTTTCCATACTCAGTATCTTTTTGTACTCTGAAATAGACATTTCCATTTTTTTCATAGGCAAAGTTACTATTTGTTAATTTTTGAACAATTTCAATGATCGTTGGGATGGATCCAGTTGCTTTAACAAAATGCGTCGGAGGGGTGTTGTTAAGTGTTTGCATATCACGCACATATTTATCAGTCCACAATGTACCGAGCACTTTCCAATCTTGATTGACTTTTTTTGCGCGCTTTAAGATATCATCATCTATATCTGTGATATTTTGCGTATAGTTAACGGTGTAGTTCTGATAGGTGAGATAGCGATATAAGACATCAAAAGCGGTGTATGTAAAAGCATGACCAAGATGGGTCGTGTCGTATGGTGTGATACCACAGATATACATTTTTACTTCATTTTCTTCGAGTGATTTGAAGGTTTCTTTTTTCTGTGTGAGGGAGTTATAGAGTTTCATTTTAATAAATATCAAATTTCTCAAGCAGCTTTTTATTTCCTTCTATTTGATAGTTCAATAATTCTGAATAAATTCCGGGTTTTTTAGATAATTCGTGTGGTGTGCCGCTTTCGACAATTTTTCCGTCATTCACAACCAAAATCTTATCAACATTTTGAATTGTCGAGAATCTGTGTGCGATGATGATAACAAGCTTGTGTTTCATAAGATTTTCAAGAGCGTTTTGTACTTCTTTTTCTGACTTTGCGTCAAGTGATGATGTCGCTTCATCCAGGATTAAAATCGGCGCATTTTTTAGAATAGCACGGGCTATTTGGATGCGTTGTTTTTGTCCACCGGAAAGTCTGACACCCCGCTCACCTACTTCATTATAAATGCCCTTCGAGAGCTTCTTAACGAAGTCATAGGCATTTGCGAGTTTTAAGGCTTTTATTACCTCTTCATCAGTCGTATTAGGTCTACCATACGCTACGTTTTCCTTGACAGATGTTGAGAATAGTTCGTTTTCCTGGAATACGAGCGCAATATTATTTCTGACAAATGCATGATCAAGCTTCGTATAATCCATGTCTTTCAGATATATTTCTCCACCAGTTGTGTCGTAGAACTTGAGGATAAGATTAATAATCGTAGATTTCCCCGCACCACTATGTCCGACGAGGGCAACTGATTGATTTTTTTCGATAGTGAAATTGACATCACGCAGGACATTATCAGATTCGTTGTAGCTAAAGCTTACTTCTTTGAACGTAATAGTAGGATCCTTGACCTTTTCTTTTTTATATTTTTTTTCATAGTTTTCTGTTGATTGTAACGATAAAATTTCAAAATATTCTTTTGAACCTGCTTCAGCCATCTGAAGTTCTGTCAAAATAAAGGACATAGCAAAGAGTGGAATTCTTGCTTGATTAACAAGTTGTAAAATAAGGACCATCTCCCCAATCGAGAGTGTACCGACAAATGTATTATAGAAAACGAGAATATTTATCGCGAAAAGAATGATGTTGAGTGATAATCCCCGGTAAAAATCGAAGATATGAAATGTTTTACTTTGCCCGGCATAAATTCTATTTATCTCTTTCAAACCATTTGAAATATAGTTGTATTCGTTTTGTTCGTTTGTAAAACTCTTTACCAGACTCATATTTGCTATAACTTCATGCATGCGGCCTCGCGTTGTGTCCTCTATCGCATTTTTCTTGACTTCCTCTTTCCCCCACTTAACTGTCGAATAATAAGAGATTGTCATATATATCGGGAAGAGTATAAAGGTAAAAAAGGCTATTGGAAGGTTATAATATGCGAGAATGGCTATGGTAAAAAAGCTTTGCACAAAGGTTGGTAATATAAAATTTGTGGCAGTGTTCAAAAATCCTTGAGTTGAGGTAATGCCGCGGCTTAACTGATTAACAATTTTTCCTGATATTTCTGAATCATAATATGATTGTGGTAACGTCAGTACTTTATTATAAAATTTCTCAGTTAAATACTTTCTCAGTCTACCTGCAAAATGATCCCCGATGCGTTCTGAGATAGTTGTCGTTATGAGTCCAAGAAGGTTCATGCCAAAAGCGATGATGATAAGTAGTATCAGTTTATTCAGATCTCCCCCACGGTCTGAGACTTTAAGAACTATTTCATCGACAATAAATTTAGAAAGAACTGGTGCGACAAGTTGTAATATTGCTGAGAATAAAATGAGCAGAGAGATAATCCACACGAGGTGATGGAGCGGTTTTGAAATCATAATGATCTTAATCAAATTTTTCATGTTGCTCTATTTTACACTAAAAGTGCTGGGTGTGAAGACGCTTTTGATGGATTGGTGCGTGGCATCATGTGTTAGCAGGAATACTTCCCCATGTTGAATGTAGTGACCCGTTCTGATTGACTGGAATTTTGGTGGGAGTTTTTTAACTGATGCAATCAAGCTCATGATCGGATCACCGTGACCTACGACAACGATATGTTTGTTGGGGTATTTTTTTATAAGTGATGTTATAAACTTTTGCATTCTCCTGGTTATTTGTTCGATTGTTTCATCTGATTTTTTTCTCAGAGGTGACTGATAGACCTCAGACTGAACTGGATCAAGATCAGTAAAGAGTTTGCCTTGAAATGACGTTCGGATTTCGATAATCTGTTTTGACACGTAGATTTTGGGAATTTTTAATTCTTCTTGCATTATTCGTGCTGACTGTTTTGCGCGGAGCATAGGGCTTGTGTAAATATCTGAGATATTTTTTGTTTTTAAAAACTGTGCAGTCTGTTCAAGCTCACTTTTCCCTCTTTCAGAAAGTGGAAAGTGTGGTAGCCGGACATAATATATTCCATGCGGATTAAAGACTTCTCCATGACGGATGAGATAAATGTGAGTCATAAATGTTTAATGAATTATAGTATAATGCTAACGTGAATATAAAGCGAATGGCTGTTATTTTATATCATACGTGTCCCCTTTCGGACGAGACTGACGCAGAAATTGGTGGAGCAAATATTTATGTGCTTGAGCTTTCTAAAGAACTTGCCAAGAAAGGGTATAAACTAGATATTTTTACGCGCTCTCAAGATCCAAAAAGTCCACGGCTCGTTCAGGTCTTCCCTAATCTTCGTGTAATTCACACGCCTGCAGGTCCTGAGTCACCACTTTCGAAGAAAGATATAGTGCAATATATCCCAGAATTTTTAAATAATTTTTATACATTTATGCAAGAACAGAAGACAGATTATGATATTGTGAGCTGTCACTATTATTTATCAGGCCTTATCGGTATGGACATCCAAAAGACCTTAAAAATTCCTCTTATCATGACATTTCATACGTTGGGGCTTATGAAGAACTTGGTGGCGAGGAATGATGATGAAAGAGAAAGTATCGAGCGCATCAAAGCTGAACTGCTGTTGGTCGAAAAAGCGGATAAAGTTATCGCGACCAGCGAAACTGACGCCCAGTATATAGAGACGCTTTATAATGGTGATTCAAATAAAATTGTTATTCTTACTCCCGGTGTCGATTTGGATTTGTTCAAACCCATGGAGAAATCTCTTGCAAAAAAATTAATAGGAGCTGATCCCGACCACAAAATTTTACTTTTTGTGGGGAGGATCGAACCTCTCAAAGGAATTGATGTGCTATTGTATGCGATGAAAATATTGATGGAGAAAAATCCCGCGCTTCGTGTCTGTGTATGGATAGTTGGAGGAGATATCTCTCAAGCAGCAGATAATTGGTCAAGAGAATTACAGAAGTTGTCTGAGATACGACGGGTTTTAAAGATCTCTATGTCTGTAAAATTTGTCGGGAGAAAAGAACAGCGTGCATTACCTGCATATTATAATGCTGCTGAAGTGCTTGTTGCCCCTTCACAATATGAGTCTTTTGGAATTACAGCAGTTGAATCGATGGCATGCGGTGTGCCTGTTATCACGACTGATGTGACTGGGGTTTCCAATCTTTTTGATAAAGAACATCCATATCTCATCACATCAGCGAATAATCCCATACTTCTTGCTGAGAAAATAAAAAGTTTGCTTGATGATGAGCAAGAATATAATCGAGTCAGCCAAGAGGTGTATTCTAATGCACGCGATCTTAGTTGGGCCAACGCTGCCAATCAGTTCGTAGGTCTCTGCAAATCGTGCTCCAATAAATACCCCTTTTCATTTAAGTAGCTAAGCAGTTGAATAGAGTTCGGAGAACGCGAACAGGAAGATGACACGAGTCCTGAATACACATCAACAAATTCTTTACAGTTATTATTTTTTTCTGAAGTTATTTGTTGTGTGCTCTGCCCTGTGTCAATTCCATAGAGTGCGAGCATCAGGTTCTGTAGACTATACCCGAATAAGGTGAAGGCAATAATGCCGATCATGGTTATGAGATAGGGACGAAAGGATACTGCTTGAGACGCACGAAAATACGATCTATTATTATATCTCAACTGAGTATCTGCCATGAAGTAGGTCCATTATGCTTGTTAACTAGGGCTTTTGTCAACATGCAGTAATTCACAAATAATTGATACAGTGTCCCACTCTCTTATATTTTTAGATAGCTGGGTTATATCAATGCGAACGCTTGAGAATAAGCGTAAAACTTGGTACAATGGCAAGATAGTTTGCAGGCGTAGTTCACTGGTAGAACGGTCGCCTAGGCGACAGGCAGTGGAATAATATGTTTTATGTTTATGTTCTGCGAAGTCTGGTAAATGGTAGACTCTATACTGGTTCAACAAACAATTTAGAGAGAAGATTAAAAGAACACAATTCAGGAAAATCAAAATATACAAAATTGACAGCACCGTTTGAACTTCTTTATAAGGAAGAACATATGACAAAGTCAGAAGCATATCAGAGAGAATTATATTTGAAAACAGGGAAAGGTCGGGATTTTTTAAAAGAAATAATAGAAAAGCGGGGTTAGTTCACTGGTAGAATGTCTCCTTGCCAAGGAGAATGTAGCGAGTTCGATTCTCGTACCCCGCTCTAAAAGGTAGAACGGTCGCCTAGGCGACAGGCAGTGGGTCCGATTCCCATCCCCCGCTCTTAAAAGATTTTTTTAATAAGTACCTAATTTAGAGGAGCTAGGATTTGCATTTTTCAAAGTACTTGATGTTTCCGCCAGTTTCCAATACATCTCAAAGATTTGCCGCATCATATGAGCGTGGTTTTTATTAATGACCTCAAAGCCCACCCGTTGCCCGTTATACCAGTGATATGTGGCGACTGTGTCGTTATATATCGCGATTTGATTTTTTAAAAGAAATACTTCATTCTGGATTTCGCGATACCTATATCGCTCCCAATAATCCTTATTATTAGTGAATGGTAGTTTTACGTACCTAGGATTTAGAATTTCACGGATAGTATACCCCGCTTCGACAGTCATTGCACGGTATTTTTCTGCCCAAGGAGTACTTCCTACAAGGTCATCTATTGTACCTTTACCAAAGACTATTTTTTCGCCCTTAGTTTTCAAATCATGCCATAACATTTGCTTGAATCCTTCTTTACCTTCGTAGGTGTGAACAATACATTCTCGCGCTCCACCTTGCTGTAAATTCGACAGCATCGGTAAGAGTTGCCTGAATGCTTCTCTTTGATGTTTAACCTTTTCTTCTTGCGTTATAAGCATTGTTTCCAATGTCGACGGATCGGCCGCCACCAAAAAGGTGCCTCTATCGTCAGTCCGCCGAGTAATCAAGCTCCGATGCTCTAGATCGCTCACAAGTCGATACACCTTCGTCCGGTTAATCCCGGTGGTATGTGCTAGCTTCAAGTGTGAACTAGGCTCTTTAAGTAACTCAAGATATAACTTCGCCTCGTCGACCACCAACCCCAACATTAGTAACTTTTGCAGAATACTGTCAGAAATGTTCAACATGGTGAACAATTTATCATATTATGCCTAATTATGCAATACTCGGCTTAAAATATTATGAAAGAATATAGTCCAATAGTTCCACACTGTTTTAATGAAACGGATCGACTACGCCAGGTCATTGTTGGTTATGAGAATACCTTTCGACCTATTAAACCCATTAATCAAACCCAAGAAACATTGTATGGCACCGAGGATCAGCCATCTTTCAGCGCGCTCGTACCAGAATTTACTGCATTGAGTAGAACATTGAGGCGGGAAGGCGTTGAAGTTTTAAATCCGGCATCATGTCCTCGTGATACAGGCGTCAATGATCAACTAACAACTCGCGATCTTGGTTTTGTCATTGGAAAAAATTCTTCGTATCAAATATGGCTAGTGAGCCACGTAAGCGAGAAAAGAAAGGAATCGAGCGTTTCATACAAAGAATAAAACCTTCACATGTTATTGAAGTACCTGAAGATGTAGTGATAGAGGGAGGAGATATCATTGTTGATAAGGGAATTGTATTTGTTGGTATAAGTCAACGCACTACAGCAGATGGGGTTGATTTTCTAGAACATGCTCTTCGTCGTTCATATTTTGATGTGGTTCCTGTTGAACTCAAGAGCTTGACGGAAGGTGAGGATGTCCTCCATCTTGACTGTGCTTTTAACCCTGTGGGTAGGAACCATGCACTTATCTATCCTGATGGCATGAAAGATATACCATCTTCAATAACTAATACCTACGAACTCATAGAGGTAACTCGAGATGAGCAACAGCAACTTGGGGTCAACGTTTTGTCACTGTCACAAGATACCGTTATCTCACGTCATTCAGCTATAAGAGTCAATCAAGCTTTACGGGGTATCGGGCTTAGGGTTATTGAGCTGAAATTTGATGAGGCACCAAAAACTGGAGGAAGCTTCCGTTGTTGTACATTGCCATTACGGCGGACTGCCAATTCATCCCAGTCACTTTGGTAAGCAACAGAGTAAGTAGAACCATTAGCGATGTCTCTACATGCTTGTCCGTTAAACTCTTAATCATGTGTTTGAAATAAAAACATTAAGTTGGAAAAATGAGACAAGAATTGGCTGCGGAGGTGTTCGGAACAATTTGCATCCCCCGCTCAATGAGAACTCAATACTTAGTTGTGTTGGGTTCTTTTTTATTTATGGTGGAACAGTTTCCAGTAGATGATGATGTTTGTGATTTGGCAGAGTTGTATGAGTAGGAGGGCTTGGGAGGGGGAGAAGTTGTCGGCTAGAATGCCAAGGAGTATTGAGATGATGCCGAAGAAAATGCTTCCTGCGAAGGAATTTAGTGAACCCATGGTGGCTCTTTGGTGATTTGTGAATTCTTTTTGCATCAGGGAGCTTTTTGATACTTCTGCGACGCCATACCATAATGAACCCGATGACATGAGGAGTGGTGATGCAACTGAGGGAAATGCAGTCGCTAAAATGCCTGTTATTCTATCCCAAATATTTTGAGCGATGAGAATATTTATAGCACCGAATCGTTTTATAAGATTACCTGCAAAACGGTAGCTTGTTGCTGCACCTGCGTGTCCCACTGCCGTTACTGCGCCAATCGCCCAGACAGGCCACAGAGTACTATAAAATGCCGATTGAAAATAAAATGATGCTTCTCCAAATCCGTAGCCTATGATTGATCCAAAACTCAACAGCCTAAGCTTTTTATTACTAAAAAAATTGGAGTAAGCTTCAGTTAGATGTATGTAGACGTTACCGCTTTTTGACGTATGAATATTTGGCTCTATGAACTTGAAAGCAAGGTAGAGGCAAACAACCTGCGGTATAACTGATAACCACATAATTATAGAAAATGACCATGTTGCAATTATTCCACCTAGTACTGCAGCAGTACCGAGTGCAACTTGAAACATCGAACCTACTTTGCCAAGATATTCTCCATATTGGTGTTCCCGGCCTTCTTCAGCGAGCGTGTCGTGCAATAACGCTTCATAATTCCCACTGTATAAAGAACGGGATAATCCTTCGAGTACAGCTCCAATTACCAAAATCCAATACGTTTGTCCTACTGCATAAAATAAAACATACAGAACAGAAGCCAGAGCTCCATAAATCATTGTCTTTCTTCTCCCGATACGGTCTGAGAAAACACCAGTTGGGATTTCAAATAAAGCACTCGAGATCATCACGATTGAGAATATACTCATCCCTAAGGCAAAAGACCCAGTTACCTGAGAAAAGTAAATTATAGCGACAGGAGCGTAAAGCTTAAAATCAGTGAAAAAATTAAACCAGGTGAGTACTTTAATATTGTGATGCATTTTCATACTCATCATTATATATGATATTTGAGGGTAGATACCTGTGGTAATTTTTCAATGTAATTCAAACTGAAGATAGCGTCATAATGATAGAGTTTTGTTATTAATGCGAGATTATATTTCCTAAAACATTTCTCATAGATTCTCCTATAAAAGCAATCATATGAGTAGTTGGAGGATTACGTAGCTCGTTTATACGTTCTTCTCCCCAAGGTTTTATCACGTTGAGAAGTTATTTCTCCCTTTTGTTCAAGTCTGGCGAATGCTGGATAATAAGTTCCAAGACCAGTGGGTGCCAAAGCACGTCCTAATCTAGTCCTAGGTGGATGTAACTCAGTTATTTTCGTGACTATTGTTAACGGTGGTGCTTCAGGTTTTCCTTGCTGTTCTAATGCATTAAGTGCCTCGAGTATTCTTGTTTCTCTTCTTTTTTTCCATGCATCATATCTGCTTTCTACCATAGTATAAATTGTATCAAAGTTGGCCTATAATAACAAGACTTACGTACTATGCATCTGTCCTTGCTGAAAGGTTTCAAATTCAGCAACTGCTGTGTTTCCCGCCTGTTGCGCTTCATTCCAGTGTCTCGTTGCATCGTTTAGCGCTGCTTGAACGGCGCTGGTTCTTCTAAATTCAAAATACTTAGTTTCACCTTTATCGGCACGCTGGAGAGCTGCATTATACTCTTTCCAAGCCTCACTGTTAACGACTGTGTTATAACGTACTAATGCTTTAACCGCAGGAGGAAAACCATGTACTTCTTTATAAGCATTTCTTGCGTGTAATCCTGTTATTCGTGCTTTAGAACGAGATAGATCAGCTTCTCGTAGTTGATGCTCTTTCTTGTGCGTGTCTCCTGCTTCACCAGCCCTTGCAGCTTCAGCCCTATACGCTTGTTCCTGTTCTTGAAAGCCACTATTTTTACTGTATAGTTCTTCGAGGTAGACAGCTATGGGACTAGATTCCGCATCGTCGCTACTTTCTACTTCTTCACCTGCTGCTAGTCTTTGATAATAGTCAAGTGTTGCTTCACCAACTTGTTCTGCAACTTTGTCACGTTCATCAGCTCTACGCTCATAAAATTGTGCAAAGTGTTTGCCTCCATGCTCGAGAAGGGCAACGATACGTTCATCCACTGCTTCTTTTCTCCAGGAACTTAATTTAGTACCACATTCTTTGACGAAGGCTTCTAATGCATTGGGATCGCTTGCAAGTTCATCATACTGTCTTGTTGCTACTCTTCGTGTGTCGTTCAAATCGTTTACTATTCGATTTGTTTCATTGAGATTAGGACGACGTTCTTTCGTTTGTTCGAGGTTGACTCCACCAGCATAACTTCTGTGCAAAGGTTCTTCTGCACGGCGAATCAGTTGTTCAACAAATGTTTTAGCGGGACTGTAACTGTTTGCTACTTCACCAGATTGATCTTGTGGAGGATCGATTTCTTTTGAGACACCGTCATTATCAATACCTGGGCCATCCATTGTATTAGTATACTTTTTCCTATAGGGGAAGACAATAATAATGCCTCACTTGCACTTGATACGAAGCTTTCTTTCCCGAATTCATCATAACACCATTCCATATACCCTTTGACTTCGCTCAGGGAAGAATGTTATTAAATTATTTCTCATTTTCTACCTCTCACCTTTGTACTTTTTTTCAATCCCTATCTTTCTATTATCGGTTTGGGGGAGTTTTTCTATGATCTCATCTAATTTTTCCTGGATAGCACGGTTATCTGCTTGTTGTGTGCTTTCGATGATAAAAACCATAAGGAGTGTAATTATTGCTTCAAAAAGTATGAATGCATCATGCCAATGTTCGTCATAATGCATAAAGCTCCCAGCTATAAACCAGAATAAAAGTATTAATAATGCATAAAGAAAACTATATGGGTGGCTAATTGTTTTATAAAGATGATTGAGATATTTTATTACTACTTTGGGGTTTTTATTCATAGAGAGATAATAACAGTCGAGCTTAATATGTTTGTAAGAAAAAAGATAGAGTTATATAAAAGTTGAGTTAACTCACGAGTAAAGAGTATAATACATCCATGAACAGAATCCGATTTACAAAAGAAGGGTTTGAGAATTTACAAAAAGAACTTGAAGAGCTTCGTGCATCGCGTCCTAATGCTGTTGAGCATTTGAAAAAGTCGAGAGAATTAGGTGATTTGAGTGAGAATGGATATTACAAAGCGTCACGTGCTAAGCTCAGCTTTATTGACGGACGGATTTCACGGATTTCGTACAACTTAAAAATCGGGATTATTGCGGACGATTCAAAAAGAGTCGGTATAGGAATTGGAAGTAGCGTAACACTTAAAAATGATAAGAGAGAGATGACATATCATATTGTCGGTGACTTAGAAGCTGATCCAATGAATGGAAAATTGTCTCTCGTCTCCCCTATTGGTCGGGCGATTGAAGGGAAAAAAGAAGGAGATGATATTATAATCGAAACTCCTTCTGGGAGTGTTGCTTATACTATTAAAAAGGTCTCCTAAATAACCAATTGTTCAATTGTTATATTGTTTCATTGTTAAAAATTTATAATTTAATAGCAATGTAGCAATCGAACAATGTGACAATTGAATGTAATTTGTTATAATCTCTTCATGATTATATTATCTACAAAGGGTTGGGATGAATATGAGCTTTTGGATACTGGTGAGGGGATGCGGTATGAGCGGTTTGGGAAGTACCGGCTTGTTCGTCCTGATCCTCAGATCATTTGGTCTCCACATTTGAGTCATAGTGAATGGGCAAAAGCCGATGCAGTGTTTAATCCTTATAAAAAGCAATGGGAAAATAAAACCGGTATGCCGCAGAAATGGTTGATGTATTATAAAGACCTTTCTTTTTGGGCCAAATTTTCTCCATTTAAACATACCGGCGTGTTCCCCGAGCAAATTTTACAGTGGGAGTGGCTCACCTCTGTCATTGCGAGGAGGAACGACGAAGCAATCCCCTCCTCGGTGAGATTGCCGCGCTCCCATTCGGTCGCTCGCAATGACATTAAGGTTTTAAATCTGTTTGCTTATACTGGCATTGCAAGTTTGGTTTGTGCAAGAGCTGGTGCAGCAGTGACGCATGTAGATGCTTCCCGGCCGACAATTGGATGGGCACGCGAGAATCAAACGGCTTCGAAACTTACAGATAAGCCTATTCGATGGATGTTAGATGATGCGATTAAATTTGTGGGGCGGGAAGTAAAACGGGGGGTGCGCTACGACGGAATTATCATGGATCCTCCTGTCTATGGACATGGTCCCGATGGCGAAAAGTGGGAGTTCACAGA
>JBGTMH010000059.1:0-113137 GCA_041743715.1 Patescibacteria group bacterium | reverse complement strand
AGATCAGACGAACCCATTTGGACCGACCAACAAAACAAGTGGTTCAGTAGGATCGGGTCCACTTACGAAAAGCATCACCGTTAGTAACACAAATTCAAGTCAAATGGTCGTCGATACCGTAGGATTTGTTCTTTATTTACCCTATACAGCTCCATCTAATGTAGGATCCGGTCAATCAAGACAATGGTTTTGTCATTTCACACCTGGTGATAACGCTTATCCAAAATCTATAAATGGGGGCTCTAGCAAGCCCGCCAGCGATGGAAGCACAACTATGACGTGGACTTCAAATAACAACTATCCAAATAGTCGAACAGGGACTTGGGGACATATCGCGGTTGCACTCAACCCCGCGATTCCCTCCCCAACACCCACCCTGACACCAACACCCACTCCGACGCCAACACCCACTCCGACGCCGACTCTCACACCAACTCCAACACTTAGTCCTACCGGGAATATCATCGATCTCAACTTCGGTATCTCTAATTCTTACCCTTGGATTCAGACTGTATGTGGTGATGTACGTATGGATGATGGTGTAACCAATACGGTTCCTTCAGGACAATCCATGATGACATTTGACCCAACATGCACGAGTCCTGGTATTGTTTTTACCGGTGACTCCACGCCTTCTTTCGGTCAGGGTCAGGTTTCTATTTCCAATCAGGTTGTTGGCGGTCCAAATTATCCTGAAGTATATACCCCTAACGGATCAGGAGGTATTTTTTCATCTTATACATACCTCACTGCAAAGGCAAAAAGCGGTGGAATCACTCCTGTAGATTTGTCAACGATTTGTACTCTATTAAATTGCTCACTTCCCTCAAATCTTCCACATGGTCTTTACCATGCCACAGACGATGTCTATTTAAACACATATAACTTTCCGTCGAATCAAAATTATGTCTTTTTAATTAACGGCAACCTAACAATCAAAGATAATATTACGATTCCCTCTAAGGACTCTTCTGCGCTTTTCTCAACCTCTGGTAATATCATCGTACCAGCAACAGTTGGCAGCCTTCCCGCTTCAGATGCTCCCAATCTTTCTGGCATATACAGTACTGATAAATCGTTTATTCTTCAGTCAAATAATAATTGCACTGACCTGCGGCTCAATCTTGAAGGCACACTGATTGTCAACGCCAGCCGGACCGGTGGAAGTCTGCAGAACAACCGGGATTTGTGCGGCGACAACCCGACGACACCTACTCTTCAACTCAAGCAGCGACTTGATTTTGTCCTCAATCTCCCGGACTTCCTTAGAATTCAACGCATCACATCGCATGAAGCTGCACCATAGATGAGAATTGAAATTACTTGACAGCTGCAAGAGTTATACCTTACGCTACAGTTATGAATGGAAAAAGTTTCTGGAAATCGCATCATCGTAGCCTCATCCTCATAAGCGCCTTGGTTCTGATTCCTCTGGTGATTAGTTTTATAAATATTCGCCCCGAGCAAGAAAAACATTCTCCTCCAGTAACCACAAACACAACTACGAACACGCCTGTAACGATCATCAAAGCAAAAAATGTTGCTTTACAGCAAACACTTACAGCGTACCACCAAGCCCCTCCAGAAAAAAAACAAGCACTGCTTGAGAAATTAGAATCGACTGCGAAAGAGCGAAAAGGACATGTCCTTAGACTGATGCGGGAGAATCCTCAAGATGTAGAAGAAGTGGTATTTTCCACTCGTTACGATTTACCTCCCCAAGTACAACTTGATGTTGAAGAAGTCACAACTGTCCAAGGAAATCTCAAATTCTTTCTTGGCGAAAACTTTAAAGAGAAAAAAGTAATATATTCATACCTTCTCACATCTCCTGACAACAAATCTTTTGATGTCACTTTTGCTGCTGACAATAAAAATAAACCCACTGATCTGCAACTAAAACCAAAAGTAATCATAAACGGCATAATGCTAGAGAACAAAGTGGTAGTTGGAAAAAATACAACAGACTTACAGATACTTTCTCAACCTTCTCCAAAAGTATTAGGAACGAAATCGACAAAGAAAATTGCAGTAGTACTCTTTAACTGGAGTAATTATAAAGATACACCATTTACCTTAGAAGAAGCGAAAAATATGGTTTCTACTGGTCCACGATCTTCAAATGCATATTTTGAGGAAGTTTCCTTTGGTCAGTTCCATTTAGAAGGGAAGAAATCGACTACTGCTGAGGTTGTAGGTTGGTATACTATTCCCGATTCTATTCCGAAGTATAAAGTTGACTATGGTGACTATGGCGAATTTGGTGTGGATGGTGATTGTACTGGTACTGTGCTTCATGATTGGACAGCAAAAGCTGAAGAAGCCGCAAAAAGAGAACTTGGTGACCTCAATGGTTATGATCGGATTATTTATGGGACTCCTAAAATATTTTGCAATGGCGTTGCCGGTGTTACAGATGGCATAAGTATTTGGGCATTTGGCAGTGACTTTAATTCGCATACTGTATCACATGAGATTGGTCATACCGTTAATGCAATAGATCATGCAACTGTATACGATTGTATAGACGCGAGTGGCAATCGTGTTTCTATAAGCAATAACTGCAAGTCTGAGCAATATAGTGATCCCTTTGACATTATGGGCGTCAACGGAGGTCTACCTCATTTGCATAACCATCACAAAGAAAAAGCTGGATGGTTTAATCCAGAAAACATACAAACCATTACTGCAAGTGGTAAGTATACTCTTATTCCTCAAGAACAGAAGTCAACAGGAGTTCAAGTTCTAAAAATTCCGATAGCTGATGGTCATTATTATCTTGAGTTTCGGCAACCATTTGGCTTTGATCAAATGGATCAGTTTCGTGAATTTGGTGTAGGTTCTAATGTGCCACAAAATATACAATTTAATGTGTTTAACGGCATCACCATAAGGATAGGTCTGACAAAAGTATGCCCAGATAGTGAGAACGGCTGCGATAGCATCCTCATCGATGCAAATCCCCAAACAACAGGGTTTTTCGATGCAGCTTTGATACTCAATCAAACTTTTACTGATTCTCAGAAAAAGATTAGTATTAAAACAGTCAATGTATCCCCAACGGGTGCTGAGGTATATGTAAGTCTGAATGGTGACCCTGTACCCACCGACCACCCGACTGTTGCGCCTACCGATCCAGTCCCGACTTTTGTCTGTGCAGGATCTACAAATAGTGTTTGCGTAACTCCGAGCCTACAACCTACATCTCCTCCATCAAATACCGTACCCACAATTGTCCAACCAACAGCAAACGATGAAGTAGCTATCAATTTACCCACAGGCATTATCAATCCAGGTAATCCCGGTGCCAATAGCCTTCCGAAAGAAAATGGTCTGATAAGTACTTTTATTGGCTTACTCATTGGCCTCTTACTCTTATTCCTCGGAATGCTCTTTTAACATGGTCCATGAGCTCTTCCTTCTTGACATGTGTAGCCAATATTCATTATGCTAAATTAAAGATACATTTCTATGTCGTTCCTTAGAAAAAAATCATTCCTCATTGCAGGGCTTTTTGTTCTTGGCTTAGTTGTCTTGCCGGTTACTGTCTTCTTCTTTCAAACACGGCAAGAAATAAGAACACGTGCGGAAAAAACAGTTTCTCTGTCGTACCTACCGACATATTCCAATGCAAATCCTATGCAGATACCTGCTGGAACGACATTCTCACTTGATGTCTTTGTCGATCCTGGTGGGAGTGCAGTATCTTTTGTCAAAGCTGAAATGGTGTATGATACTTCCAAATTTGAAATCGCTGGTGGCTTTATCCCCAACCAGGAAGTATTTTCACAAATTGTCGAAGGCCCCATTAACCAACCAGGCAAAACCACGACCACGCTTTCAATCGGTTCTGACTTACAAAAAGCCCTCAGACAAAAAACAAAAATTGGAACACTTACCTTGAAAGCCTTACCAAACGCACCTCCCAATGCGAGATCCGATATAGGTTTTGGCCCTAATTCCCAAGCATTATCAATAAGCGACAACTCCTCTTTTAACGAAAATGTCATAGCTAGTACCGTCCCTGTGAGTATACAAATAAATAAATCCGGACTTGTTTGCGGTACATCTCCGACTGATGCGATGCATGTGATTGATAAATCAGGCAGTATGAATGATAAAGATGTCCCGTCAGGCACAAAAATCTCAAACGCAAAAATAGCTGCTGGTAATTTTATTGATATACTTTCACGGGAAGAACGAAATAATGCAGGCCTTGTTACGTTTGAATCATTTGCTACCCTAGACAGTCCGTTTACTTCTGACTTTGCTACTGTTAAAAACATACTAAATGCCGTCGCAACACCCAAGGGCTGGACGTGTATCGAGTGTGGTATTAAAAAAGCCAATCAAGAAATTGCAATAAAAAAGCGGACAGACATTAAAAACGTCGTTATTCTCCTCACTGATGGAGAGGCAAACTACATTGAAGGCGGAAGTAGACAAGTGAGCCGTGCCATAGCCGAACAAAAAGCACTTGAAGCAGCAAAAAGCGGTCATGTATCTAACGGTACTATTTACTTTACGATCGGTCTGGGGAAAGAGGTTAACTCTAACTTTCTCACCAAACTTGCTGAAGACAGTGGTGGACAATACTACTACAGTCCCACAAGTGACCAGCTGAATGCCATTTACACACAAATCTCCCAAACGCTCGCTAAAGGATCTATCTCAGGTGCTGTCTTCAATGACGCCAATGGAAACAGCGTATTTGAACCAACTGAACCAAAACTTTCTGGATGGAATCTGCAGATGTACACACTGGGCAACGGCACACAAATATCCCAAGTCATCTCAACAGACAGTACCGGTTCCTTTAGCTTCGTCGGTCTCTGCGATGGTACGTATACGTTGCGCGAAATCCCTCAAACCGGTTGGAAACAAACCATTCCTGTAGATCCAAGAGGGTATACATTTAATATTATTAATGGAAATGCTATAACAGATAAAAACTTCGGCAATACCAAAATCAACCGATGTTCAGATGGTATTGATAATGATGGCAATGGAGCAATTGATCGGGCAGACTCCACCTGCCACTCAGATGGTAATCCAAACAACCCAGGATCATATGACCCCAATAAAGATGGTGAACACGGCAATAGCACCTGCTCAGACTCCAAAGATAATAATGGCAACGTCCACATCGATGGCGAGGATAGTGTTTGCCATGTCGATGGCAATCCCGCCAACCCAAGCTCATATGATCCAACACTCTCTGAAGTAGCACCGTCACCAACACCAACTCCGACGTCTACTCCTACACCATCACCGACTGCCACACCGAGTCCTACTCCCACTCCGTCACCGACTGCCACGCCTTCACCCATAGCAACACCAACATCGGCTTCGACGCCAACTCCTACAGCCACTCCAACACCTACTGCTACGCCAACCTTTACGCCGACACCGACGCCAGCTCCAACCGCCACTCCAACACCGACAGCTCCCCCATCCCCCACGCCAACACCAACAGGCACGCGCCTTGCAGTAGATATACTACTTCATGGTGTCGGTAGTAGCGGTGACAATGCCAACCCAACAGCGAGTAGCTTAAGCAATAAAAATCCTTTGCGTACAAAACGTGTCGGTACTGCCATAATTTTTGACTCAAGTAATAATCTTATTGCTTCCGCTTCAGGCGATGTGATATACAGCAGTGCCAGTGGAAGCTTCAAAGGCACCATCTATTCGAACTCCATACTTACTGCTGGCAACTACACAGTAAAGGTGAGAACAGGCAATCATCTCACACGACTTGTCTCCGGTATCCAGAATCTGACACATGGCACCACCAATCAGCTCCAAGCGGTTGCACTCGTCACCGGAGATGCCAACGATGATAACAAGCTGGATATCCGTGATTACAATCTCCTTCTTGACTGTTACAGTGATCTAAGCGCTGCACCTAATTGCGCGGATGCAAATAAAAAATTGGCAACGGATGGTAATGATGATAACGCCGTGAATCAGTTTGACTACAACCTATTCTTACGGGAAATCTCTACACAACCTGGGGAATAATATTTCAAAACAAAAATTCTGATTATGAAAAGTCACAAAATGAAACAACTACTCATCGGAACGCTCCTCGCTGTAGTCGCGGCAATTCCAGCGACTATTTTTCTTTCGCAACAACCTCAAGAAACACGCTCAAGAGCTACAGCATCTACCACGCTTTCCTTTGCACCTAGTACAACAGCGTCTGCACCACTGGTCAAAAATGGTGGTGAGACAGTTTCGGTCGACGTCATGCTCGATCCAGGCTCCAATTTGGTCTCTGTGGTCAAACTTGAATTATTATATGATCCGACAAAGTTCATTATTTTAAATAATCCTTTTACAGTAAATACTGCAGCTTTTCCCACAACTCTTGAAGGACCTGTTTATGAAGACGGAAAAATAGTAGTTGCAGTTTCTATAGGCTCGGACTCAACAAAAGTAATTCAAAATGCAACCAAAGTTGGCACACTGACACTTACCACCAATGGCCTCGCTGTTACACCAACGCAAATTTCATTTGGCACGTTCTCCCAAGCCTTATCAATCGCACCAGGTGATCAATCAAATGAAAATGTATTGTCTACTACCATTCCTGCGTATATTTCAATCTTAGGACCAACACCTATACCCACACTTACACCAAGTCCTACACCAATTGCTTCAAGTACACCGACACTCACACCTACTCCAACTGCCGCCCTCCCTACTGCAACTCCACCGCTTTCAGGAACGACACTTTCCTTCACTGCATTTTTACATGGCATTGGTAACAGCGGAGATAATGCCAATCCCAATAGTAGCGATTTCAGCAATAAAGCGCCGATACACCTCACACGCGACGTTACGGTCCTCGTCTATAATGCGAGTAACCAGCTCACTGCTTCTTCGGCAGGGAAAATTATCTACAGTGCAACGAACGGGAATTATACAGGGACAGTTGGTTTTGGAGACACGTTACCTTTGGGAGACTATACTGTCAAAATTAAAGAACCAACTCACTTGCAAAGATTGGTAACAGGTATAAGACGAATAACTCCCCAGCAAAATAATATCATGCCTGTTGTTACATTTGTTGCAGGTGATGTCAATAACGACAACAAACTTAATATTCTTGACTACAATCTCTTAGTGGGCTGTTATAGCGATTTACTGCCTGCTGTTTCGTGTAACCCTGAGAAAAAACGCTTGACCGATATCAATGACGACGGCCTTGTAAATCAAATTGATTACAATCTCTTACTCCGAGAAATCACAGTCCAAAGCGGAAACTAATAGTATTTAGTATAATAGAATCAGGTTTGTATACTAAATACAAAATACCAGATACAAAATACTACGATGTCTAAGGCCTCTTTTATTCTTCTTGCCCTATTTCTCCTCGCGATAGGTGCATTCTTATATATGTATACGTCTCCTCATACAGCTTCTTTCTTGCCTGCATTTTCAAACCGTGCAGAAACACCTTTACCGATTTCAGAAAGTGTCCTTTCTTTTTCTCCTAATCCCGTTTCGGCAAAGGCTGGACAAAATATCTCGCTAGATGTCAATCTTAATTTTCAAAATGATCTTCCTACGGTTATGCAACTTGAAATTGGCTATGATCCAACAATCTTAACACTCGTCGCGGTAACTCCTGGAACATTTTTCACCGATCCCACAATATTATTAAATACCAACAACCCCCGGACCGGCCGGATATCTTATGCTCTAAAATGCCTGTCTAATTCGTCCGATTGTATCAATCAAAAAGCAAAAACTGCAGCAAAATTTGATTTTATCATCAATCCTTATACCTACAAGAGCGCAACATCAGTAACTTTTTTACCCAAAACTCTGCTACAAACAAAAGAGAACTCAGACGTTTTACTCCAAAAAAATGACGCAAAAATAATCATTACAAATACTACTCCTTCTGCATCACCCTCGGGAGAGATAATTCAATAATAGTTATTAATAGATGTTGGAATTAAATTGTGAGGTTATTGTACATTTCCTACAACGGATACGGAGGGTTCCTGACCTGTGTATGTCACATGATAAAGTGGGAGTCCTTTTGCGAGATTATGAAGTGTTGCTTCTAGTTGAATATCTGCTTCCTTTTTCATATCTTCATAGGTTACACCCTGCAAATCCATTTCTACGACCAGCTTTTTCATAAATTCCTCATCTCGTTTTTTATCATAGATAAAGTACATCTTTTGATTTTCCAGGTCCATCGCATTGACTGTATGCGTTTCACTGTCAATCAAAAGTACTCCCTGTTCCCGATGTTCACCGTTCAAGTTAACGATATCCACACCTTCACTGATTTCAGCCAGATTACGCGCGTAGGCAATAATTCTTTTGACATCCTCACCGTGCACATCATATTGCTCTCTGAGTCTTGATTGTGAGGCAGCCTTTGCCAAATGTCCACATCCAATGAGTGTCTGATGCATTTGTTTGTTGGCTTCTACATGTTCTGGGTCGATATGATGATCCGTGTGGATACAGAATGCGCCATGCAATTTTTGATGAATGACTTTATAAACTGCATTAAAACACTGCTCAGGCGATAAACCCAATTTGTTCTTTTTATTAATGGCCATAAGCGCCATGACATATCCGCAATCGCCACCTGCACGCGCAAGCATACCACTTGCGGTATCTGGCGGATATCTTCCATCAACGCATTTTCTACCCGCGCGGGCAAGCACTGTGTTCTTTTGAACATAGGCAGTAGTTCCGGGTAAGTCAGCCTGAATCAAAGGATGATCACCTGTAATTCTATGCCCTTTGATATGAATACGGTTAATAAATGGAAGTTCTTCTTTAATTTGTCTTAGTGATACCATATGTTTGCTTCTGAAATTTTTATGACATTTTCCTGACTTTTTATTTGGTAAAAAAAGAGGCTACCGAGGTAGCCTTATGCGATCATACCAGCTAGCTGGTAATCATCTTAAATTCAGGGAGTAAAGTACATTTCTTCATTTCTTACACATTTATAACATAAGTACCAACAGAGATCAAGAGGCAGTTTGTCGAATTCTGTCAACATAACAATATCATACTACTACATTTTTAACCCGAACGATTCCTGTAGTCTGTGTAACATGATTTCGTTTAAGATATACATTACGGAATCTTATGCTGATCATTTCCTTTGGCCCCCCAGGTAATAGATTCACCTTTTAAATAGGTTATAATAGTAAGGAGCGCTGAGAAGAGAAGAAATCGTGGAAGAAATCCTAGCAAAGTATCACTTGCAGAATGTGTCTTACTATCTATCTGTATAAAGGAATGAACAAGAAGTCCGATATATAAAGCAATAACCACCCACCCCTGCCAACAACCCGGATGCCACCCATAACCTGATTTATTTGCCTTGAACCAATACTGTTCACTCATCCTTCATCAGTATAGCATAACTCTATAGCTAGTTTTTACTTCCCGTATTCCTTGAATGCTCTCAGCATTTTTCTCACCTTCACTAATGAAGTTAATTCTGTAACTCTTTGTTTCAACCCACCAACGCTCGGAAGCCTCTCCAATGCTTTTTTCTTTTGCTGTCTACTTCCTTGCTCCGCTTCCCTGATTATTGTTTCCAATTCGCTGGCAGAATAGTAATGATCCGGTCCATTGATTCCTCTGAGCTGTCCAATCATATAAATTAGTTCACCGATATCTTCAGCTTCAGGTATATCAGTAATTGTTATCGGTGGATTGAGTGCATCCATATCTGCTTGAGTGATTTCCTTTTCATAAAGCGCATCCTTCCCTGTTTTTTCAACTTTAACAAAACCTGTTTCCGTTAAACCTACAACTGCCCAATTTCTCTCAATGTCCCCACTACTTCTTCTCACCTTAACCCGGGCTCCTGGTTGTAAATATCCTTTTATTACCATTTGTGGATTGGTTTCTGCAGCCGATCCACTCTGAAGATCTACCACCACTGGCTCCTCCGTACTTTCTTCATAAGGTAGATCAGATCCACTTGCTCTTACTACTACGGCTGTCACATTATCGTGGCTTAGCTCACCTATTTCGGGTCGGGTGAGATATATTGCTAATGCTTCAAGATCATTTGCAGGAGCATCTTTAAGATTAAATTCTTTAAAAAGAAATCCATATACTTCATTAAGAGCTTTTTCACGGTCGATTCCGCTCTCGATAAGTCCTTGATACTTACTATCTGCTTGGCTCAAAAGATCAGAATTACCACGAACAGCTTCCCACACACCATCACAAACCAAATAAAGCTCCTCACCAGCTCGTAAATTTTCCATATAGACTTGTATGTTGGCATCAGACAAGTTTCCAACTCCAATGGAATTAAAAATGCCACTCCTTTGCGGATGATTTAAGGCTTCAGAGAACGTAGATCTCTGACCCCACAATAAAGGTTCCACAAAACTTTGATCCTGTGTTATTCTTACAATCTCTCCAAAGCTGTCCTTTTTATAGACTCGTGAGTCTCCTACTGATGTGATAAATGTTTGACCGTTCTTATCAGTTACATGGGCAACAAGCGTCGTTTCTGAATTCTTGTCATCTTTTACATTATAGGCATGCAGGATTCGATCGGCCTCCTTCACCGCACGCTGCATAACCTCATTTGAAATCTCACCTTCACTCTGCAACGTCTTGGCTATCTCATGCACAAATATATATGTAGCTATACTACTTGCCCTCTCGCCTGCAGCGTTTCCACCTACGCCATCTGCCACGACATCAATCCCTCGAAAGCTACCCCGCTCGAGAAGTTCTTGAACGGCTTGATGCGTTCTTGCAATACTCTCGTCGGTTATCGTTTCCCGGTTTCCTTGAGCATCTCTTATATCTAATTCCGAAAGAGCCTCTACTAATCCATTTACTCTTGTAGTTTCACTTGGAGAAACACGAAGCCCTGTTCTCTCATCTATTTTGTCCTTATCAAATCCAATCTCAGCAAAATGAAATCCTTTTGAAGCGCTATAAAATGCATCTTGATCATTTGCGGGATTTCCGCGTCTTTCCTCTACTCCGCGTACAGATGCTCCGGCCGATTCAAATCGACGAGAAGAGCCAGCTAATTCTTGGGCAGCCGGTCTTCCTTCTGCATCTGGCGGGT
Source organism: Patescibacteria group bacterium (assembly GCA_041743715.1). Taxonomy (GTDB): domain Bacteria; phylum Patescibacteriota; class Microgenomatia; order Levybacterales; family UBA12049; genus JACDET01. The sequence continues at coordinate 102,042 of JBGTMH010000059.1, read as the reverse complement.
GAGCTGATCCGTCATGATTTCCTTCCATATTTACAAATTTATTGTAACATAATATTTTATAAAACTCTGTATTTAACGAAATACAGGCTTAGGAGCATTGATGACTTCTCCTTCAATGACAGGATGCTTTGCGTGGTCTTTGAGGATTTTTAATTTCTTCAAATTTAGTTTATGGAAAAAGTCTACTGCATCTCCGAGAATCGGTATCAATCCTACACCTTACTTCAAGCGATATATTATATAGTCGTCTGTATGTTAATGACTCGAAATAAAAAAAATAAAATTAAAAAAGAAAATCCTAAGTTTCAGGAAACCCTTTCAGTAACGTATACGAAATAATATTCCAATATTTTACCTGAAGCTAGCTGGCTGGATTGGGTCGATGACTTGTCCTTCCATAACAGGATGTTTGGCGTGGTCTTTGAGGATTTTTAAATTTTTCAAATTTGCTTTATGAAAGAAGTCGACTGCGTCACCGAGAATCGGTATCAGTCCGATAAAGAAGTTCACTGCGATATTTGAGATCATCTCAATAAGCTTCATCCGTGGAAGATTCATTTGCAACCCGATCCAGACAAGATAGAGTGACAAAAATGCCACCAGCGCATCCCCCAACCAAGGAATCAATCCTATAATCCCATTCAACCCAAACCGGAATCCCAAAATATTAAATTGGTTATCCAACATGTGAGCCAGAACAGTAGCAGTTTTTAAATGTCTTTCCATAGGACAGTTATGCGAAATAACTTAAAATATTTTATAACGAATCAGTAAAATTTTGGGTAATATAAGTGTAATAAAATCACATGTAGAGGGAGTTCCGACAGCGCCCTTATGCAACTGCTGCAACAAGCCGGGATTTCTGACTTATTTGAGTCGTTCTACGAGCAGCAGAAACAGCTTGCTCCTGACCGGGATGCAAATCAATATACGTAGTTGCTGGTATACCTGCTGCGCGTGCAAAATCATACATGAGCGATTCTGCTAAGGGATATCTGTCTGCGGGCTCCGATGCTTCCGCACGCATAAACACATCCTGTACCGGCGTAGATAAACCAGCTGTCGCTAAACGAGCACTTAGGCGTGTTGCATATCCGTCTTTAAAAACCCGTGCGTTTGTTTTCAGATCTGGAACCTCAAATAATTGTCTATCAGTTACGCCTTCAAATAATGTAGCTCCTAATTGCCAAATATCTATTGCTCCGGTTTGGATAGCTCCAACAGTAGCCTGTTCACGTGCAACATATCCGAGAGTCCCTATTGCGTCTTCTTTAACCAATCGTGTACCATTTTCAACAGCGATATCAAAATCTACAAGCTTTAAGGCTTTCTGTGGACCTACGATATTATCAGAATGAACATCTCTGTGGACAACTCCCACTTCGTGTGCAGCATCCAAAGCAACCGCAATTGGCCATAAATCCTGAATAGCTTCCCTTTCTCTATGCTGACTAACACGTTTAAGTATTCGACTATATGGATGTCCGGGTACATACTCCATAACGACAAGAGGAAAACTGCCTTCTCTTTGCCCTCTTTTAACTTTCTCACCTGTAATGCGGTGTGCAGGGATAGCAATCGTTTCATGCACTTGGGGAACATGTGGAGTTACTGATGCTACTCGATCCTGAAGTCGAGCTGCTTCCATATGATGAGCATATGCCCTTGGATCTGATGAGAATCCAAGTTTAAGTGCTACTCGATGTTGATCTTTAGAACGAGCCCTAAGAACATAACCCGTTGATCCAATCCCAATCGGGGTTTTCTTATCAATTTGATAGCTCCCAATACGTGTAATACCTTTTAGAAGATCTCCATCGAACTCAGCAGGTAGTGAACGCACATTTACCCTCTTTTGAAGAGTTTCGCCCATAGCAAGAATATTTTATCACACCCTTACAATGCTTGAGAATATAGACTTAAAATTGTAAGAAGAAAACTATAATATGGAGAGTACACATTATATACTTGAAGAATATTAGTGAGTCATTTTTATGAGAAAACGTAAATTAGATACAATAGTCTATTCTAAAAAATGGGTAATATGAAGGTATTAACTAAGCTGCATATGCAGGAATGGGAATCGCTTGAGTAACTGCAGCTTGAGGGATATCCCTTTCTGTCCTTTGTACAGAACCCTCACCTACTACAAATATAGTTCTGGCTTTTTTACTATCTTTTGCATCGTCTGACATTTGAGCTAATCGCTCACGTAAATCTGTTGCAAACGCTCGAGGATCACTGAACCGCTTACTAAGTATTCTATTAACTGCTCTGTTGATAGGGTCCTCAAATGCTCCATAACCCATGTTATTCAGGTCCTGCATTCTACTCTTTACCCATGCATCGTATTCATCTGGATTAACTAATCTTTCTAACTGCTCCCTGTTATCGGTTATATCAAAAAATGGAAGTCCCATCAACATTTCATATGTTGCAAGCGCTATTCCACGTACATCTGTTCTCGCATCACCTCCCCATCCTTCCGCTTGTTCAGGAGCCATATAGCGTGGCGAACCTAAAAGAAAACCAGTTCGTTCTGGTTCCAAATGGAGTTGTTCTCCGGCAACCTCCAATGTTAATGGAGTCTGATTAAATGGTCTTGCAGTTCCGAAATCTCCTAATTTTACTATTGCTCCATTTAGAAACATATTTGCGGGTTTAACGTCACCGTGAAGTAAATCGTCTTCATGCATGACATGCAAACCTTCAGCAGTTTGTGATGCATACCTTACAGCTCTTGTTGCTGGCAATGCCCCGTGTCTCTCTAATTGATCACTCACAGAACCATCAGGAAGATATTCCATTTCAATAAATTTGCGACGAGAGCCATCTGGCAGTACTCCTACGCCATGGTCTAACATTTGAACTAGATGACCACTCTTTCCTCTAAGTACAGTATTTATTACAACTTCGTTTACGAATAGAGCAGGATCTTGCATATCTTCTTTTGCTACCTTTACCGCAACAGGAGGATGCCATTCCCTTCCAATATGTCTGCCTCTGAAAACCACTGCGGATCCACCTCTGTTACTAACAACGCTTTCTAAGCTTATGCCGTGAACATGATAACCATCAGGAAGCCTCGCACCAGGAGAATTCTGTGCCTCAACAGGAGGCAATTTCATAGATACAGAAGCACCATTTATTCTTTCGCTCATAGTAAGAATATTCTAACACAACTCTTACAGAGATGCAACTATAGGCTTATTTTGTACTATGCGGGTTGGTATACGTGGAGTATGCCTGTGTGTACCTGAAGGATTTTGTTGAGTGCTCTGGGGAACAGAGTAACTCTACTGTCAGTATACTACTTTTTATGTGATGGTTCAACAGTTATAAAAAATTCTTACTTTGCTTACTCTAAAAGGATGCTAGGCGGTATGTTTGCTACCTAATTCTTGTTGTGTATTTACCCATTCGGTGAATTGAGCCATACGTAATACAATATGGTCTCGCGCATTAGGATTATAATGCGATGCAGTAACTTGTCTACCTGTTGCGTATTCGAAGACATCTGCATTCTCAAGGGGAGTACCCTTAAAAATAGATCGAGGGGCAGCAGAATCAAACCAACTTCTTGCACGCGTATGTGTATTTTGCTCTGCTAACCTACGTTTTTCTGGTTCATCTCTAAAATTCGTTTCAATAACAAGCGATTCTATCAAAGAGTTATAATATTCTATCGAACTACGTACATGCAACTCATTTATAGGTCCTTTTAACCACTCTATTGCAGCTCGACCTCTTGCTCGTATACTTCTTCTAGCTCCTCCTTCTATCATATTGTTGCAATATAAAACCCCTGCCATCTTATATAATCTTCTACAAAATGTGGGTGTACTTGGGATTGACCCATCGCCTTAGGCGACCGCTCTACCACATTGTGGGCGCACTTGGGATCGAACCAAGGACCTCGTTCTTATCAGGAACGCGCTCTACCACTGAGCCATGCGCCCGCACTAATTATCTAATATATTTTTTACAAATTCTCTTCCTTTTCCCGACTTCAAAAATCTTTCTCTCCTTGCCGCTTCTCAACTCGTATTATAATCTTCTTTGTAAACTACTTCGAAAGGTCTTGTAGATCGTGTATATTTTGTTTTGCCATTATTATGTTCTACCAATCTTCGTTGTATATCTTTTGTATAGCCGATATTATACCGCTTGTTAACAAGACTTCTTAGAACATATATAAACCACATTTCCTTGACCTGTCGCCTCAGGCGACCGCTCTACCACTGAGCCATGCGCCCGTGTAACCTTTGTATTTTACCAAAAAATCAGGCTTGAGCCAAGGAGGGGGTTTAACTGTCATTTTCTGGAAGGGTTGGAGTAATATGTTCGAATACGATTTTGCTTTTTTTCTTCGTTGACGGTTTGAAAATACTTGTAGGCTGTGGTAGATTCTGTGCAGACTTTACTGCGAGATCCACTCGTGTATCAAGTTTTTTCTCACTATGCCCACTATAATCTATTTCAGAATTAGGTATTTCTAATGATTCTTTCTCCATAACTATTACCCATGACGCATTCTATTCCTGTAAGATTTTATTTTTTGATGAAATCCTGAAAGCGCTCTACGTTTAATAATCTCCCAGGTTGGCTCATACCTTTTGAGAAATCTCTCCCCTATCCCACCGACAACAGTTCCAGCATCCCTCAGTATGGCTCCTGCTTCTTTTGCTCCTTGTGTTACAAAATTATCTTTTTCCATAATTACCTCCTGGCAGCAAACATAAAAATAAAAGCAAAAACTGCCATAGCAGCGACAAAAACGAGCGCTTCAGTCTTTGCAAAATTTTCTCCCACTTTATCTGCCGAACTTTCTTTTCCTGCCATACATTTTATTCCACCTACTTATTTTTTACTCTTCTTGATTTGGAAATCATCTTTAATCCCACACCTGTAACAATAACAATTGCACTGGGAAATAAGAAACTTGCCGCAAATTCAGATTTTGCTGCCAAACCTATAACTCCTATAATACCACCAACTATACCTACATTCCTAATTGTTTCTCCTGATCTCTCACCAAGATTTGGATCCCCTTCTTTTGTAGCCATAAATCACTCCTTATTAACCTTTTGTACCCATGGCTTGCGCTTCATGTTCATGTGCTTCAAAAAGAACTTTCACCGTTGTCTCTTTAGTTTCAGGATTGTGCCTAATAATTTCTACATAACCTGGCTTTAATGGAATTTCCCTGGATGCAGGTCCTGAACTAGAATTTGCTTCCATTTGCTGTTGAACTTCAGGTGAGTCACTACCTTTCACGACTATTGTATGTCCATTTACTGTTGCTTCATTTAGGATTCTCTTATTTTCTTGCGCTTGTTGCTCTTTTCGTGCATAATCTCCACCTGCAAGATCGACCACTCCACTGCCTATTAATATGCTCGATAACCCGGCCGTAAATGGAGCAGCTGCTAGCCCTAATATGATTTGTGCAGGCCCTGTAACTCTTGCTATACTGGCACTCATATCAGCTGTATTTTCCCTCATACCTGGCTTAGTAAGTGTAATAATATTTTTATTACCACCAGTTGGGACAGCCTGTAGGCTAACTTCGCTATTCGGCTTAGCCCTCATTGCATCCTTTTTGGATATAGCTGCTACTCGTTCTACTGCCATACGTTCACTATCCTTTCATGTATATATATTATAAACCCACACGTCAAAATACCTAGATTTTGGCACTTCTTTCGTAAGGTGAGGCGCGAACGGGGATCGAACCCGTGCATGGAGGTTTTGCAGACCCCTGCGTTACCGCTTCGCCACCGCGCCATAGTGCAATCTTACCACAGCCTAGCCTCGCAGGCAACCTACAGTAGGATTACAAAATAATTATAAAGCTCACACTCCCTGCCCTATCAACCACCATAGCGCTATGAGCGAAACGATACTTGCAGGATTAAAAGACAATGCAGCGAGCAAACCCAACAGTAAAACACTATTCCGAATATTTTTTTCTTTTATAAAGCTACGAAACGTTTGGAACAGCAAGAAGCATAATATCCCAAGTCCGACCAATCCCCCCTGCACCCACCAATCCAAAAAAATATTATGACTACTGTCTACATAGTAGCCGGGCAAATGATTATGAAGTTTTATGTTTGCTTTATGTAATTCGTATTCTGCATTTCCAAATCCAACACCCACAATCGGGTGCGTTGATCCCGCGACAATGGCACTCTTCCAAATCTCTCCCCTATTTTCATACAAATCTCCCTGTGACAGAATCGGAATTATATATGAAGCTGCAATAAGTACGAGTGCCAAAATTGTATTGAGTGCGAATCTTTTAGGAAATACGCGAAGAAGCATGAGGAAAAAGAGTTGCACTACAAAAGCAATCATGCCTGATCTCGATCCGGAAATAAAAAGTATTATAAAAACTAACAGAATACCTAGTGCTCCCATCCCAAAGCGCCATTTACTTTTGAAAGATGTGAAAAAAAGAAATGGCCATAAAAAGAGCACCCCCGCTGCGAGCGCGTTTGGTTCACCGATAGTTCCAATTGGCCGATCACTCCCTACTCCTATAAAAAGAACTGTACAAATAACTTGCAGAATAATAGTAGATAACACGAGGAATGGAAAACGTTTTTTTTCAATATTTATTCCAGTACTCAAAAATGCAAAAGCCAATAAGAACCATAGAAGTAAAGTCCCTTGTAAACGGAATGGATTACCGAAGAAAACTGTTTGCGTGGAATTTGCTATGAGATGGTATGCCGTTACAATAATTAATGCCACAAAGCAAATCAAAAAGCTTTTTCTGTATGTCTGAAAAGCCATCCCCCTCTTAGAAAATAATCGAAAAAGTAGGAGCAGGAAAATGATTAATTCCGCGACATACACTTTTGATCCTTCAAAAAAGCTTGTACCAAATGGGAGATAAACAAATTGGAGAAGAAAAAGTAAGAATAGAATGAGATATGACGTCACAACCTAATTAGAATTTGAAGAGAACACCTTGAAAGTTGACATTTTTCTTCCCAGCTGGCTTATTATCATTTACGAACTGAATTGGTGGAACATAGAAAGAAGCCTCTCCACCCGATGCAGATACTTTATACAATCCTGATTTGCCTGGTGTTATTGTATAATTGCCATTTGCGTCAGTTGTAGCCGTGGCAGTATGCTGACTAAAGACATCAACTGCTTTGACAAGCACACCGGGAGCTGGCATAAACCGTTCTGCTCCACGCCTGAAAAGTCCCAACAAATGATAGGTTACTTTTCCGCTAATTGTAAAAAAAGAAGATGGACCTGTAATAGGTCCTGTTATCGGTCCCGTCACAGGATTTGTTACCGGAGAAGTTATGGGTTCCAGGGCTTGTGCAGTCTGCGTGAATTGTGCTGAAAAAAGAAGACTAAAAACAAAAAAGAGACTTATGGCAGTGATAATTTTTTTTCTCATTGGCAGCTTATATATATACTATAAAACACATTATATACTCGTGTCAACAGGCAAAATGCTCAGTATTGATACTGTTGAGCTTGCCCCATAAAAAAACCCCTTTTATAGGGGTTTGATTATTATTGACAGTATCGAACCAAGACGTGGTAGGAAGGCGAGATTAGAAATTGCTTATCTCTAAGTGTCCTACTTCGCATAAAGCTTCGTAGGATTCCCTATTACAGGGTTTGCGAGATTCGCCAGGCGCTAATCACTTCACCTGTTGTCATTAAACTTCTCCTTGATTACCTTCTCCTCCGCTTACGCTTCGTAGAATTAATCTAAGTTATGTTTCTTCCCCGTATCTCCTCTTAACCATCAAATGATAATTAAAAAAAGAAAGGAGGTGATCCATCCCCAGCTTCGGCTAGGGATACCTTGTTACGACTTAAGCTTCATCGCCAAGCTTGGACTCTCACGCCAAAAGGCATGATTCATCCACTCCCGACTTTGCTGCCTTGACGGGCGGTGTGTACAAGACCCGAGAACGTATTCACCGCGGCCTTCTGATCCGCGATTACTACTGATTCCTCCTTCATGAGGGCGGGTTTCAGCCCTCAATCTGAACTGAGGCGAAATTTCTGAGATTTGCTTGCCGTTACCGACTTGCGGCTCATTGTTCTTCGCCATTGTAGGGTGTGTGTAACCCAGGGCATAAGGGACGTGCTGACTTGACGTCTTCCCCTCCTTCCTTCCCGATATGATCGGGACCGTCTGAAATGAATATTTAACATTTCACGGGGGTTGCGCTCGTTTCCCCACTTAAGGGAACATCTCACGACACGAGCTGACGACAGCCATGCATCACCTGCATAACCATCCTTGCGGATCTACCAATCTTTCAAAAGGTATAAAACGGCTACATGTCAAGCCCTGGTAAGGTTTTTCGCTTTGTCTCGAATTAAACCACACGCTCCACCAGTTGTGCGGGTCCCCGTCAATTCCTTTGAGTTTTAACCTTGCGGTCGTACTCCCCAGGCGGTCCGCTTAACGCGTTAGCTTGAACCCCCTGCTTCGCGCTGCGCGCGAACAAAGAACTGAGAACTTAGGACTAAGAATCACAAGGAATTATCTATAAATAATTTTTCCTCTTTTGTTCTTAGTTCTTAGTTCTTGGTTCTAAGTTCGATGTTTCGCACCGCGAAACAGAGAGTTAGCGGACATCGTTTACGGCTAGGACTACACAGGTATCTAATCTGTTTCGCTACCCTAGCTTTCGTGCCTCAGCGTCAGGAAAAACCCAGCAGCCTGCCTTCGCCCTTGGTGTTCCAGTTAATATCAACGCATTTCACTGCTACACTAACTGTTCCAGCTGCCCTATCAATCCTCAACCCCAGCAGTATCGTGCTCAGTTCTAAGGGTAAGCCTTAGTATTTAAAACACGACTTATTGGGGCGCCTACGCACACTTTACGCCCAGTAAATCCGGATAACGCTTGCCTCCTACGTATTACCGAGACTTCTGGCACGTAGTTAGTAGAGGCTTATTCTCCAAGCTGTGAACGGCTTGGCAAAAGGAGTTTACGACCCTAGGGCCTTCGTCCTCCACGCGGCGTCGCTGCGTCAGACTTTCGTCCATTGCGCAATATTCCTGGTTGCTGCCACCCGTAGGTGTACTGCCCGTGTCTCAGTGCAGTTGTGGCTGATCGACCTCTCAGTCCAGCTACCCGTCATCGCCTTGGTGAGCTTTTACCTCACCAACTAGCTGATAGGACGCAGGCTCCTCCCTCGGCGGACCGTTAAGTCCTTTACTCTTGCGAGTTCTATGGAGAATTACCCGACCTTTCGGCCGGCTATGCTCCACCCAGGGGTAGATTCCCACGCGTTACTCACCCGTCTGCCACTGGAGTATTGCTACTCCCGTTCGACTTGCATGCCTAAGGCACGCCGCCAGCGTTCATCCTGAGCCAGGATCAAACTCTCAATAAAATGAAGTTGATCACTGCTGTCCCAACTTTACAGTGGGACAAAATAATGTTTACTTCATCCGGAATCAGGTTTCTTTTTTAAGGAATAACCTGATAAAAATTCCTACCACATCTTGATTGTCGAGCACCTCTTCGCGTGAAATAAGTGCTCGAAAGTGTACTGTCAATTTTTAAAGTGCGAAATATGTAAATGAAGCCGAAAGACAAAAAAACCCCACCAAAGGCGAGGTCTGACTCGTAAATCCTAGGCTTAAGACTTCACATACTGTCTACACATTATAGCCTATTCTAGCTTCATGTCAAGGCGGGAAATAGAAAGGATTAATACCACAAAATATAGCGCAACTATAATTTTTATGGAATATATAATTATTTATTTAGATGATTAGTTACTCGGGAATATTCAGCTACGCATTACTGTCTTCTTCTTGTTTTCTTTGCGTATTTTTTTTTAGCCCCTTTCTCTCTGCTTTGACGACGTTTTTCACCTATTGCCATAAGTTCTTCGGCAAATATTCTCACACTCTCTGCATTAGGAGATGGCATACCTTCGGATGGAACAGAAGCCATAGGTACGGTTTCTGCACCGGTACGTTTATCACGGTGAGTTATGTTACCATCTGTAAGTCCTCTAATGGCTTCTATCCCTTGCTCGCCTTCTTTTAAACCCATATTTTATTTTATCACATTTTTTGCATTTTAAAAAATTAATTTTAAACTATGTCAATTATTCGATTATTAACATTTTTAACTTTTTAAAATCCTCCTTTATCAATTCTTTCAACGGTGGAAAACGAAGCCCGGCAGCTGGATGAAGGGTCACCAAATATGTTTTTCCATCTTTTTCAATAATTTTCCCGTGCTCTGTCTTTACAAGGATCTTCATTTCCAGAACTCCTTGTATGGCTGAATTTCCTAATAAAACAATTATTTTGGGTTGAATAACGTCTAACTGTTTCTTAAGATGAATTCTGCCATGAGCAATATCTTTTGGAGTGGGTGTCCCTCTATCCGGTAAATATTTAACTGGGCTGGTGATATAAATATCTTTTTCCTTAAGTCCAACCTCTCGAATCAAATTTCGAAGCAACTGGCCTGACCTTCCGATGAAAGGTCGACCACTTACTGCCTCTTGTTTCCCTGGTGCTTCGCCAATAAAGACAACATCCGCATCGGTATTTCCTTCCCCAACCACCGGCTTCCCGCTTTTGCCAACTGGGCAAATTTTGCATTTTATAATTTCTTCAGTTACTTTATCGAGAGCTTGCTGCTTATTCATAAAAATTAGTATAGCATACAAATTTTTGTATATTAGGATGTGTTATAATCCCATCTATGGTAGATAGACAAAGACGGCGAACAGATGAAACTTATGGCCCCACAGAACTGGATCGGGCAAAAGGTGGATTGAAAAAATTTGTGGTTGAAACGATGAAACAACCTAGCTCGCCGGCTGCTCGAGCTCTAGAAGATGTTACTAGAATGATGGATGACAGCAATTTAGGAGCTAAGTTTATCGAAGAAGCTCAAGCACGTCGCCGAGCAGACGAAGCGTACGATGCCGCCTATGCGGAGACTACTCGTTTGGCATTAGCTGTTATTACAGAAAGAATGGTTAGGAATGATACATTAGGATTTGCAGTACAATTAACGGTGGGTGACATATTTCATGCGATGTATCCCGATCCAGATATAGGAGAACCTTTTCCAAGCATCACTGGTGATCAACTGCAAATGAGAAGGACAGGGATAAATTATGTAAGCGTTATAGGACCTAATGACTTTCATCAATCTCACCAACTCAGTGATGTTGATCATTGGGGCGAGGGTGACCGGGAAACGGGCATACAAGTACTTCGCAGCGCATACGAACAAGGACATGTTTTAATGAAAAGCCATAGATGATGCAATTTCTTTACACCTTCGAATTTTTCTTATGTTTCATCACTTCATACAACATAATCCCCAAGCTCACCATCACATTCATACTTATATTAATCCCCCACATCGGCATTTCGGCGATATAATCTGATGCATCCATGGCTTCCTGTGAAACTCCTGTTGTCTCGTGTCCGACGATCAAGGCAATTGGGAATGTATAATCGATTTTGTCATATTGCACACTTTTCTCACTCTGCTCAACCGATATAATTTGGATATCTTTAATCTTAAATCTTAAATCTTTAATCGCAGTCGCCGCGGAGACTGCGTACTCCCAAGGCACCCACTCAGTCGTATTGATCGATGCTTTTTTAATCCGATGATTTGGTGGTGTCTCAGTATCGCCGCAAAGATACACCTTCTCAACTGCCACCGCATCAGCCAGACGAAAAATCGCCCCGACATTATAGGTATCCAAAACACTATCAACGATTATATAGATAGGATTTCTATTAATCTTCTTAAAATCCTCAGGATCATGCTCACTGAGCCGTAACTTCTTGGCATCTAATTTCATGCATGTATTATACATTAATCCAAAGCCTGCTAAAAACTCTATTTTAATGAGAAAGATCTCTTTTGTCATATTGACTGTTTCATGAAAAAGTAATATATTAAATGTATGACAGATGAGCAATTATTGGAAAAAATAGATCGAATAGTAGAAAAACAAATATCGAGCCAACTTGCTCCTATTATAGGAATACTGAATACTCATAGTACTTTACTGGAAGCCCACGGCGCTATTTTGAACGATCATAGCTCTATGTTGAAAGCTCATGGCAAAACTTTGGATATCCACAGCAAATTATTCAGGGATTTAAAACGCAAAGTCAATAAAATAGACTGGGTAGTCAATTACATCTCAAAAAACTTCGATGAAAAAATCTCAAAAAACACCAAGGACATAGCTCTAATAAAAATACATGTTGGTCTCCCAACGAAAAACTAATTCTCCCTTTCATACAAGATTTAAACAAATACATTCTAAAATAACCATTGAAACCCGACAATTGTCGATCTATAATACATGCTATGGCAGACTTAAAAAAATTAATACATGACCATTTGAAAAGCGCTAGAGTGATGCAATTGGCCACATCTGTTAATCATCAACCGTGGGTCTGTACAGTTCATTACTATAGTGATGAGAATATGAATCTTTATTGGATAAGTACTCCTGCTCGGCGTCATTCACAAGAAATTGCAAAGAATCAGAAAGTCGCCGTTGCGATTAAAATTCATGAAGACACACCTTCAGAAAAATATATCATTGGTATTTCAGCAGTCGGTCATGCCACACGTATGAGTAAGGAAGAAGCTGAAAAAATTGGTAGTCAATATATGAGCAAACTGGACAAAGATCCTACTCTGCTGAAAAACATTTTGGAAGGCAAAAATCCACATGAGTTTTATTGTCTGAAAATTTCGAAAATTGTCCTCTTCGACACCAAAAATTTTTCTGACAACCCGAGACAGGAATACAACGTATGAAATTCAAGTATCATCATACAGCGTTAACTGTCAATAATATAGAAGATACAATTAAATGGTATAAGGATAATTTGGGATTCAGCGTTACGCATGAATACGAAATGTATGGTGGTAAAAAAGCAATTCTCTTATTGGATGAGATAAGAATTGAACTTTTTGATTTCGGTAAAGCAAACAAACCGCTTCCAGATTATAGAAAAGAACTCATGGAAGATTTGCATACCATTGGGACTAAACATCTCAGCATTGAAGTTGACGACCTGAAACAGACTGTTTCCTCATTAAAAAATAAAGGCGTTGAAGTAAGAGACATAGCTGAAGCAGGCTTTGGTGGTACATTTACCTTTATCAAAGATTGCAACGGCATTTTAATCGAGCTTTATCAGAAATAATATATGAAACTTGCTCATATCGCTCTATCAGTTAAAGACATTACTAAGTCAAAGCATTTTTATATGAATTTATTTGGATTAAAACTTGTATTTGAAGGCGAGAAGCCTGAAAAGAATAGAAAATTTCTTTTCTTAGAAGATGAAACTGGTACGAGACTTGAATTGTTTGCAGACAATAATCCAGTATTATTGACAGAAAATCTGAAAGACACAAAGAAAATCGGCTTGAAACATATAGCATTTGCTGTAGAAAATATCGAAGCATTTTTACACGCTGCTGAAAAATATGATATAAAAAAAATCGCGCCAATTAAAAATGGCACTTCCATAAAAAGATACATCTTCATTACCGACCCAGATAATATCCCAATCGAACTTTTTGAGCAGAACTATAAATAAAGCTAATTTTTATCCTGGGATAGAGAAGCAGGGTTGGAGAAAAAAGGAGTATACGATCGAGGACCCAATATTAAAGGCTCAGTACTGAAACCCGCTTCATGATATTCTCTTGATTCCCTACCCATTGCTATAAATTCGGCTGCAACCAGTGCTTGTTCGACTGATTCACCCTTATGCACGATTCTGTAAAGTGCTATTAGCACTCGGTCATCTTCGCCTGGATATGGCTGTTGAAAAAAGTTCCGGCCAACAGCGATTCCCTTTGCGCCAGCTTCCATAGCATCATGAGCTTTATTTAAGAATTCTGGAACTTCAATCAAAGCACCCCCTGCCATGACCACAGGCAATCCATAAGTGCTCTCAACAACTGTATGAAAAGATTCTGCACTTCCTGTCCATGGAGATTTAATTATGTCAGCGCCCAAATCAGCGGCAATTCTGGCAGCATGACGGACTTTTTTAGCGTACTCGTTTATGCCTTCTTCGCTGACTGTATCGGCAGCATGAAGGTAATGGTCTTCTTTACCATCTTTCAAAGTACGTGGATACATATGCGCTAAAAGCGGCACCCCCAAACGGCGACACTCACCTGCTGTTTTGCCCAGGATCTGAAGCATCTCCGGTTCATAAGGCGAGGTGGTGTTTACGTGTACCGATACCGCTGTCAACCCAAGCTGATCCACTTCTTCGACAGTAGCGACCGGAACTTTTCTGAGATGATGGGGTCCTTCTGTACTAAGAGTTATATTTAAAATAGAAGCTGTATCACCAACTAATCCTCCGTATCTCTGAAACATTCCAGGAAAACCAAGTATTCCGTTTACTTCGTTACGAGTAGCTTTTTTAATTGCCGCTTCCATGTCTCGAAGTCCAGCTTCAGGACCGGATATTGCACTATCATCAAGGGCAGCAATCACAGTTTTACCTGAAGGTCCAAAGATCCTCGCCAGACGTTCTTTTCTACGTTGTTCAGGATTAGAAACTTCAGAATTATGCCTAATTGGAGCGTCTTCTTTTGCCATAAATGGATTATACCAACACCTATAACCGATATCAACTATAAGACGTTTGTCTGTACTGATGGTGGGAATTTTGATAAGTAGATAAAAATGCCATTTCCCTTGTCCCCCTTCTCCCCTCCTGTTACAATCAGAACTATTGATGTTGAAAAATTTTTCTGATAAGCAACTTGCTCTTTTTGCAATTCTGATAATTGTATGTATCGGCGGTGGTGTTCCTGTATTGACTAAAGTGGCAGTGACTGAGATGCCGCCTTTTAGTTTTACTTTTTTTCGTTTTGCTATCGCGACGTTATGCATTCTGCCATTTTTCTTAAAAAACAAGCCCAAACTGCACAAAGATTTTTTTAAAGTAATTATTTTTTCTCTTTTATTGAGCTTCAACGTTACGATCTTCCCTATTGGTGTTGCATTAACGACTGCGACTATCGGAGGGACTTTATATGTTCTCAGCCCGCTGTTTATTGCTTTACTGTCATATTTTCTGCTCGCTGAAAAATTTCATCTCAATAAAATTGTCGGGCTTATCATTGGATTTATTGGGGCACTTATTATCATACTCTTGCCGATTCTCACGCAAGGTGCAGCTTTCAGTGGTAATATCATGGGTAACCTGATTATATTTATCGGTGCTGCAGCCACATCATTATATACAGTACTCTCAAAACCATTCCAAAAACTCTACACACCACAACAGTTAACAAGTCTTTTTATTTTTACAACGTGTTTTGTGCTTTTCTTTCTGGCGTTGACAGATATCTGGACACATCCTTTGTGGTGGCAGCATGTATCGAACAGTTCGATTTTATCGACGTTTTACGTAGGACTTTTGGGAACTGTTATTTGGTACCTATTATACCAATACGCAATCAAACATGGCTCTCCCGTTATTGCATCTATGACCTTATATCTACAGCCAGTAACGACATTTCTGTGGGCTACTGTACTTCTTGGTGAACAACTAAATGCTGGATTTCTTATCGGATCAGCATTTGCATTTCTTGGGGTTTATCTCATACTCAAGTCCAAGTGAACTTATTTCCGCAATTTTCTCACAGAGCGGAGTGTCAGCGTCGGGGGCATAGGAAAAGTGGTAACTATCCTTTTGATCAGTGGATACTTCCTCAGAGCCACCTCGTATCTGAGACTTCCGAAAGAAACGTTAGGTAAACAAAAAATATAATTACTGATTACCAAATAGTCTCCTAACTCTTCAAGCTTTTGCAGTGCCTTTTTGCTATCTTTTATATAGTACAAAATTTCAGCGCAGATAATGACATCGTAGTGCTTTTCAGGTTTGAAATCTTCCAGAGTCGTTAAGTGAAATTTGGCATCTTTCGCGTGGATTTTTGCTTGCTTGATCGCGGCGGCACTGACATCAATCCCTGTCACATCTTTTGAAATCTCAACCAAATGGCGTGTAAATGCTCCCTGTGCACAGCCGACTTCGAGAATTGAGGTATGAGGAACGAGCTCTATTAAGGAAAGCAGTTGCTTAAACGCTTTTTGATTGTACGGATGCTGCGTCGCCCATGGATCCTCCTGCTCGTTCACTTTATCTAAATCTTGATAAATACTTTTTTGCTCTGTCACGTGATTAGTATATACTTTTTCTCACTTTATTGACAATCATAATTTCTCATGAAATACTTATGGTATGGCACTGCCAAAATCATTCACCAAAGTCACTACGTTCTCCAAAACGCTAGCAATGATACTTTTTATTTCTTTGCCCATTCTTAGTTTTTATCTCGGGATGATTTACCAAAATATGATTACTCCCGCTTACCCACCGACCCACTATGAACCCATTCAAACCGCAGGTAGCTCACCAACTCAAAACAATTCAGAAACAGGCTGTGCCGCTGACGCAAAAGAATGTCCTGATGGATCATGGGTAGGAAGAACAGGACTCCAGTGTGAATTTGTCTGCCCTTCTCAATAATATAAAAGGATTGACAGTCACGATACAGCGTGAAATACTTATTATATGGATGACTCGGATAAACCACTTGGAGCACCACACGCCGCTGCAGATGAAGATAAACCATCTGAGGAAACGAAATCCCGAAGAAAACTCAATTGGAAAGGCTTCTTTATCGCGATTGTTGTTGTGGTTCTGATTCAATGGTATGCAATCACGACACTCAATAGTGAAGATCCACAAATCGCCCCTCCCACAACTCCAACATCCATTCAGCCTTCACAGATTCCCAGCCCCTATCCATCCGTTAATCCAACAGCCAACATCACACAAGATCCCAATCAACAAACTGCCTGTACACAAGATGCTAAAGAGTGTCCTGATGGCACATGGGTTGGAAGATCCGGACCGAATTGTGAATTTGTGTGTCCGGGACAATAAAATACTTGACTAAAGCTTGCGCTCCATGAAATACTTAAGGTATGGATAATCAAAAACCATTTAATAACAACATACAACAGGCTTCAGATCCGCCTGCCGTTGACACATACCGGCCGTCAGACGTTCCAAGCGCTCCGACCCCCAAATATACTCCTAAAAAAATTGCTATTGTTATTCTCGTTGTGATTATATTTGCAATTACAGCAGGTCTCATCTTTAATCAAAAGCCTGTCCAACCACCGCAAGAAAAAATCGCTTCCAATATCGTTGAATCTGCAACCCCAATTCTAGAGCAACAAGATGGTTGGAAATCGCATACAAATACGGATTTAAACTTAGCATTTCGCTATCCAACACAATTTGATCTAAAAGAGGAAAAAAATATTTATACAGATGACCCTGAAATAAAAGATTGGATTTATTACAATTATTCTTTCTCAACAGGACTACTGATAGATGGCGAACCAGATGAGTCCGGATTTGCTATCGTAACGAGACCCACACAGGGTCATACAATAGCACAAGCATTCACAAAACCGGCAGAATCTGGAGGATCTTTACCTAGCATACAGCAATTATCTGAAACTGGAGGTGCCGATGAAGGAGCAGTCGTTACAAATGGAGATCTTATACAAAGAGTATATAGAATAAAGAATAACTTTATCACAATAACTCAGCACCAATACTACAATCTTCTTCCCGATAGAAGTGATGATATTGCACCATACGCCAACCAGATCTACTCCACATTCAAATTCTCCAAATAAACAGTTTTTTTTACTCTTTTTTCCTCACAACCTTCTTCACAATATTCCTTTTTTGCGTTGCTTTCAAACTCTTCCCGCGCGTTCTTTTTTTAACATCATTACCTGAGACACCTGCTTTTACATCTTCCAATTTCCATGCAGCAAAATCACAGTTGGGGTAGTTGGAGCAACCGAAGAATTTGCGGCCTTTTCTTGTCTTTTTGACGATCACCCGTCCCTGATCTTTGGGACAAATCATATTGGTTTCCTCGACAAATGGTTTGGTGAATTTACAATCAGGAAATGTGCTACAGGAAATAAATTTGCCGAACTTTCCAAACCGCACAACCAGTGCTGAACCACAGTCAGGACACTTCTCATCTGTCTCCTCTGTCGCGATCTTCACACGCTCTGCGTCTTCGACCTGTGCTATCATTTTTTCAAAAGGTATATAAAAATCTTTCATCATGGACTTCCAATTTTTTTGACCACTCGCGATGCTATCCAGCTCATCTTCCATCGATGCAGTAAATGGTACATCGTCAATCGTTGCAAAATTTTTAACAAGAAAATCATTAACAGCCGCACCGACTGGTGTCGGTTCAAACCGTTTTTCAATGCGTTCTACATAACCACGATCAATAATTGTTGAAATAATCGAAGCATATGTCGAAGGTCGACCGATACCTTTTTCTTCAAGCGTACCGATGAGAGAGGCTTCATTATATCTCGGTGGAGGCAATGTCTCATGCTGATCCGCACGAACCTCTTGGAGTTCCAGTGATTCTGAAACAGTAAATGCTGGCAGCACGGTATCTTTTAAGGCTTGCGGATTTAGCTTCAAAAACCCATCAAAAATCAACACGGAACCCGAAGCTTTCAAGCGGTAGCTGTTCTCCGATTGACCTGAAGCATCGACCAAAACCGTAGTCGATTCAATAAGCGCGTCAGACATCTGAGAAGCGACAGCGCGTCGCCAGATCATATCGTAGAGTTTGGCATAATCCCTCCCCAGTAAGCCTTCTACCCGTGCATCGGTTGTCTCAACTTTTGTGGGTCTGATCGCCTCATGTGCTTCTTGTGCAAGCTTTTGTTTGGCTGTATAGATACGGGGTTGTTCAGTGATATACTTCTGCCCGTATGTTTGTTCGACAAATGTCCGCATCTGACTCACCGCAGCTTGAGAAAGCGTCACAGAGTCGGTTCTATGATAGGTAATAAATCCTTCTTCATAGAGCTTCTGAGCCAGACTCATGGTACGCTTACCGGAATAGCCATACCTTCGTGATGCATCTTGCTGAAGGGTAGATGTCGTAAAAGGAGCATAGGGACTTCTCTTTGCCTGCCGCTGCAAGACATCAGCAACAGTAAACTGTTTTGTTTTCAAATCCTCAACTATCGCATCTGCTTTTTGCTGCTGGTCAATAGTGGTTTTGGTGACCGTATATTCTCCAATATAAAGTGTAAACGTTTCTTTCGTTTCCAATTTCTGTCCATTTATTTCGACCAGTTCAAACTCTGTACCCTCATCTTTGAGATTTGATTTTTGATCTTTGATCTTTTGTAGCACCGTATGGATACTCCAATAATTCTCTTTGGCAAACTTCTCAATCTCTCTCTCCCGTTCTACAAGAAGCCTTAACGCGACACTTTGTACCCGTCCAGCTGATAATCCTCGACGGACTTTTTTCCATAACACAGGCGATATTTGGTATCCCACGAGTCTATCCAGAACCCGACGGGCTATTTGTGCTCCTACCAGGTGCTCATCGACATCTCGAGGAGACTCTAAGGCTTCTTTGATCGCATGTTCTGTGATCTCATGAAAGACAATCCGTTTGAACTTATCCTTATTGATTTTTCCTTTCCCATCTGTCAATAATTCCTGAATATTGGCAGAAATTGCTTCTCCTTCACGATCAGGGTCGGTTGCGAGAAGAATCGCATCCGCGGATTTGGCCGCAGTTTTTAGTTCACTAATTAACTTTTTCTTATCTGCGATAACTTCGTACTGCGGTGTAAAATCATTTTTTATATCTATTGCCAATTTACTCTTCGGTAAATCAATAACATGCCCCATGGAGAACCGGATATCATAATCCGCTCCCAAAAATTTACTTATGGTACGTGCTTTTGTCGGTGACTCGACGATAACTAAGTTTTTCATACTATTTCTATTGTTCAATTCTAATCTAAATTATACAGTAGCTGTCAAGTGGGAAATAAACTTTACATGACTATACGTCTTCCTCAGAAATATTTTTTCTTATCCTGATGCCTTTAACTGTAACAACAAGAAAGTATTGGAGTTGATCAGCATATTGATTAAGCACTTTCTGCAAACGATTACATTTTGCTTGGATGGATGCTTTTTTTAGTCGAAAAAATATAACTCCTTGATGAGAGAGTTGTTGACGAAAAATTAACTCACCAAAATCACGATCATTTGTGATCAGAATGCGCTTCTCATTATTTGCGATTGCTAAAACAGCTTGATCTTTCAAACTTGGTGGATAGTCGTATCCAATAGCAGTAACATCATGACCCAAGTCCTTAAGAAATGGGAGCAAACGATATTCAACGCTTTCGTCAAGGAGAAATTTCATACAAGAGCAGGATAAACCTCTTCACCCTCGACAAGCGCCTTTGCATACGCAATGCAGGCTTTTACATCTTCTTCTGTAAGCCGAGGATAGTCTGCGAATAATTCTTTTGTATCCAAATCTTCTTCCAAACGTTCAAGAATTAACTCTACAGGAATCCGTGTCCCTTTTATCACAGGCTTCCCAACCATTATCTCAGGGTCAATAATAATACGATCTTTATAAGTCTTTTTAGCTTTCATAATAGCTAAAGTATAGCAGAATATAAAACATTTTCAAACTCAATAGATAGTAACTGTGAAAAGATGAAGAAAGTTATGTGAACGCTTTGATTATATAACCTTAGAGAATATAAGATTATTTCGTATCACTCATTTTCTTGAGAGATTGAAGCTTAAGAGCTCCTTTTTGGACCTCAAAAACTTCCACTGATGTTTGACCCACGAGTACCCCAGTTATACTCAGTTTGGCAGATGTCTCTTGATAGGTATAAGAATGTGCTAATGCATCTACTGATGATTGGTCTTTCCAGATAGTAAGCACTGCTCGATCTTTGTGTTTCCCTAAAAAAATAACGCCAAGAAATCCTAGCTGTTTGCGAAACATAGGAAGTGAATATTTTTGTGCAAATGTTTCATACTCAGCCATGCGAGTACTTTGTATTTTTGTTTTCCAAATCCTAATAATCATAAAACTCCTTATATTATATCTACCCCAAAGCTACAAAAAACGCACTAATATCTTCTAGCTGTAACCTGATGTCTTCAAGGCCAGAGTGGAAACGGATGATAGTGTTCCGAGGTGGAGCAAAACGTCCCTCAAATTCACTTGGCTGGAACGGTAAAACAATGCTACGCGTTCCTCCCCACGATTCGCCAATTGTATAGGTGGACAAGTGTAAAAATGATTTTTCCAGCTCAATGTCAGTATATGGTCGATCAAGCTCAACACTAAACAGACTGTTGGGACCTGAAAAATCTTTTTCTTTCTCTGCGTTTATGTAATATATTTTGGAAATTTTCTTGTGGTCTTTTATAGCCTTGATTAATTTCATGGCATTGGCTCCTTCTGCGGCTAATCGTATATTCAGGCTTTCGAGTCCCCTGCTTACCAACGCTCCGGAAAATGGTGAAACAGTGTAACCATGGACAAAGTGGTGGTAGAGTATTTTTTTGTACACCGCTGCATCTCTCGTGGTGACTGAACCCATGAAAACATCGCAGTAGCCCGCTGGATACTTTGTGAGACTCAAAACACTTATATCTACCCCGTGGTCGAGGGGCTGGTATAACAC
Organism: Patescibacteria group bacterium; assembly: GCA_041743715.1. GTDB lineage: Bacteria > Patescibacteriota > Microgenomatia > Levybacterales > UBA12049 > JACDET01. The sequence continues at coordinate 80,397 of JBGTMH010000059.1, read as the reverse complement.
GCCTGATGCCCACGTATTATCTGCAGAAGTAAGAATATTTCGCGACTTAGCAATCTTCACGATTTCATCCACATCAGTAACACCAAATGTTACAGAACTTGGTGTCTCAATATGTATCAACTTCGTTTTATTATTAATAGCACCCGTTACTGTATTGAGATCGGCGGGATTGTATACATCATAGATAATGCCATACCGCTCCTTAAGATAGTCAGCAAATCGACGAACCGGGAAATAGACACTATCTGGCATCAACCAGTGATCCCCCCTTGTTAAAAATACAACGAGTGCGCATAAAGCAGTCAATCCACTGGGAAACAAAACCGTATGCTTACCTTTTTCTAACTGCGAAATCGAATCCTGCAGCGCATGAAGCGTAGGATTCCCTTGTAGTCCATAACCATTATCTGCGTCCTCGGCAGTTTGCCCTGGTAATACTGGCTGCCCGTTACCTGCAGCCCGATAATCCGCAAGGCTTGTAAAATGCAAGCTACTGCTTAACTGAATTGAACGGGTATAGTGATTATCTTTCTTCATAAAAAATTTCACAAAAAAACCTCTCCGTAGAGAGGTCTTAGTATTTCAATTCCGTCAACTGACGACTAATCCTTCCCTCACGGGTTTGGGTTTAGCACCTTCTCGATTTACTGAGGGCTATAGCCCTGAGCTCGTCGAAGGGTTGCTGGATGGGTCAACGGGCCAATTCCCTTACCATCACTCTCGATTATTTATTTAGTTCTTTCTCAGCAAGTCTCGCTCCTTCTACAGTTGCGAGCATTTTTTTATAGGAGACATCCCAAGTCCGTGTACGGAGACCGCAATCGACTGTTGGATTAATAAGTGACGGATCACCCATTATCTTGGTTGCATAAAGAATACGATCACGGACAAGTTCTGCAGACTCAAGGTAATCTGAATGAATGTCGCTGATGCCCAAACCAATACGAGCGGGAATTTTGTATTTCTTAAACATTTTCAAAACCTCATATCCAGGCCGATCGCCTTCTTTTGTACCGAGAGTTTTTTTATCCCGATTGGAAAACTCCAGTGCATACTGACTGCAATTCTCCATTTTTTGAATATGAGGAAATAAGAGACTATAATCTGAGAAACAGATATGCACACTAAATTCTCCTTTCAAACCTTTAATAGACTCATTAAATGACTCGACAAAGAGGGGTACTTCAGAAGGAATCGTTGTCGCGGCAGGTTCATCAATCTGTATCCATTCTGCTCCATTTTCAATAAGAGATTTTATATTTGGCCGAATTAAATATTTGGCAACATCCAAGATAAATTTCCGGCGAGCTTTTTCTATTCCCGCGAGTGCTTTTGTACTTCCCAGCTCAGTTGCTTTCTTGCCATAGTACTCATCAAACGACCATGCAGCAATCGTATATGCTCCGGTGATAGGAACCTTAATTGGCTTATTTGCTATCTTCTGCAAAATTTTGAGTTCATCAACATGCCAGGGTTTTTTTAATTTAGGGGTTCCTACACATGCAGCTTTTCGATAGTATCGGTAATCAAAAGCTCGTACTAATCCCCGGAAAACAAATCCTTCAGAAAGGTTTACTGCATGCTGATACATCTCTGATCGCTGTTGCTCCCCATCATAAACGTAATCAAGCCCTGTACTTTCTACCATCCGCAAACCATATATAGAAGCCCATTCCAAAACTGCTTCTTTATCTTTTGGAGACAACGTTTTTTTCTTAAGAAGTTTGATAAGCGGCTCGTATTCTATCTTTAACCGTTTTCCCCATGCCGTCGCGTCATCAATATCTTTTTGTGTAATTGGCTTGTTGTTCGCGACTTTTACCCGCCATTCAGGTTTTGCAAGACTTCCTATTTCATGTGTAATAAAGTGCTTCATAGTTATTTTTTAAATGAATTTCCAACTTCTCCTAATAATGCCGCTTTCTCTCGCGCCACAGACTCAGGCAACAGTTCCAGATCAGAATTATTGCTCAGATATAACGTTTTTGGTTGTAGATGCTTGACGGCCTGCCCCACAAACTTTTTCAGTGCAGTCTTATTTTCCATTAGTGAATTTCTGCCGTCTACAATTCCTGCAATAATATCATATGGAAGTTTCTTTGGTAATGAAGAAAGAGATGTTTTATAAAAATCAATGCCAATCACATCAACAAGCTGTGTTTTTGCAAGCGATTTTACGACAGGTGCTGCGTCACCAAAATAAAAATGAATTGCAAAGGTGAGATTGCCTTTTACGCGATTAAGCTCGGTAAATGATTTGTGAAACAACGCAAGTTCAGCTTTTGCCGCTCCTGTGTAAGGAATATATGGTTCGTTGAATTGCACATAAGAAACACCTTTTTTATCAAGATACTTTACAACTTGCGCCAATAATTTTGTGATTTCTCCCAATGTTTTTTCAAAAGAAGCAGTCGTCGTATCATCGGTAAGTTTTGCAAAGGTAAATGGCGAAGGTAACGTTACTTTCCATTTGCTCGCAGGAGAAAGCTTTGGAAAAAATTCATCAAGCTTTTCTTCATGAAGTCGCAATTTGCCTGTAATACGAGGCTGGCGGAAAAAGCTATTATTATCAAACCACCTTGTCAGTGTTTCAGATTCTATCCCATCTGTTGCTTCTACAATAGGACGGAAAACATCCTGCCAGGTCAGCAGTCCGTCTTCAACATAAGCAAAATCAAGAGATTTCTGCAGTTGCACAAGCTTGGCAAAATCGTCTTGCTGTTGTTTCTTCAATTCTGTAACGGTACGACGTTTTCTTAACACATCACGGCTTACTTGCACAAGTTCTGTGGATCGTGGATAAACGCCGTGAATAAATGATGCTATTTTTGTCATGATATATGCGTAAAAGTTGGATAGCCTTGCTGTCTCCCTTCTATAACAGAAGACGTATTTTCCAGATACACAGTTGATAGACGGTCAAGGAGCTTGATAGAAGCTCCAAAATTTGCCCGAGTCACATGTCCAATACTCAAACCAAGAGGGATCGCTATATGTTCAGTTTTTGTATAATGCAAAATATCTTTAAGAATATTTTCGCAGATCTGTAGCGATGTATCTTCTATGCTCTCTGTATCTTCATTTAGTTTATAAACGGTTTCTTCTGGAATTGCAACCCCTAATGATTGCATAAATTGAATATTGCTCAGTGTTGTCATAGGAGCAAAACTCAAAATTATCATTCGTGCTTCAGCTTCACCTCGCTGACAAAGGTCCCAATAGTCTTTCAACAATTGTTTTATTGCGTCCGATTCATAAAGAATTTGTGTCGTAAAGAACTGTATACCAGCAAGAGATTTCTTCGCAACTCGTACTGCTTCATGCTTTCTTGTTGGGATAGTAATTCCTCCCAAAAAGAAAGAAGGAAAATTGTGTGTTATTTCTCTTGCAGCAGCAGTGACGGATAACCCTGGATATTTTTTTGCGCTTGAATCTCCGCCAACCAAAATAACATTCTTGATATCCTCACTTGAGGATTCTTCTAACCATTTTTTTTGTTCTTCCCAAGGCAAATAGACAATTGGTCGAGCAATAAGCGGCTCAGAGGTATTATATGCCTGCAAACGAGATGCAATAACACGTGGTGTTAATTTAGCAGTAACGGATCGCTTCTCATTATCCGCTCGATTTTCTTCTTCTATTACTTCAGGAAGCATTATTGCTGAGACAGGATAAGGCGCAAGTCCTGTTGCCAAATCCGAAAAATATCCTCGAAGCTTTTCTTCTGAAAGAGATTGTGACGGCGGCACAAATTCATAACAAATAGCTTGTCCCCTCTTGACTGCTTCTGCAAATGAATGGTTGGTACGTTGTTTTGTCATATTTTTACCTCTATAAAATGCAAAAAACCTCTCGTAGAGAGGTTATCTATTTTCTCTGTCAGTGACAGAGACTAATCATTCCCCTACGGGTTGGGCTTAGCACCGTAGCCACCTAAGGTGACTCGGTTGCTGGATGGGTCATCGAGCCAATTCTCTCGCCATCTCTCTTGATTACGCATAAGCGCATCTATAGTATATGGCAGCTACGTCTTTCTGTCAAGCTATCAATTTGATTACTAATTCGATATAATCGGAAAATATACCATGTCTCAAATCCCTAATAGTGCAAGAATACTTTTTGAGGAAGCGGAAAAATGTGGACTACAACCAACCTGGCTCACTAAATTCGGTTTGTTTTCAATAAAAAAAGACACAAAAACATTCTTTATTTATTTAACCAAGCTTTCAATCAACTCAAGCTTAGCGAACTATATAACAGATGATAAATATACAGCAAGAGTCGTCCTCGGAAAAAATAGTTTTCCAAATATCCCCTATCTCTTTACAACTGCTCCTAAAGAGCTCAATCACTTCTTTGATCAACATCAACCGATCATTGCCAAACCAGTCTTTGGAGAGAGACAGCAAAACGTTCGTCTTGTTCAGAAAAGAGAAGATCTTGTAACGTTTAACCTCGAGGAAACTATTTTTGAAAAATATATTCCTGGTGTTGAGTTCAGGTATTTTATTTTAAAAGGGAAAGTAATCGCTGCCCAGACAAAAACCTTAAAACCTACGCCACAAAACCCTTGGGGAAAATATGTCGCTAATCTTACGGACGCAGACTATGATGCTGTTTGTGTGGACATAGCGATAAAAATTGCAAAATTAATCGGACAACAATTCTTTGCAGTAGATTTTATAAAAGATTCCGAAGGGAAATTATGGATCCTTGAATTAAATAGCATGCCTGGACTTTTCTATCTGTACCATCCTGATGAAGGTGAACCTATCAAAATAGGAAATCTTTTACTAGAAGCTATCACCGCTAAGACTTAGGAGAAAAGTTAATTTATCCTTCAAGGACAAATAACCCTGAAGACGATTGCAGCACCAGTCCCTTCATCTCCATCAACGATAAGAGTGTACCAACTTGCGCGGAATTAAACCCAGTCCGCTTAACTATCTCATCAAAATGCAAACTTTCATTTTGCAAGACATCAATAATTTTTTGCTCCTCTTTTGTATCACCTTTCAAATTATTCTTTTTATTCCCTACTCCTGATTCAGGATTCCTGATTCCTAATTCATCAATAATGTCCTTTGCCGAAGTGACAATCTTTGCACCTTTGCTGATGAGTGCAATTGGTCCTCTGGAGACAGAAGAAGTAATTGGCCCGGGAACAGCAAAGACTTTCCTATTATTCGACAATGCATCCCTCGCAGTGATCAAACTCCCACTGTCCTCTGCTCCTTCTGTTACTAAAACTCCGAGAGACAAACCTGCGATGATGCGATTGCGGGAAGGAAATGACCCTTTATTAGGCTGCACCCCAAGCGCGTATTCTGAAACAATCATTCCATTATTCTTAAGAATTTGAGAATAAAGTATGCTGTTCTCACGAGGGTAGCAGCAATCTACTCCACAACCCAAAACAGCGATTGTTTTTCCCCTCGCGTCCAGTGTTGCTTTATGAGCGATAGCATCGACTCCTAATGCAAGCCCTGACACGATGATACACCCTGCTCTTGCTAACTCTTCTACAAGAGATTCTGTCACCTGTCTTCCATAATCAGTCACTTTTCTTGTTCCCACAACGGCGAGCAGTTTTTCGTTTTTCAGTGAATCAAAATCTAGCGTACCTTTTCTATAGAGGAGAAATGGAGGATTTTTCATTTTGCCCAAAAGCTCAGGATAGTCTGAGTCTTTCAACGTCACATAGTGCACATTATTCTCAACCAATTTTTTTTCGTAAGCAAAAAGCGAAAACTCTTCCCGAAAAGTATTAAACTCAGTTGCAATATTTTCTCCTATTCCACTTGCTATCAAATCCGAAACTTGCGCATGCCACGCGTCTTTCCCTGTCCCAAAGTGTTTCAAAAGTTTTGCAAACCTCGCAGGTCCTATACCTGGAAATGACGAGAATCCTAGCCAATATATTCTTTCTTCCATAGTTAGTTTATTATCTATTTATAGTATATATTATTTTCTTACATTTTTTTATACTTAAAATGCTATCCTATATTATAATTCTCGTGAAAATTTACTATAAAATCACCCTTGTACTCTTTGCTCTTCTTTTTGCAGTGATTAATTCTCCATCAGTAGCAAAAGCTTCAACTATTTTTACCGACAACTTCTCAGGATCTACTCTCTCAAGCACTTGGGCTTGGCAAAATCCGGGAAGTACGTCAAGTTATACTATTTCAAACGGCAGCTTCAACTTGAAGAGTGCGAAGAGTAATGATCAATGGGTAAATATAGACAAAGCTCCGCGTATATTAAAAACGCAACCAGCCGCACCATGGACGATTGAGACCCGAGTCCTTTCAAATAACGGCAATGCCAACACACATGGCGGACTTGTCATTTTTAAAGATGCACAGAACTGGTTGGGATGGGGACAAGTGAGTAACAGTTCACTTGAAGCAAGTGGCATAATAAATAACACTTTCACAGGACAATTTGGAAAGATGGCTACCAAATACAATTATCTGCGAATCAGAAAAGTCGGCACCACGTATTATTTTGATGCCAGCGCTAATGGTATTAATTGGACCAACGCAAATGTCTATTATGACCTAAGCAACCAGCTCTCAGGTGCCCGCGTCGGCTTCCTCGCAAAAAATTGGAACAGTGGAACTTTTGATCCGAGCTATACGTTGAAATTTGATTATTACAAAGAAGACAATACCGATCTTATGCCCTCGGCACTTTCAGATGTCGTCACAACCACACAAATTGCCAAAGAAACAGGATCAGATTCCATAAATCACACCAATTCAGTGAATATATGTGGAACTGACTTAGGGGAATTGTTTGACTGGCAAGGCAAGACTTTTATTGCTTTCGGAGATACCAACAGATGTGACGGCCCCCCTCAGCGTTCAAACGCACTCGCTTTTACAACAGATACTACCCCTGCTGATGGAATACTTTTTGATGGTTGGGCAATGGAAAGTAGCTCGACAGCGAAAGAACTATTTGATCCTGATGCTGGGGCTATTACTGCCATTCCAACAAGTGGAATCGGTATCGGAAATACTGCGTATCTTTATTATATGCAAGTCACCAATTGGAGTAACTGGAGTTGTAATCTTTCATCAATCGCGACAGCTAACAGTTCAGACATCACAAACTGGACCAAGAAAAACGGAACAATCTCCTGGGCTGCCGGTAACTTTAACATGGTTGGTGTACTGCAACGGGGATCAACGGTATACATCTGGGGAACACCCTGTGGCCGCATCGGGTCAATTAAACTTATGAAAGTTGCCGAAAATTCTCTGCTGACCAAAAGTGCCTATCAATACTTTACCGGTTACGATGGTTCAGGTAATCCTCTGTGGTCGAGTAGCGAAAGCAATGCAGTCACAGTCGCTGGGGGTCCTGCAGGAGAACTTTCAATACAATTTAATAACTGGCTCAACCGATATGTCATGACATATATGGACCCACAAAAAGATTCTATAGTACTTCGTGAATCTCCCAACCCATGGGGGCCATGGAGCGCGCCTATCCAAATCGCCAAAGGTACAGATTACCCTGTTCCATATGGCGCATTTATGAGTTCTAAATACCAAGAGAATAATGGTCAGACCATCTACTATATGATGTCACAGTTTGGTCCATACAATACTTATTGGATGAAAACTTCACTTAACTTACGGTAGCATTAATGCTATTATTAACTCATGACACATAAAGTCAAAAATCATTCGGTCCTCTTAGTCAAAGATAAAGAAGCAAAACAAGGAGATTCATGGCTAGATCTGGCCCGGGAGCGATCCATCAAACAACATGGTGACACGGATGAATTACCAGAAAATGATGCTCATGCAATACGAAAATATGAAGATCACAATCTGACACCGCGCCCGCCAGAAGAAACTAAAGCCGCACTCAGTTTGCTTGAAGAACAGATTAAAGAGCTACAAGAGAGAGAAAAACGCGTAGAAAAACCCAAATCCCTCCCGCCTCTTCATAAATCAGTTGACGAAACCCTTAACTACTCAGACGACTAAGGATTCTCGATAAAATCAAGTATTATTTACTCTTCTCAAAATACGCTTCAAGAATCTTTTTGGCTATCGGGGCGGCAGTTTTGGAACCTTCTCCTCCCGATTCTACCAGGACTGTCACGACAATTTCGGGCTTGTAAGCAGGTGCAAATGCGCTAATCCACGCATGAGGTGGCGTCTCTTCTCCACCATGCTGTGCAGTACCGGTTTTGCATGCTACAGGAATCTGTACCATGTCCGCAGATCCTGAAGCCGACTTAATAAAATTCTTCCCGTCAATTTTTAATTTAGGGTTTTTAACTTTAAATTCATAGAGCGGAAATGCCACACCTCCAGGGCTGCAGCTCTGAATCATCCCATCTCGAATCAATGTAACCGTCTCATCAGACAAAAAATCTTTATTCGTTATTCTTGATTCCTGCCGCCATTGGCGAGCCTCGTCTACGACGGGAGTCTTAAATAATCTCGGCTGATAAAGACTCCCACCATTCGCGATCACCTCAGCCCAACTGTTTACCTGCAGAGGCGTCGCGAGCAAATATCCCTGCCCGATACCATAATGATAGGTGTCCCCCAAATACCAGCTCTCTTCTATATTTTTCTTTTTCCAATCTTTGGTTGGCAGCACCCCTTTTGCTTCTCCACCCAAATCAAGACCGAGCTGTTGTCCTACGCCAAAAGTTTTTGCCATCTCCGCCAATGTATCAACTGTTACCTTTTCAGCCAGCTTGTAGAAAAAAATATCATTTGAGCGGGCGAGAGCACGTTTAACATCAAGCTGACCGGGTTCTTTACTACCATATTGTGTAAAGTACCAATTGGCATAAGAAAACTCACCAACCGTTATCACCCCAGTATCTGTCAGACGAAAATTTTTATCTATGATGTTACTCTGCAAGCCAGAAGCCGCCGTAATAATTTTAAACGTCGACCCCGGTGGATAGGTACCTTCTACAGGACGGTTAAGAAGCGGCTGATTCTGCCCGTCGGTCAAAATTGATTTAAGATCTTTATAAGCACTGTCTGAAGCTGATTTGTACGTCTTATCCAGGGTAAAAAGATTGGGGTCAAATGATGGTTTAGATACCATTGCCAAAATCTCACCATCAGGTTTGGATACAACTATAGCGCCTTTTTTAATATCACTTACTGCTTTGTAGGCTGCTTGTTGTAATTTCAGATCAATCGTCAACGTAACATCTTGCCCTGGGACTGGATCTGTTTGTCCAAGAGATCGGACTTTTTTCCCAAGCGCATCAACTTCTATAAGTTGGCGACCATTCACTCCCCGCAACATATGTTCATATTGCCGCTCAATACCACTTTTCCCAATCCAGTCTGTACCTTTATATTCAGCAAATTCGTTTGATGACAATTCTTCTTCGGAGATTTGCCCGATATAGCCAAGTATGTGACTTGTCGTATCTTTATATGTGTACTCACGCAAAGAATCAACTTCTACATCTTTGGCGCCTTTGGCGAGAAACGGCAGTGCTTGGTCCTGATTCAGATGAGTTGTCTCACAGGTTTTATGAACATCAGATTTGCAGTTTTTAATTTGACGAAACCCAGGTGAGTTATACACAAGCGGCATGCCATTCCTGTCAAAAATAACTCCTCTCGGAGCATGAATGACTTGGGTCCGTATGCGATTAGAATCAGATAATTTATTATAATAATCACCTTGGATTATCTGCACTGAAAATAAATTGAAAAGGAGCACACATCCAACGACGATAAGTGCTATCGGCAGTAAGTACCATCTTATATGCAATGGTCGACGGTCTTCTTCATACCGTCTACGTTTTACTTTTTCTGTTTTGATATGATCGCCAAAAGCGAATCCATGCTTCATATTGAGCGTAAAGGGTGTGACCCTTTCCCTTCTCCCCTTTCAACATTGAAAATTCTCACCATCGCAAAAAGACCGAGTCCAATAAATGCAGCTATTCCTGCTTGCAACCATACATCGTTATACCCAAATACCCACAGAAAAAGTGCTGCACCCAAAAACGCTGCGGTCATCACAAATTGATATGAATAGATCTCATACTTCCGCTGATATAAAAGTATCAGCAGAACAAATATTAAAAGAAAAACACTCGTCCACCCGAGCGGCCGCAGTGCAAACGTGTCGAGCAGCAAACCTGCAATAAAGGCTATTAAAAAGCCAAACGCATCACGTTTAATAATTGTCAGACACAAAAGACAAATCAATACGAGTGGAAGCGTTGTTAATGAGCCTTCTAAAATTATTGCAATTAAAAGTAAAATGAGTAAAAAAATAAACATAATGTTTAGAAGTCAAAAATCAAAATGCAAAAGTCAAAAGTGCAACTCAAAAGTAAAAAGTAATAAAACTTTTGAATTTTTACTTGTAATTTTGACTTTTGATTTTTAACTTTTGACTTCATTCCTCCCTTATAACAACAAACACCATCCTCACCGTCTCAAAATTCACCAAACTCTTCACTTGAGCTGCTTGAAAGAGACTACTCGCTTTTTTATTGACTGAAACAACCTTGCCAACAACAAGTTTGGGAGGAAAGCCTACTTCTTTATCATCCCTATCCCCCTTGGTAACGATTATATCGTCTTTTTCAAGCTTATCTGACAACACAACGTTTTCAAAAGTGATACTCTCGTTACCCTGAGCTTTAATGACACCGATTGCTTCGGTGTTGACAGTTTGTGCAATAAAAGATGTAGTGGGATGGGATATAAGCGTAATTACCGAAACGTGGGGAGAAGTTTTCGTGACCTTACCGATAAGGTTATCTTTAAATATAACTATGTGCCCGGCCTGAACATGCTCTCTCTCTCCTTTGTCAATAAATATCTTATCATCACTTTCGCCAACGACGGTTGCGGGAAGGAGATTTCGAGGAGATGGATCACTAATTTGGAACTGATCTCGAAGAGCCTTGTTATCCCGCTCCAGCTCTTTTGTCTTCGCGAGCCGTGTACGAAGCGCATTATTTTCTTCCTGCAATTTTTTCTGAGGAGTCACATTCGCAGGCTGTTGAGATAATGTACTATATACCCATTTTTGAATAGGCAATGTCACTTGCTGCAAAACTGACGTAAAGCTATTTTGAAAGAAAAAATAAACAATAAGTGAAAGGATTACAAATACAAGAAAAATCGGAAAAATACTCTTAGCCAGGTGCATAGGGCTATTGTAATAGGTTTAGCCTTTAAACACAACGACGTGGGATTTGAGAAATTCTGTATCGAAAGTTTCCAGAAAACCACAACGGCCCAGGAGGGGTGGAACATTGTCATCATCTATGAAAGCAAACGGAACATCTTCATACCTGATCTTCACACTCATACAATAAGCGACCGACCCTTTGGAAGGTAAGCTATTTCAGGAACGACATCAGGCTTTGTTTTTTCAAGTTTCCTCAAAATTTCCGCAGCCCCTTCTCCCGTCTTTGCAGTATAAACCTTTCCAGCCGCAATAATAATATGCTTCCCTCGGTAGCGAGGATTTCCAAAAATATCATGCACGGTAATTTGCTTTTTCATACCATTATCTTAGTATCAGACCCTCTCAATTGCAAACCCAGCTGTTACTTTTTATCCAGTCGCATTAGCCAAAGAAATTATGCCACCTATAAATAAAACAAACATAATTCCTAAATAAAGATATGCCACGCGAGGTGCACCTTTGAACTCTTTCCATACAAATATACCCCACAGAGCTGCAACCATTGGCGCGCACGCGCCCAGAGTATAAGCAATTGCGACACTGAAATTAGGGGTTGATGCGACAACCAAATTAAATACCGTTCCAACTGACCAAATAAATCCTGCGAAAATTCCCCACACATGCCAACTCGGTTTTGCGCGTTTGTACTCCTCCAGACCAACTGGCTTTGCATTTGGAACGAGTGGTTTTTTCATAATTATTGGGAGTACGATAACCGTTGCTAAAAATCCCCCAATTGTCATAAAGAGCGCTCCTTCATATCCTGTTAAGCCGAGTTTGAAAGCATAATTAAATGGAAATGGAAAAAGGCTTATAAACAATCCACACAGTACAGAAATCACAAGTCCTCTTGTAAGACTTTTATTTTTTTTGTTGGCACTTTCTTTCACACGATACGCAAGTCCATTGGCGATAATTGCGAGGGTGACAATCAATAATCCCATAAAAAGAAATTCTGGATTTTTTGTCGCTGCGGGATGGGTAAAGTATGCAAGAAATGTCCCAATCACTAAAGACAACCCAATTCCAAGAGGAAATGCGATTGCAATACCCGCGAGTTCAATAGCTATGACAAGCAATAAATTCCCAACTCCCCACACAAATCCCGCAAATGTCGCCCATAAAGCACCTTCAACTGAGACGTTGGCTAATTTGTTAAAAAAAACTACTGCTGACCAACCAGTTGACGTAAACCCACCTAAGACAATACCCAAGAGAAATGTGCTTGCAACAATACTCCACGCATAATCCCAATAATACGCCTCAAACCGCCAATTACCACACTTTTTAAGTGTATTCGTCCATGATCCCCATGCAATCATACAGACAAAAAGCATGAGAAAAGCAATTGAAATAGAAGGCACAAAACCCATGAGAATAATTGTAACATACAAATAAACTTTGAAGTGAGAATTAAGGAGAAGTTGAGAATTTTTATTTTTAATTAGAAGCCTTTTTTAAAAAGCAAAAGGAAGTACACCCTGATCTTGCAATTTTTTTCTAATTTCAGTACCTTGATTAGTCTTCCTTTTAAACTCTTCGATTTCTAACACTCTGAGACCATTGTCCCGAAAAATATTATTTACCCATGGGTTATTTCCAACTATAACATCTGGTTTCCCAGTTTTATTCAACGTCATATCACACCATCGTTGGTCTTTATCATAGTCATCAAGATCCTCATCATAATCGTCCAGATAAACAAATCTTACATTACATTGTAAACCTCGTTGTTTCATTCCCTCTTTGAGCATATATTCTCTCAATTTAGCTGGAAAAGGATTTTTGTCATTATCTACCTTATTCGCGCTCCCTAACCCTATTGTGAGTGAATTAGCAATGAGAGAAGCCGCTTCTATAAGATAAAAATGTCCATCATGTGGAGGCTGAAAACGTCCAATAATAAGAGCTTTTTCATCAACCCCTCTTATCCTTTGTTTACTAAAACGGGCTAATAGACTTCTTCTTTGCATCCTTGCGAGTAACCCTTCCTCCTGGATTCCATAGTATGGCTCTAAAGCAGCAAGTAAAGTCGGATTAAAAATGGGTTCTTTTGAATAAATGTTTCTCTGTTCGGGTGTCATAATTCATAGCAGAATTGCTGTAAGCTTTTAATTTCCTACTTTAGGATATCAATTCTCATCTTTTACCTCAATCCCCCAATCACTTTCACCCGCTCAAGGAGTTCTGCATCTTCAAGGACTTTTCCTGTTCCGCGGACGACTGAGGTGAGAGAATCTTCTGATACGACAACTGGCATATGCACGCGTTCAACAATCAGCTGATCAAGGCCTGCTAAATTTGCTCCGCCGCCGGTGAGGAGTATACCTTGTTCCAAAATATCAGGTAACAATTCAGGTGGTGTTTCTTCTAAAACTTCCGCGACTGCTTGAGTGATTTGGTTAAAAATCGGTGATAGTGACTCCCGGATTTCCGACTCTGTAATACGCAGACTCCGAGGAAGACCGGTCTCAATATCTCTCCCCCGCACAATAATCACTTTTTCTCCCCTCTGCATTTCAACTTCATCATTTTCCTTTCCCCTTTCCCCTTTACGCTTTCCCCTTTTTTCATATGCACTTCCGACTTTTATTTTTATATCTTCCGCCGTTCTTTCACCAAGCAGCATTCCGTGTTTGAGACGGATATAATGTAAAATTGACTGATCCATATCATCACCCGCGAGTTTTAAAGACCTGCCCACGACAATGCCTCCGAGAGAAATAACCGCTATTTCAGTCGTTCCACCCCCGATATCGATAACCATCGCGCCTTTTGATTGAAAAACAGATATTCCCTCACCTATTGCCGCCGCCATCGGCTCTTCGATGAGGTACGCTTCTCTCGCTCCAGCTGAAAGAGCAGCCTCCCACACAGCACGGCGTTCAACTTCTGTCACGGATGACGGAATACCGATAACGACTTTGGGACGTGCAAGTAACTTTGGAAGCGCACTTCCCATCTCGTGGACTTGCTTGATGTAATAACCAATCATCGCCTCAGTCGCATCAAAATCCGCAATCACACCTCCCCGAAGCGGTCTGATCGTGATAATAGACGCAGGTGTCTTACCAAGCATTTTTTTGGCCTCCGTTCCAATCGCGATGATACGCTTTGTTTTCTTATGTCGCGCTACAACGGACGGCTCTCGAATGACAATTCCTTTATCTTTTACAAAAACAAGTGTATTAGCGGTCCCGAGATCAATCCCGATATCATGACTAAATAAACTAAAAAATCTATTAACTGGAGAAAAATTCATAAAAATAAGCGGCCAGGGGCTCGGGTCTAGCGGTTAGTGATAAAACGAAACGAAACTAGTCGCTAAACTCTAGTAGCTAGACGCTCACGTTATTCTAACAGCTTGCTACATTTATGTAAACTAAATGTTGCTTGCTCAAGTTTTGCCAATATGATAGCATTTAAATGAATAACCCAATAAACAAATCAATGAAATTTATCTCTTATTGCAACAAAATCATCGAGTACTCTTTCTACTCCCTCTTCCTCCTCGTACCACTTGTATTCGCTGGGGATACTTCTGAGCTTTTTGAATTAAATAAAATGTGGCTTACTTTTGGTTTAACAATTATTATTGCAACAGCGTGGGGATCAAAGATGATTCTTGAGCGTAAAATTCTTATTCAACGGACTCCGCTTGATATACTGCTTATGCTTTTTCTCGCTTCGCAAATTATCTCAACCCTTTTCAGTCTTGATCAGCAAGTCTCGTGGTGGGGATCTTACTCACGATTTAACGGCGGTTTGCTCTCGACAATCAGCTATATTCTTTTATATTACGCTTTTGTTTCCAATCTCCAACTGAAGCATGTCTACAAAACGCTCCTCGTCTCACTTGCTGCTGGATTTCTAACCGTATTATGGGGTTTTCCATCGCACTTCGGCGCTGACCCAACATGTTTTGTCTTTAGGGGGACGTTCGATACTGCATGTTGGACTGATCAATTCAAACCTACAGTTAGAGCATTTTCAACCCTCGGCCAGCCGGCGTGGTTCGCCGCATATTTAGCATTACTCATCCCACTCGCGATGGGATATGCATTGAATAATTTCAAAGAAAATCATATGAAATTAGCGGTTAGCAATTGGAAATTGATGGTTTTCGCATTCCTCTCTGTTTCTTTCTATATCAATCTCCTCTTTGCCAACACACGAGCAGGTTTGATCGGTTTCGGGGTAGCATACGTAGTCTTTTGGGCTGTTGTCTTCTTCAAAAAAGAATTCACACTCAATCAGTTTCTCCGCCCCTTTGCATTCTTTACCGTTGCATTTCTCCTGTGCACTTTTATCTTAGGGGGACCAATTGGTTCATTCTACAGATATACACTCCCTGGGATGAACGCTGCCCAACCCACAAAAACTACCTCATCCTCAACTCAACCAGCATCAGCTCAAGCTGGAGGTGGCGATGTCTACGACGCTTTCCACGGTAGCATTAATATAACTGACTCCGCTGTTATTAGACAATATGTTTGGAGCGGCGCGATCGCGGCATGGCAGGCAAATCCCATTTTCGGTACTGGTGTCGAAACGTTTGCTTTCGCGTATTACAAACACAAATCCCCAGCTCACAACCTCACCTCCGAATGGGATTATCTCTACAATAAAGCGCACAATGAGTACCTGAATTACCTGACAACAACGGGTATATTTGGTCTAGGAACATATCTCGCCTTCATCGCCTTTTTCACATTTCTCTTTTTCAAATATCTCTTTAAGAACGCACAGCCCGTAGGTCCACCAACCACGCATCATAAAAATCTCTATATCAAACAACATAACCATTCTCAACTCTCACCTCTTACTTCTCACCTCTCACTTCTTGCTATTGCCCTCTTCGCCGGTTGGCTCTCTCTTCTTATCACCAACTTTTTCGGCTTCTCGGTCGTCATCACGAATATCTATCTCTTTCTGATTCCTGCTTTTGTTTTCATTCTCTTTGGACTCCTTAAAGAAAATCATACACTTACTTTTTCTTTTTCTGACGCAAGTTCAAAAGAAGTCAATCCTTACCAATGGACGTTTATTGGTCTTTTAATTCTCATATCTCTCTGGCTCCACCTCAGCCTCATCACCTACCGCCAAGCAGATATTGCCTATGCATATGGATTCAACCTCGACAAAGTAGGACAATTTAATGAGGCGCAACCGTATCTTTTACAGGCATATAAAGCCAAACCCGATGAAGCATTGTTTAAAGATGAGCTAGCAATTAATATGGGTGCACACGCAGCTGGTCTTTATGCGCAAAAAGACGACAAAAATGCAGCACAATTCGCGCAGAATGCAGTCTCCCTCAGTGACGAAGTTGTCTTAGCTCACCCAAATAATGTAGTGTATTGGAAAAATAGGGTTCGGTTGTTATATACACTTTCATCCAGCAGTACCACCAACCAGCAGCAATACCTCACAGAAGCCCTCCGTGCCATAGACCGCGCCAAAGAGCTTTCACCTAACGACGCAAAAATTTCTTATAATCAAGGCATCTTGCATGGACAAGTTGGAGATCTGGATCGCGCCATAGCCATGCTTGAAGAAACCATAAAACTCAAACCGGACTATCGCGACCCGTATGTCGCATTAGGACTCTTTTATCATCAACAAGCCGTTGACAAAGACGAAAAAGTCATCCACCCCGACAAACACCAAAAAGCAATCGAGATCTACGAATTCGTTCTAAAAAAGATCGATCCCAAAGATGAAGAAGTCAAAAAAGCCTTGAAGGGATGGAAGAATAAGTAAAAAACTCTCATGCAAGTATCGTATAGGGCCTTTAAGAGATGCATGAAAATAATTTATCTCGCAGATGGGGCTCTGCTGGCCCCTTTTTGATTCCAGCCATTGCAGCATTCCAAACCTCTAAAAGATGTACGATATCTAAAAATTTCTTCAATTGCCGCAGGTATGCGCCGGATCCTGTTTGACTTTATCTAATTCAGAATCATGTATTCCATTACCTATCATCTCTATAGTCGTTACTGTTCCTGATATCCTGAGCAGTGCAGCCATAGTAGCAATCTCAGCTTCTGAATATGGTGATTCTGGCAACATAAATAAATGATACTGTAACGAAAAAGCACTTTAGTGCTTTGTAATCGCGGCAAGTTCAGAGGCGATGGCGGCAGAGATAGGAAAACCAAGTTCTTTTTGCAACCATCCGTATTCACCATCAGGATTTAATTCTAGAAAAAATATTTTTCCATCGGGTTGCTCAATGAAATCGAAAGCTCCAAACTTAAGATCGCATTGCTGCATAAACTTCAAACACTTTTCCCTTTCTTTATCAGGGAAACGCTCGGCTTTGAATTGTACTAAATTCCGGCTTTCTTGATGTTCACGCCAATCATTTTTTGCCTCTTTCGTTGTATAGATAGCAGCATCAAAGGTCTGTTCACCGACTACGGTAATACGCCATTCGCGTGCTTTTTCAATATACGATTGCCAAATACCCGGATAGGGAGCATTTTGCAGAGGAAGTGAATCAGAACTATTAGGGAATTTCTGAGAAGTAAGATATTTGGTTTCATTTTTCGTATGAAGGAGCCCATTTACCATTTTAAAGGTCAGGAAATCGCTTGGAAGTGCCAGAATATCTTCCCAATTATTACTCACAACTGTCTCAGGTATTGCAAATCCCACAGATTGTGCCAATGTTAGTTGGGACAACTTTCCTTCGGAACGGATTACATTCGCGGGAGCATTAAGCCATAATTTGTCAGGAATCGAATCCCAAATATATCTCAGCAACCCCCGATACTGCACAGCAAATGATTCATTTCTTGCTGGATCATCGAAATTACTGGTAAAGAAAAATGGTCTCCGCTGCCAAGCTGCCGCGACGAGAGTAGGATCAAGCACCCTGTCTTTATATCGGATTTCGGCCTTACCGTTATGAAGAATTTTAATAGTAAAGGAGTCAGACAATTGTGAGACTCTATCTCCCTCAAAAACCATTACAGAAAATCCCCTGCGGGTCAGCTCTTCCACAACAGGTTTGGTGTAGGGTCGATCAAAACTATCTGAAGCAATGAGAATATTTTTCATCTGGTAGTAAATGCCGTAACCCACCTGCATATGCGGGTGGGTCAGGCGATTTCCTTATTTGACAAAGTTTTTATATACTGTTTTTTTACAGCAGGGGAAAAACTTAATTGCCGCTCGGGTTAGAAAACATTGGTGTTCTGTTGACAGTCTTAGATAAACCTGTTCTGTCAAGTCTAGAAGCGCTTTCTTCAAACACTGTAATACTCCCTGGTTTAAAATTTTCAGTCCCTGTCCCAGAACTTTTTATTACTTCTTTTAATTTAAATCTCGATTCAGCCGCTGCTGGTCTTATTCCACGTTCTTGCATTGTTGGTGGCATAATATAATCACCTCCTTTCATTCAAATAATACCCTGCTTAGCAGCATATGTCAATAGAGTTGTCGTAATATGACGACCATTTAGCATATACAATATAGATTATATTGATTTAACAGAAAAAAGAGCGCTTCGTGTAACATTATATTTATATACCACCTATAGGATATACCACGTTCATTTCTCATCGTTAGTCACGAGAGTCAGATTTAAACTAAATATATTCCTTCATCTGGATTTACTTTCAATTAAATTGTATAATGCAGTCGAATAATAGCGTGGAATAAAATGGATAAAGAAGGTCGCAGAGCTAGATCTACAACTATAGATCTAGAAGAGAAAGATTCGGGAAAGAAAAAAAGACGTCGTGCGATTATTGTAAAAGCCTCCCAAGCTTTTGTCGATAATCCAAGACAGACAGATGATATAAAGAAACAGCTTTTTTTTGATTTGGCAACGAATCAAATTCCTAAATTACAGGGTAAAAGTGAAGAAGGAATCAAAGAAGGATTTAATAACAGTCCGGTTGGGGCGCGACTTAAGATTGTCAGAGGTATGCATCAAGCGCTTCGAGGAGCACTTTCCCACCTTGCTTTTGCAAGAATTACAGAAGGAATTTTACCCTCCCTTGAAAATAATTTGAAAGGAAATTCCTTGATTCCATCTGCCAAAGATGTGCCGCATAATGACGCCTATATCTGTGAGGAGATAGATGCTCGTTATCAGGGACAAGATCACGTTTTCATGATTACTGGTGTATATTGGACTAAACAACAGGCTTCTGATTTTTTTGATTCTATAAAAAGAAAAGGCCCGGAACATAAGTATTATTCCCTTTTAACTGCAACTCACGAGGTAAATATTGAGTTTGGTAATTTGGTTCGTGAGCAAAAAGAAAATGATGCTAAAAAAGGTTCTAAGAAACGTCGAAAACATATAATTTACGAGGATTTCGAATCGTATCAGCCAAGATTTTTGGCAAATCTTAATGAAACTATGAGGTTATTAGTTGCCGCTCAGATGGGTTATATCCAAAGGCTTGAAAGCGAAGGAATTAATAGCTTACCGCATCCCGATGAAGTAGTAAATCTTGTTCTGAGAAATCTTGAAACATTTTCACTACCTGCAAATATGGAGTCTGCAGAGTTTATTTTAAAATTTCCTGACCTGCAAAAACAGGATCCTGATCAATCATCTGTCCCACTATATGTGCAGAAGCCTTTTGCGGATATGAGGCAAATTTTCACTGTAGTAGGACCACTTGAAGCACCTGTTCTAGAATTAGCTCCGGAATTTTTATATTTATATGATGCAGTCCCTAGGTTTTGTGGAGGAAATATTGAGTTTCAATCAAGAGATGAAAAAAGCGCAGAAACTACTGAGAGATTACTATTTACAGCAGGGCTTCCTCAAAGATCATCTGAGGATCCTGCGTATGGAAGAATTGACGCGGTAAAAAACATTTCAATATTAGGAGCGTATATAGCAAGGGATACTATTTTTACAGTGAGTCCATATTAATTTAAACTTCTAACACAGTATGGAATATAGCTTCGAACATCGGGATTTCCTTGCTTCAAGTTGTTGCATAAAACTAATTTCTTTTTAACAAAGAAATTGCGTTATATAATATAATAGCTGTTGTAAAAAATCGACAACAATAAATTGAACCGATTTCTTGTTTTCCTTTTTCCTTGTTTTTAAAGGCGCTTTGACTGTTTTCTTTAAAAAATTCTCATTTTCCCCTACTCATATGCTATAATTTACAGTATCAAACTCCTGACTTATGAGAATTGTTCAAGCGCCGGATTCGGTTTTGACTCAACAGGCAAAGCCGGTTGAAAAATTAGATAAAACTATCCATCTTTTGCTCAAAGATATGGAAGAGACACTCGGGAATGCTCGAGATCCTGAAGGTGTTGGTTTGGCTGCGCCACAAATTGGCAAATCTCTTCAGATATTTCTTATCAGACAGTCCCCCCGCTCTCCTCTTCTGACATTTATCAATCCCGTCATTGAAGAATTTTTCGACGCGCCCGCTGATACAAAGCAGCCCTCAACCCAGAACGAAAAAACAGCCAAAGGAAAAGAAAAGGCCAAAATTGATAAAGGGGTACAGTTAGAAGGATGTCTTTCCTTGCGCAATGTTTGGGGTGTCGTCAAAAGACAATATGGTGTTGTACTTTCTTATCAGGATGAAAAAGGTGCCAAACATAAAAAAAAGTTCGATGGCTTTTTATCCATCATCATCCAACACGAATTTGATCACCTTCAGGGAGTTTTATTTCCCAAACGGGTGCTTGAACAAAAAAGCCAACTCTACCACTCATCGAAAAATAAGAAGGGTGAAATAGAGTTTGATGAAATAGAAATTTAGTATTAAAGCTATACCAAATACTAGATACAAAATACTAAATACCATGCGAATAATTTTTTTCGGTAACACATCTTACTCTCTCATCGGCGCAAAAATTCTTCATGAAAAACTGGGCATTGCGTTTATAGTCACCATCAACGACAGGCCTGATAAAAAAGGTCGTTTGATTCCAAGCCCCCTCAAATCTTTTGCCTTAGAGCAAAATATTCCTTTTCTCACAAGTAACACCCTCAATGAATCAACTATTTCAAAAATAAAAGCCTTACGGCCTGACTTCTTCGTAGTTGAAGATTACGGATTAATCTTGCCTGAAGATATACTGAACGTTCCTAACTATGCACCCTTAAACGTCCACCATTCACTACTTCCCAAATACCGTGGCCCAGCGCCTGCTCCATTTGCAATTCTTGCAGGAGAAAAAATATCAGGTGTATCTATTATTCGCATGTCTTCGAAAGTCGATGCAGGTGATATCTATGCACAAAAAAAATATACTTTAAAAACATCAGAGACAACTGATTCGCTCTTGAAAGAGTTAAATAAACTTGGTGGTGAACTTACTGTCGACGTAATTAATGCAATTGTTACGAAAAAAATAACCCCTAAAAAACAACCTGATGCCCAGGCATCTCAGACATCTTTTATGAAAAAATCAGACAGCTTTATTGATCTCGAAAATCCCCCTGACGCAATCCGACTCGACCGAATGATCCGTGCGTACTATCCCTGGCCGGTAGTGTGGACTCGCCTTTCTCTCCACCCCGGGGGTGGCAGGCTGCAACGTAGTGGAAGCCATGACTCCCCCGGGGTGAGTGGGATAGAGACTCAAAAAATAATAAAGTTTTTACCAGAAAAGAACATTCAAATGGAAGGAAAAAATCCAGTTACTGTGAAGGATTTTATAAACGGCTACCCAGAAATGCATGATGTTATTAAAAAAATATTGTCTTAATAGTGATTATACTACAGGCCTTAATACTTGACAATTTGTGCCTATTGTGTTAAGATAAATGTATATGAAAGGTTCAGTAAATGGCACCGCTGATGCATTGGATGCAACTATTGGTGGAATGTTTGAAATTCCAGAAGCAGATTTGGATGGGCAAACGACAGACAGCCTGACTTTCGGCGCAACTTCTGCCGAAACGGGAAGAACTGACACGCAACCTGAAGAAGTATGGAATCCACTTGCGGATTTTTGAAACCCTCTTTCTCTTTAAAAACTCTTTTTGCAAAACTTCTTACTGTTGTGATTTTAATGAATTAAAATACTATGCGGTTATTAGTGTGGCTTCTTTTGTGGGAGTCTCTTCAGGCTTTTCTTCCTGAACTTTTTTGATGGTTCGGAGACATTTTGTACACAGCTTTAGCCGGACAAAGCCATTACTCGTTGAGATTCGAGCGCTATGAAGATTGGGTTTAAAGATTTTTTGTGTGCGGCGTTTGGAATGAGACACATTGTGCCCATACATAACTCCCTTGCCACAGTTCATACATTTCATTGCCATAAAAGATATGATATCATAGAACCAGCTTTAACTCAAGCTGGTAATAACCCAATATACAAATACTACCAATCAATTATCTAATGCAAAATAAATCAATAATTCTGCATTAAATCATTTTTCATTGATTTGTTTATTGGGTTATTAGTTTATTGGGTTATTTTTTTATGGACTTACTTTTACCTATCATTAGCATCTTAATATTAATTTACTCTTCCATCCTACACGAAATCGCGCATGGATATGTGGCTTACCGGCTTGGCGATCCTACAGCCAAAATTCTTGGGCGAATCACCCTCAATCCCATCCCACATATTGACCCATTTATGACACTTCTTATCCCGCTCATGACATATTTAGGATCTGCCGGTACTTTTATTTTTGGCGGAGCCAAACCTGTCCCTGTGGATCTTTTTAATCTCCGTGACGGAATCAAAGATTTGGCACTTGTGTCTCTTGCTGGACCGATTACCAATATTCTCCTCGCAATTACCGCAGCCCTGATGATACATGCTCTCTTTCCTAACAGTGGCTTTAATGAAATTGCGCTCAGCGGACTTCTTGGTTTTATACTTACCACCTTTGTCAAATGGAATTTACTCTTGGCTATTCTTAATCTGCTTCCCATACCTCCCCTTGACGGCTCCAAACTTTTTGCATTACTGCTTCCAGAAAGAACAGCGGGTGCCTACCTTGCAATTGGAAATGGGGGTCTAGGGATCATGATACTGGTCATACTTTTTTACTTCCCAATCGGCCCCTTCTCACTATCCTCTCTTCTCTCCACCCTCATCACTTCTTCACTGACTCTGTTGGGGTTTTAAATTTAAGTTTGACCTTAGCTTAAAGAGAACGTGAAAATACACTTTTTTTGTAGGAATGAATGCTACCAAAGAATTTATTATAAAAATATAAGGTACTCATGAATTACCCCGAGTGCTACTAACAACCCATTAGCACGGACAAAAAAAGTGTATTCCACGCTCACACATTAGCAATCATGTAAGAATCGCCCCCAAATGCTTGTCAAGATCTTGACTTTTCACGGCACGGGAAATATACTATCCATGCTCTTTGATATTGGAATTGGTTGTATTATTTTTCTCTACAATTTCATAAATCCTGAGGTACCCTCCGAAGCCTTGGCGAAGGATGGGGACGAGGTGGATTTTTATTTCGACGAGTCGGGATAAATAACCTTCCTAATTGAAGCCCGGGAAAAATTCCAACCAGTCCCATATCATAAGAGCACTGAACTTATCTCATTTCAACAAAGCACTCAAACCTGTGCAATAGCAGGTAATTGATAGTTGTCTAACTTCTATAATATTTAATCTCTTCGGTGGTACAATAAATGTATGTTTTATACAGATCATCTTTCGTTTAAACCGTTGCGGCCCCAGGATTTTTCCTTACTAACCACATGGCTCAATGAAACGCATGTGCATGAATGGTACGATAAAAATGAAAAAAATACCCTAGCTGAAGTTACCAAACGCTATTCATTTAAAGAAATTAACGAACCGACTGACGGTTTTATCGCATGGTACAACAATAATCCTGTCGGTTACATTCAATGGTATAAAACCCGGGACTGGCCGGAATTCCGTGATGCTACTGGATATAATGAAGGTGTTGCTGGTATTGATCTATTCATCGGCAATCCTGAATATATAGGGAAAGGCTTTGGCAGACTGATGATAAGACAATTTCTCAAAGAAATTGTATTTGCGGACAAAACAATACAACTTTGCATAATCGATCCTGAACCGACGAATAAACGGGCTATTAGAGCATATGAGAAGGCCGGTTTTAGGTATAAAAGAACGATACAAATTCCGCAAGAAGAAGATCTGAGCTACCTGATGGAATTACAAAAAGATGACTTCTTTAAAGAGAGTGAATAAAAAGTTGATTGGTGCTGGATGAGAGATTTGCACTCCCGTAGGCCGAAGGCCGCCTCGTCTACAGCGAGGTGCGATTGACTACTCCGCCAATCCAGCTTTTATTATAACTAACTTGAGCCGACAGAGGGATTTGAACCCCCGACCCATGCTTTACAAAAGCATTGCTCTACCACTGAGCTATGTCGGCAATAAGTATATTCGATTTTAGCAAACGCAGCGAGCTTGAGCAACCCCAAAGACTATTGCTAGCAGCCTTATGAAAAAAATGGTAAAATAGTCAAATCGTTTATAACATCGCCGGCTTGGCTCAGTGGTAGAGCAAGTCATTGGTAATGACTAGATCATGGGTTCAATTCCCATAGCCGGCTCTACTATTTTATTCCTGCCTCAAATAGTGTATAATTACTCGTATGGCAAAAAAGGGCGAACATCGTATCAAAATCGGACTTGTGTGTCAGATCTGTAAAAACAGAAATTACATCACGCAGAAAAATAAAATGGAAACTCCTGAGAAATTGGTGTTAAAAAAATTCTGTAAACATTGTAGAAAAGTTACAGACCATAAAGAAAACGATAAGCTCAAATAATCCCCTTTGTGTTCCCAGTAGAGTGAAGTTAATCAGATTGAGGAAGGCGTTGAATCATACTTTCAGCTGTAGAAACCGCTGCTTTTGTATTTACCAATGGTTGACCAGATTCTTCTTGACGATAAGGATATTCAACATACCTTATTTCAGATTCAGTACCTGTTTGTAGGTTTGCCACAAAATGATATTCGCGTAATGAACCATTTGCATCAGGTGCCGTTTCCGTCAAGCTCCCTCCGATTGGATTACCAGAGTCAGGATTATCATAAATCAGTTGTACTTGTGTAAAAATTGCCCCTGCATTGATGTTGGGGTCAGCGATAGTTATGCTGTAATTTCGGTATGTTTTGCCTTCATACGTCAGCTCTTTTTTTATTTTCCATCCCTTCACTGCATTTGTAAGTCCAGAAATTAGTCCAGATGCTATAACATGTATATCCCGAGGGTCAAGAGGTGCATCCGAGATTCCTTTTAAATCGTCCATAAAAATATTATAGCAAAGTTAAAAAAAATTGCACGGACAAAAATACTGGAGAATTTAGTCACAATGCGTTAGAATAGAGCTTACCTTTGTTAGATATTAGTTAGATGACTACCTAGGGGTGTGGTGAAATGGTTATCACAGCAGTCTCCAAAACTGCTTTTCACGGTTCGAGTCCGTGCACCCCTGCCAGTTTTCATTTTCTTTATACTCTACTAGTAAACTAAAGGGTAATCTGAAGCTAGGAATGACATTTTTATCCTTCAAAATGAGGTTCGAGACGATAAACCTGAGAAACTCTCTCTTTAATGCTGTACTCGAACCCTTGTATAAAGCCGGAGCTTGATATGCTACTTCTAGAAAATTTTCTACCTGCTCAAAATACTCTTTATCCGCATTCTTATGTCTGTTAATCTGACTATTAATTTCATTTCTTTCCTTCTCAAGTTCTTGTGATTTATCTGTATAAATCTCCTTACTAATACCTTCGTCAATGTACACATTAAGAAGTTTATCTAACTTTGCTTTAATGGCACTGTACCGGCTTTGTAGAGCCTCAAGAGATTGCTTATGGTATTCCTGCTCCTCATCATGGCTTTGGTGCAGTATGTCCTTAATAAGATTTACTGTTTCCGAATTGAGACTAATCGCTTTCACTATGGCTCTTAATTGCTCTTCTATTGTTTCTTCCCGAATATATTTTTGAGGACAGTTCTTTGCACCCTTAGGCTTTGTACAACGATAATATACGTGTCCCTTCTGAGTTTCTGCTGTGATCCCATTACCACAATAACCACACGTTAATAGTCCGCCAGCATAAGTAAATCGATGTTTAACTCCTTTATTCTTTCCTCGAGGAGAAAGCACTTCTTGCACTCTATCAAATAGACTTTTAGGTATCAGCGGTTGATGAATTCCTTTTTTTAGTTCTCCCTTCCACCTAAAATCACCATAGTAGAAAGGGTTATGCAAGATGCCTCCAATATCAGATTTTCCGACTTGCTTACCAGTCCGACTTCTGAAGCCTTCCTTATATAAAAGGTCACTTATTGCTTTCTCACTATAGTTACCAGTAGAAGCTAATTGAAATGCTTTGGGTATAAAACCTGCTCTATCCGGATCTGCTACAGAGAGGTGATTTTCAAGCTTCGCTTTATAGCCAACTGGAGGCGGATGTGGATATTTACCATCATCAACCATTATTTCGTAAGACTTCCTAACCTCGTCTGAAAGATTATTCAGATAAAATCGAGCAAACTCTGCTTGGATTCCATAATATAGCTTTTGAAAGGATTTTGAGTCTTTGCTCAAGATAATATTCTCTTTTATGAAGTGAATTTCTTTATCGTTCTCTCTGAGAAGATCATCGAGTGCTACTCGATCTTTAAGATCACCCCTAAGTAGTCGATCAACTTTCTCACAGATAATAACTTTTATATCTGGATTATCTCGCAAGAAGGTAATCATTTGCTCAAATTGTTCTCTTCCGCTTTTCTTCGCACTTTCAGCAACCGCAAATTCTCTTACTAACTCTATTCCTTGTTTCTCAGAATATTCTCTTCCTAGCTTAATCTGAGCCTCTAGGGAATAGCCTTCTTTTTGTTCTCGGGAACTTACCCGAGCATATAATGCAGCTTTCATATTCATCTAAATCTCAAACCATCATAAAGAATGAGGTTCGAAGTTTCAATAACCATTTTCGAACTCTTTCTTAATTGAAATCGTATATTTGAAAGTATCGTTAATAATCTGAGTATTGTTTACTTGGTCTTTTTCCGTATCGGAAACACGCCATGCATTAGCTTCAAGTTTCCGTTTGGTTATTTTGCCATCCCGAAAAGATACTGATAATCTCCATATTAAGCTTGTAATAATTATTTCCCCATTTATATTTTCCACTTTTATCTTTAGTTCTTTCTCCCGTTTTTACCTGAATAACAGGTTTATTATTCCATTGAGCTTTCCTTAATTTAGTGATTCTGTCGCTTACTGAAGAGACGTCACTCAGTCCTAGAAGTGACATAAGACGAGATTCAGAGGGATAACATTCACCTTGTTCATTCATAAAATAGGCTAATCCGATAAGAGTATGAAGATTTGTTGCACCTAGCGTTGCCAATACACCTTCTCTTATGGCTGTATGCCAAAGTTGTAAAAATAAGTGAGACTTTTTATCCATCTATTTTCCATCTTTTACCTTTGTGCAAAAACTCGATCCTTCAACGTCCTACAAGCATCAGCATATATTCGTGGTTTTACTGCTCCATCTCCTTGCCAATAAACATTAAGCAGCTCCTCAGATTCATTCTTTCCTTCAAATACGAACCAATAGTAGCTATTTTCTTTTTGTAACCTTAATAATCTCTTTCCGGACACTAGGAGAAATGAAGCTGCATAGATATCTTTTACGAAACATTCATTGTCGAGGTTCATGTTATATATTCCTTTCCATTACTTCTATCTCAAGATCTAGAATTGCACTCACAAAGTCTGTAATATTTCCATTTAAGCTTTGCTCGTTAAATTTACTTACTATGACTTCACAAAGTTTTTTGTTTTCAAAAGTATAAATGTAGGAATATCCATCACGCTCAACATTTATAAGCTTAATACCATACATGTAAATACATGCTGCAGAGTATAAGCTGGTTTTATAAGTATCATTTCTCATTCTTTGCTGCCTCCATTTTCATCTTGAGAAGTGTTTGAGCGAAACCCTTGAGATTAAGATAAATTTCTTTGACTTCCGGCTGTGATAATGCCCTTTTAAGTTGAGGAGAAAACGTGGAGCGTAACTTCTGTATTGTTTGATTATTAATCTCAATTTCCATAACTACTAATTTTTATAGTGATGTTATTTTGAAATAAATAATATGCGATTTCAAAAACGCAAAATGCGAAAATGAATTCAGATGAAAATAGGATTATAAGGAACTTTTAAGGGAATATGCGTTTTTAAAGCTAGAATTATGAAAATTAGCTAAAAGGAATTGGAGAAATTAAAAGCTTGTAGAAACCTTTCATTTTGTTGACCCTACATGACTCAATTTTGACCTGCAAGTGTAATCCATATTTTTTTAATCGCTTATTTGTATCACGTACCAAACTTGGTACATTCTTGCTTCCAATTTTTACTTTAATATCAATTTTGCTAAGCGGTTTATTAATAAGGGCTTTAAGCAATTTAACTTGTTTTTTAGAGAAATAATTATGTGTCAACATAGTTGTAATTAATTCTCGTCTAACGGGTATCTGTTTGAAGCTTGTGGCTTTATGCTGAGATGGTTTATTTAGTATCGCAAGTATTTGCTCATCCGGAGAACCGATAGCTTTAGACAAATCAGTATTCTTAACTTCTTCAATTATATTCTTTATACCCAAAACAGCAGTTTGGAATTCATTAATTAGATTAGCCATATTCATCTCAATATATTGATGAATATACTCTCGCCCCTATCGATCATGCAAGAGTTAAAATCAAGAACTTGTAATATGAGTAGTAAAGAGGTTAGTTTGCTCCAAAGTATCCAAAGCCACGTTTTCCAGAACCTCCTACATCAGCGCAAGAAATAGATAGACTTTGTGGCTTTGTGGCATCTGAGTTGAATCGAGTTCCATCACCTTTAGTAAATTCTCTGAAAGGGATAATAACTGGCTTGTCCGTGTCTATAAGCTCTGTATTGTATACATATCCACCTCTTATGATTCCTGAATTCATTTCTAGCTTGCAATCAATCCAAACTTTTCCGTCCTCATTTGTTATCAGATATGCATCCTCACTGAACTTTATATCTGCTTTTAACTCATGCTGAGCTGATTCAGTCGGTTTCGGCTTCTCGGTTGGTCTTTCTTCCGGTTTGTTGACTGTTGTATCTGCTGGAGTAGCAGTGCCTTGCTCCTTGTTATCATCTGTAATTGCTCCAGTAAGCAGGAATAGCGCAAATACGGCTGTAATACCTAT
The DNA here is from genome assembly GCA_041743715.1 of Patescibacteria group bacterium. Lineage (GTDB taxonomy): Bacteria > Patescibacteriota > Microgenomatia > Levybacterales > UBA12049 > JACDET01. The sequence continues at coordinate 50,981 of JBGTMH010000059.1, read as the reverse complement.
TTTGATGTACTTGTTCCAATTCGCGTATTTCCACATCAAAAATAACCCTGCAGGAAAGAAAAGAATTAGCAGCGCAATAATACCGAATGATTTTTGATACCATTTTTTCGAACTATTCATTGATGAGATTATATCAGAAAGTTTCCATATATGGAATGGTAATATAGTGCTACTTCTCGAATAATTACCTCATGCGAGGATATTCCGAAGACAATCCATTTCAGAGAGAACGCAAGTTGCTAGGTGAAACGATTAGGGTATTGAGAGAGAAAGCCAACATGACTCAAGAAGATTTAGCTGATAAAGCACATATTAATGTGTCGTATCTGGCGAAAATTGAAAATGGCTACGTTAATACAACTGTGAGGTATTTGATAAAGCTATCACGTGGACTTCACGTTCAAGTAAAGGATCTCTTTAATTTTTAATTTAAATTACCAAGCATTTTCCCCTCACTCTCCTGCAAATTCAACGCTTCTTCAGCTTTCTTAGCCATGTCTTCATAATTGGTTTTTGGAATTACATATTGAATCGTTAATTGTGTAGACGACTGAGAAGTATGATACCGGAGAGAGAACTCTTCCGGCTTTTTTCTCTCAAGATACCACATAGCTATTTTTGGTTGATTAAGAGATTTAAATACAGTAATTCTTGCCTTCAGAATCGGATTTTGCTTCCAAAGCTCCTTCTGGTCGGAAAATTCCGGATTCTTCTTCTGGAAATCATACAATGTATCTTTATTAATTTGTGCGTAAGCACAAGCTTCTCTATCACTACATCCCATCAGAAAAGCAGTACGTAGTTTTCCGACCACACTTTTTGTCATTACGGAAGGCCTACCTTTTAGAGAAACTTGAGGATATCCAACGTGCATCTCGTTAATAAATTCATCATTTTCCACCAAATTTTTCAATTTCTGCGCAACTTTATTTATATCCATTATGTGAAAGTATTATCTCATATATCTTGCTTCAAATAAGTTTGCATCCGACAAAAACGTATGATAGTATTTAGCAAATAAGATGGAGATGATATGGCAGGAAATAATGATTTACTTAAGGAATTTGTCCTCAATGGACGGCTGAAGTTGCCTCCGGCGCCAAAGTCGCCATTAATTGATTTTTTTGGATTACCGCCTCTTCCTCCTAAGCCTAAAGGAGTTCCGCTAAAGATTATTCCACTCCCTCCAAAAAACCGCTCAGAGCTAATAAGCAGGATACAAACTCAAACCCGAAGCTTATTGAATATGAATGTGCAGCTGGTTAAAGCACGAAAAGTTCCTGCAGTCTCAGAGGTGGCAAATAACGAAGCTAAAATAATTACGACTTCTGTTCTGCATGTTGATATGCGAAAATCCTCACAAATATTAGAAAATCATGATGCAGTAACAGCACTTCGAATATATAAAATTTTTCATGCTGCACTTGTCGCAGTAGCCCGTTATAGGAAAGGCAGGATACGAACTTTTGCTGGAGATCGTATTGGTGTTGTTTTCGACTTACATGAAGAGCGTCAGAGATCAATCGCGGTCGAAACTGCACAAATGATGGAAGATGTGCTCCAAAATTCTATAAATCCGCTTATCGAAAACACGATAGGTTATTCTTTCGATTTTGGCATTGGAGTAGATTATGGACAAATGTTTGTTGGTAAAGTTGGTCAAACAGGGGCTGATAATAATGACCTTGTCTGGACAGGAGTCGCAATGAATAGAGCATCCAAGTTAGCTGATTATGGTAGCGGAGTCTTCGTATCTCAAAATGTTTTTGATTTTATGGCGCCAAACCTGAAAAACGATGACTGCATTTGGATTCCGAGTAAAAACGTAGATCTGGGTACCATTTATCAATGGGCAGGCCGATTGTAAAATATGAAGCCTCAAAAAATTTCCATTAATAATAAAGTAGAACTCGCAGAAAACAATTTGCAGCGCGTCAATGAATGGATTGCAAATAGTGACACCAAAATTGGCTTCGTAATTACATTTCAAATAGCACTGGTGGCGTTTCTTGCCACGAAGGGTACTGAAATTAAAAATATATTGCTCAAGAAAAATATTTTTCTTGTTGAAATAATTTTGTATTTCTCAATTTTCCTCTTCATTTTTTTTATCATCAAGTCAATGATTTATTCATTTAGAACTCTTTTTCCAGACATAACTATCCGAAAACCGTCATTGTTTTTCTTTGCAAGCATAGCCCAAATAAAGGAAGAGGAATTTAATAATAATTTTAAAAGCATGTCTGAGGAGATGACACTAGATGAACTTAATAGTCAAGTTTACATTAACTCAACAATCGCAAATAAAAAGATGATTAGTATTCGAATTGCTATCGTTAATTTCGTGATCGCAGCAGCTTTTTGGTTAATTTCACTAGTATTATTGCCATGGATGAATTAATGATATGGAAAAAAATTCGTTACAATTAATTTATGATGCCACAAAAACTAAACTCCATTACCAATTTGAGTCAATTAACCACTTGAATACCAGACTGCAGATCCTTATTGGATTTAACGCTATATTTATAACGGCAATCTTTGAAACTGGAAACAATCTCCCAATTCACTCTATAACCTTCATTAGCCTTTTTTTAGTAGTAATTTCAACACTTATTGCGCTTTTGGAAATTAGGCCAAAAAACCTAAAATTAAGCCCATTCCCTGAAGAATTAAGAAAGAAATTTCTACATCAACCATCTGAAAAAACACAGGATCAAATTCTTGCTAATTGGATTGAAGACTACAAAGATAATGAAAAGATAATGAAAAGATAATTCAGAGTGTGGCAGGAACAGCAAATAATGCATCGATCTTAACTGCCATAGGTATTTTATTAATGGCATTACAGTTTTTAGTAGGAGGTGATAGTTATTTTTTTTGAAGATGATAAACCGTCGCAGCAACCAAATAATTCAGATCAGAATCAACCTATACAACCTACAGATGACACACAACAATTAACGCCACCTGATCCGGCGCTAAGCAGTACTATGACAATGGAAGAAGACCTAGCGGACACTGTGAGGAAAGGAAGATGACTATAGAACGGGCTAGAAAGCTATTAGGAAAGAGATCTGAGCTCTATACAGATGAGCAAGTTCAAGATGTTCTTAATATGCTTATTAAAGTAGCTGATATTGCTATAGATTCAGCTATACAAAGGACATCTAAAAAAACAGATGCCTTCCAGAAAGGAGAATAAAGCTTGTATGATCCATAAGAAACAAGGTAAGGTTTCAATAAGAAAAGTTTTTGCATTACAAGACGGAGCCTTTGATGCGCATGTTAACAACAATAATGAAGCCTATTCATATTTACAAAATATAATTGAGCTTTCTCTCAACCGAAACGAATTTACATCTGATGCTGATGATTGCAATAAGGAAAGTCTTGATGTATTTGAGGTTCTATTTCCAGAGATACTATCGAGCTTCATAGTGAGTATTCGTGTCGGTTTTTGGGGAGCAGCTACAGATTCTTATTCTATTTTTAGAAACGTAATGGAAGGACTAGGATTCATTAATAATGTAGCGGAAAATAATGAATTTGAGGTCATCAATAAACTTCTCCAAGAGGAAAAGCTAAGACAAAAACATATTGATAAGCGTATTGAATCCGATAGAAAACTCGTTAAGCATCTAGCCACATTATCTAATTTAGCCAGTCACTTTAACCCTAAGAGAATAGCTCAGCGGACTTTTGTTTTTCAAAAAAAGCGTTATGCTCGAATTGCCACAGCATTCTACGAACAAGAGGGTGCATTATCCAAAAGATTAGGGATTATGCTGGATGGAGCTAACTATTGTATTGGTATCTTAGAAGATTTTTATAAAAATTATCATCCTAATTGTGTGAATAAAGAATTTTATGAAGAAACGGAAAAATTAAAAACACAGTTTGACAAATTAGTTAAAAAATTAAATTCTATTGAGTTAAATGAGGCAGAAGATTAAAGGCTCGATACAGTTTTTCGATGTCGTATGAGTTCACTTCGTGCCATAAAGTTCGAAGTTTCTCGGTCAAGCCCTGCCCAACTTCGCCAAGGCTTCGTTGGGCAAGCTCCAACACAACTAGCTTTATTGATAGATAAAGTTGAGTAAAAGGACTACGAAGTTGGCCCTCCGTAGCTTTACGCGAAGGAGGGAGCATCACAATGTATTACACCTATATCCTTAAACTTTCTAACAAAGACTATTACACGGGTTCTACAAGTGATTTAAAGCAACGAGTTAAAGATCATCAGGATGGAAAGAATATCTCAACCAAACCGTTCCGTCCATTAAGACTTGTCTACTACTGCGCCTTCCTTACTAAATCACAAGCACTACAATTTGAGTTATATCTAAAAAGTGGATCCGGCAAAGCATTTCGGAAGAAACATTTAATAGTGTCAGAAATGATTAAGAGTATCATAAAGGAAAAGGTGCAATCCTAATTCACCCTCCAGGAATAATCAGTATTACTTCTACATCCTCCGCAGTCTCAAAAATGGCAAACTTTATTTGGGCTATACACCAGATTTAAAAACTAGATTGAAATCTCACAATGATGGTGCAAATAAAGCGACCAAGCCTTATATACCTTACGAACTAATTTCCTACTCTGCCTTCCAAAACAAACAAGATGCAATAAACTGTGAACAATACTTCAAAAGTACAGCAGGCTGGAAAAGAATCCATAAAATGCTTGAAAATACATTAAAGAAAAAGTGCCAAGCTAGCTTACCACCATGTAACTCTCACTACAAAAGACTGTCTGTAACACGAGGTTGGAAGCCATTTAACCCCAAGAGTGGGAACCCACAGACTCAAAAAACTGCATTAAACAGTTCTTTCTGTAACGATTCAAACTAGTAACTTTAATTCTTAAGGATTAGTTATTAAGAGGATATGGTTGCATTAAAGTATTCTGAAAGAGTCCGTTTTCTGCAGATGTATACATTGCAGGCAAATTATCTTGTAGTCTATGATAAAAAATACCAAGTGTAGCAGTGGTATCTGGTAAAGCATGACTTGGTAACAAAAGATGATGATTGGCTAAAGACTCTGCATTATTTTTTGTTAAAGCATTTCCAACAGTGGGCATTCGCTTGGCATTAATATCCCACGTTGCACCAGGAAAAGCACTATCTAAACCTGCAATTCTTTCACTTCCACTGTCTGTTGCGCGTAATGCCCTCACATGTACTGACGTTGATTCGCTTACTCCTGCCTGTTGAGCAACAAAAGCTAGGTGACCCAAGGCCTCACTAGCTTGTTGCCCTGAGTTTATTGCGTCATCAACAAAAAAGAAATGCTTAGGAGTTGAACCTGCCTCAAATATTTTAAAAAAACTGCTTTCTAACTGAATTTTACTTCTTAATTCTTCTGGTATTAGGTTTTTAATCTGATCAAAAAAATACCTTCCACTTCTTGCATCTGTGCCGTGCTGAACGAAGTATATCTTTTCTTCAGAATCCAAAAGCTCGGCTACTTCCCTTGCTATCCCTTCAACAAACTCTCCTTCTTCTTGTCTTGAAATATAATCTGTAGTTTCAAGAATACTTTCTGCAACGTTTTCAACTCCAAGATTAGCATTAACTTGTTTACACCACTCTGGAATTGCTCCCTTAAGTCTTTCAGCCTCATCTGGATAATCAACAGTAAGTGCTCTTACAAAAGGAGGCACATTGTCCGGCTCTACTTTCTCATCTGATATAACATGTCGTATATCAGCTCCTTCTGGCATATCAGCTTCTCCTGGCATAGGTTAATTATAAAGCATTTTGTAAGCAAAATTATATCTATAATAAGTTCCAACATAGTTGCTCAGCCCCTGCTATGGATACAGATTGATGTATTTACTGATGTTGTGAAAGGCTTGAGATTTTATAGAGAAACCACCTATCTTCTGGAGCTATTCTTACCCACAAGCCTAACTGTTTCACTGCAAGCTTTACCTGTGTATTCTCATCTTTGAAATGTTCCATAATCTTCTTGAAGGTCTCCTTCGTAATATCTTTATATGCCAAGGTTATATGGAAATGAAATGATGGCCCTTCAAACTCTGCTTGTGAAGCATTGAAATTTTGCTTTAAGTCCATAAGTATTCTTAGATGCATATTGGTTAATTGTTCCGATTTAGCGATATTGAGAAATACCACAGTATTTTCTTCAAAGGCAGAAATGCCATCTATATCTATTTCAAATACTTCTGTTGTTCGTGCTACGTCATCAAAATATTTTTCTATCCCTTCAAAATTATTTGTTTCAAATGCGTATTTAATTGTCGAGTGAGGCTCAAGTAAAAGTGTTTCCTTAGCTTGAAACAATTGTCGAATTTTCAATTGATATTTCCGAACAAGATTATAACCAGCAGAGTCTAAGAGGATTGAAAATGCAACTTCCATTTTTCCATAGTAGCAAATTTTTACACATTACTCTACCAAGAAATACACATAACAAATTCTAACATAGTTGCTCAACCCCTGCTACGACTTTAGCCTGAAATTTTATACACCCGTGTACAGATTCGAACCTGTTATAATTGCAATACATGAAAACGTTGTTACTTCTTTCCAAAGGAATAGGTGCAATTACTGATGTTCTTCCAAAGAACCCATCAAATTACAAAATCGCATTTATTACCACCGCTGCTGACCCATACGACAACAAATACTTTGTTGAAGAAGATAGACAAAAACTAGCTGCAATGGGATTCCAATTAATTGAATATGATATTAAACAAAAAAAGAAAGACCAGCTCTTTGATGAATTAAAAACCTTTGATGCACTCTATCTCACAGGTGGGAACACGTTTTATTTACTTGAAAAAGCACAAGAAAGTGGATTTACTGAGGTAATAAATGAACTTGTTGAAAAAGGCATTGTCTATATCGGTGGAAGTGCAGGGGCAGCAATAGCAGGTATATCCATCCAACCAGTTGCATTACTAGATGATCCTTCCAAAGCACCTCACTTACAATCAACAGATGGCCTTGGATTAGTAAACTTTGTTATTCTTCCTCATTATGGCAAAGAAAAATATGCTAATTTGTATAAAAAGATCATGGATGAGTATGGCAAAAAATACAAATTGATTACACTGACAGACGAACAAGCAATCATTGTCGATGAGAATGGGTATAAAATTGTGAAATCAGCATAGTTTTTATAGAATTAGGTTCCAACAGAGTTGCTTAGCCCCTGCCAAACAGGCTCGGGTCTTTGATATAATTGAATAATGCAATTTACAGTAGGATTTTTAGCACTTCTGTTGAACCTTATTGGATACATACCTTATATAAGAGATGTCTTGCGTAGAAAAGTAAAACCTCACCGCATCACTTGGGGAATCTGGACGATTCTGACGACAATTATGGCCTTCAATCAGGTGTCTAACGACGGTGGCTATTCTTCGCTTTTCTTTATTAGCACTGCCTTACTCGTCACAATTGTTTTTGTCTTATCATTTCGTTTTGGAACAGGTGGCGCGTCAAAAATTGATCAATTGTGTCTCATGCTAGCATTACTATTGTTGATTTATTGGGTTACGGTTCAGGAAACTCGAATATCTACAGTATTAGCGGTGACTATCGATGCAATCGGAGCAATACCTACTTTACTCAAAACCTATCATCATCCCAAAACTGAAACATACATCCAATGGTGCCTTGCTGGAATTGCAGGATTATTGACCCTTCTTGCAGTTCCCCGTAATGATTGGATCCTCATGATATATCCTTTGTATGTTGTCATTATGAATGGATCAATTGTCGCAGTAAAATACATCAAAGAGCGATAATCTTAGTGTCTAAGAATTTTGAAAGTAATACGTTCCAACAAATCCATTTTGGCCCCTAGTGGGGATTTCGTCCGGTTAATCCAAGCAGACGGTTTTGAAGAGACTCGTTTTCAGGCACTTCAACTTTTGCTTTAAATACTCCTATACTTCGCAGATATTCTGCAGCGGGTACAACAAACTCCCAAAGTCCCTGTACAAGATCATCAGGCAATTTCGTATCAGCACCGATAAACTTTGCAATATCGTATGCGCTTAATCCTCTTTGAATAATAATGTCATGCAGATAATCCTTCGCGGGAAAATCACCATACGAAATATGCACAATGCGCTCAGGATCATCCAAATCTTTCGCAGCTTTATTTGCTGCATCACTTAATTTTTTATAATTCTCCTGCGGATCGTCTCCGAGCAAATCTCCATCAAACTCATCATTGCTCTGCTGCTTTTCCCGACCCGCAAGAACATCCGGTACACATGCATTTTCATACGCGAGACCATTCATAACAGCGCGAACCGTCTGCTTGGACCGCCATCCCATATTCTCTGGAATATTCATATCTAATTGTTCGTCCTTTATTTGACGAATCACATCTGCAAGTGCTTGATTAGCTTTAATAAAAAGTTCTTGATTGTTCATGAATCTATAATAAAACATCTCATGGATTCTCTATGTAATAAAATAATACATACCAACATAATTACTCAACCCCTAGCCTCGCTGAACCATATCAAACTATACTCACCTCTAAAGGGATTCTGATTCAGAGTTGACTTGCTATCCATTCTTTGAAATACTAAATGAGCTATGGAAGAAGCTAAACAGTCGAAAAAATCTAATACACCGGTTTTTATTATTGGAGTAGTTGTTATAGTAGGGCTTGCTTTATTTGGCATATATACAGTAAAGAATCAACAATCGCAACCAAATGTCCAACAAGTACAGCAGACATCCCCGACAAATGTAAAGGAATCTCAAACTGTTCCACAAGCTCCTATTAAAGACTTAGTGCAACTGCAAATGCCTTCTGGGTGGACAGAAAAAGCGGATTCAGGAGAGTATCAGTTACTCTCACCCGATCTTGTACCTGGCACTTCAGGTGGACCGGAAACAAATGCTGTTATAATAACATTTGAAGTAAAATCCAACCAAAGCCAAGACGCGCTCGATGAAGTCTATCAGAATGTAAACGACGATATAGCGAATCCCCTTGGCGTAATTAGCCGAGATCTTACAATAACAACAGTTGCCGGCCTTCCAGCTATTTCTTATTACAGCGATTATGATGGGTACTTGCATACATATGTCGTTCAGCATGGAACTGACCTCTGGACAATAACCATAACCTCTCCACTCGCAAAGTACGAAGACCAATATAAAGAAGCTATCAACGCTGTTCTTTCTTCAATTCAATTGACACAGTAGCAAAATACGTTCCAACAAAGTTACTCAAGCCCAGCCAACCCTCATCTTACTCTTGCTTTCCTTTCTTCTAATTGAAATACTTGAAATGGAATGAAACTTTTAATTAAACAACCAAAAGCTCTATCGAGCACGTATGAAGTTTGCAAAAACGATAAACTAGTTGCTCGGTTAACTTGTAGAGGATTTATCCGTTCTCTAGCAACAGTTGAAGCTGGAGAGAAAAAATGGGAGTTTGAACAAAAAGGATTGTTTCATACAAAAGTCTTGATTAAAGATAGTAAATCAAACAAAATTGTGGCCACTTTTTATTCTGGTGCCTTCAGTAATGGAGGAACAATAAAATTTCATGAGAACGAACAGTATGCCTTTAAAAGTACAAGTTGGTGGAAATCACACTATTCATGGCTTGATAAAAACGGCAAAGAACTTATTCGTTATAGAACAGGTGGATTTCTGAAAATGAATGGCGAAATTGAAGTAACAGACGGAAAGTTTAACAATACAAACCGTGACTTGTTAGTTGTACTCGGCTTATACCAGATAAAACATATCGATGATGCAAGCGCTGCTGCTTCATAAACGCATCCTTCAATAACTGTAATTTAGGCGTGTTTTTTTATGATATATGTGTAGAGGAGATAGGCACTTATATAGCAAGCTACTAAAGCAATGATTGTTCCAAATACAATTCCAAATGGCAGATATGTGTATCTCGCGACAATCACAAAAATGAGTGTACTCACCCAAGCAAATAATGTACTTTTAGCAACGGCTGATGAGAATGCGTGACCGTGAGCAAAATAAGTAATAAGAAGCGTACTACTGAGCATTGCCGGAAACGTTGAAACCATACCTCCAAGTACCGGTCCCTCTACTTTTGCCAAGATAACCGATAGAGCTACAATAGACCCACTAATAAGTCCCCTCACTAACAGTATTCTTGAAGAATACATTATCTTGTTTCCTTTCGATGATGTGATGGTAAAGATACGCGTTACAAAGACATACGCAACAAAATATAAGACAAAAAATAGTATAATAGACACGAAAAAATCAGTGAGACGAATCGCTAGTAAGCCATATGCTGAGATACTCCATACACCAAATGCTGCAAAAAGAGCAAGCCAAACGTTTTGTTTTACAAAATAGATATAGGTGATTAAAAAAAGACACGCAAGACCGATAACAGCTGGGATCAGTGTGGTCGCTTCAACACTGGCCTCTGGAGTTTGTGTCCAACCAATAAATAATAATCCAAAGAGTACGGTTGATGGCAATCCACTTATTAACCCACCAATCTTCGACCCAAGCTTATCAGCTGCAACAGTTGAAACGAGTGTATACGAACCTCCAACAAGAAAGGATACAATAAGCTTGAGGACAAATAGGTCAGCCACTACTGAATTATAACAAACCACATAATAAAATAAGGGCTGCTAAATTATTAATCCTCTCTCCCCCTACCTCTTCCATTACGACGTTCTCCATCTTTCTCCGTATCTCGTTGAGGAAAAAAGAATTCAATTCTTTGTCTTCGTAAATTTATTTCTTGTTGGCTACTTCTACCTATACTGTCTTGCCCCTGTTCATAGTCTTCTTTATCAAGTAGCGATGCTAAGAATTTATCAAGGTCTTCTCCCAATCCAAAATTTGCTCCACTAGATGGGATACATCCTTTGGGTTCCGTTCCTTCTGCAAAGTATTCAGTATTGACTGAGTTACCTCTATACGACCTTTTTCCATAGTTAGCACAAACGGCATGTGCAATTACTCCTGATGGTGCGGAGAATTCTTCGACTGGTGTTCCAGCTGATAGCTTCTCCATGACATTTTTCCAAATTGGTGCAGCACCCAGTGATCCTGCAATCTTATCCATGGACGCATTATTATTATTACCTACCCATACACCAACAGTAAGATTTGGGGTATAGCCAACTGTCCATGCATCTTTGTAATATTCCGTTGTCCCGGTCTTAACAGCAGCAGGCCTCGAAATATCAAGTTCTCGACCAAAAACATCGCTACGAATTTTCCTATCGGAAAGAATTGAGGAAATAAGAAAAACATATTTTGGATCTACAGCTTCTTCACCAACTGATTGCTCCTTATAAATTACTTTTCCATATTTATCTTCAATTGAAGAGACGAACTTTGGATTATGTTTTTCACCTTGATTGGCAAGTGTTGCGTATGCATTTGTTAACTCAAGCAGAGGCACTTCACCGGTACCTAAGACGAGTGAGGGACCATAATCCGATGATGATTTTAATGTCGTAATACCCATGCGTTTTGCCATCTCAAGCGTGTTCTCAGTACCAACTTTTGTCATGAGTTCAACTGACGGGACATTTAAGGAATTTGCAAGCGCATATCGTGCGGAGACTGGACCACGGAATTTTTCATCATAATTCTTCGGCTTGTAGTTATTTTCAAATTTCCTCGGCGCATCCATCAAAATACTTGCCGGAGTTACCATTTGCTTTTCAAATCCTGCAAGAAAGACAACTGGTTTAAATGCAGATCCTGGCTGCCTTGGTGCTACAGCCATATTTACTTTGCCAAATCGTTCATTATGCCAGTCTGCACTGCCTACCAATGTTAGTACCTCCCCTGTTTTGGGATCCATGACAACGACACTGGCATTTGTCCCATTATTACCTGCTAGTTTTTGTACCTGTTCCCCGACTGCATGCTCAGTATGTGATTGTGCTGTCAGGTCAAGTGTCGTATGTACTTTCATACCTGATTGTGCCAGATTGTCTTCTCCATATTGTTTGATGAGTTGTTCCTTCACCAGAAGAGCAAAATGTGGTGCTTGGAAAGCTTCTTGTTTTCTTCCATTGGTATAAGACAGATCTTTTTGTGCAGCTTGTTTTTGGTCTTGGGTAATATATTTATCCTCGACCATTTCCTCAAGCACATTTTGTTGCCTCGATTTTGCCTTTGTGGTGTCACCAGTGATTGGAGAAAGATTTGATGGAGCTGCAATTATCCCAGCGAGCATACTTGCTTCACTTATATCTAAATCGACTGCACGTTTGCCAAAATATCTCGATGCGGCCTCTTCAATCCCATAAGATCCTTCTCCAAAATATACAGAATTAAGATACATCTCAAGAATCTCCTTTTTACTAAAACGCTTTTCAATCTCTCGAGCCAAGACAAATTCTTCGTATTTACGAAACATATTCCTTTTTGAGTCAAGAAGCGTGTTCTTAACCAATTGCTGAGTAATCGTTGAACCACCAAATGCAATATCACCTTTTCTAAAATTTGCAATCAGAGCACCAAAAATTGCATTGAAGGAAACACCATTGTGCTGGTAAAATTTTTCATCCTCAGCGACTATCACAGCATTCTGTACATGAGGAGAAATAGCAGAAAGAGGTGTATAGACTTTGTCTTTCCCATCGTAAAATGAAAAAAAACTCTTTCCGTTGCGGTCAATGAGCACGACGCCTTTCTTATTTTTATTAACTATTGTCTCTTTGCTTGCGACATCATCTGAGTATTTCGCCTGCGTAATCTTTGGAGAGGTAACGAGCAGTATCGCAACTAAAACTGCAATAAGAATAAGGACTCCTGTATAGTGATTCATAAATGTTTTCATACCTATGTATTCTCTAAGAAAAGTATCTTGTAATAGTAAGAACGAAGCTCCAAATATGTAAGAAGGCCATTTTACCATATATATCTGCGTTGCGGTTATACGAACAACGACTGTTGTTCCACTAGTCGTAGCATAGCTGGACTTTAAAGATACATAACCTCTACGCAATTTTCCAATCATTTTCAGATTCTTTTATGTTAAACTACTTGCATTACCTACAATGCAGCGAGCACAATTGAAAAAGATTTTTGTCCCTCTTATCATTTTAGCCACACTCATCGGCATGCTCCTTCTCCTGGCAACTATTACTAACCCATATGGGACACCAACAGTTATTGAGAAACCATTTCATGCGTCTGTTGATAAAACAGGTGCAATCACCTTACAACAGCAGTACCCAGTTCACTTTACCCAGAATCTTTTTGCCCAAAAATTTGCAGAATTAAATAAGGGCACACGTCTTGTTTTATTTGCACTTTTCCCTGAAAGACCTTTTAATGGCACTGAGGATGAAATTATTACTTCCATTCACAAAAAAGGATTTAATCCGCAGCGGCCATACATTATTTCGGGAGCCCAATTTGCAGATATTTATGTCCGTAATTTAGGTATATTTTATAACGCGGTAATGGATAATCGTCTACGGACCTCCGAGGAAGATTGGTTGAATCGACAAAAAATTTATCTTCAAGGCTTAGCGCTCAATCTTGAACTACTCAAACAAACCGAAAAAGAATACACAACATTCATACCAATAATACATACGACATACTCAGCAGCCAATGTATTCACGGACCCTTCAGATTCATTATTTGGCGTACTCTATGCTCTTTCTGCACTCAAGGATGATTCATTTATTCACACCTTGTTCCCGGCTAAAACACCGCAAAAATATCCACTCAAGACACAAAAAGCAGCGGATGAACTCCTCAAAGAGCATACGTCTTCTTTACAAAAAGCTATTAACGATTACCACCAAGCAGCAATAGATCAAAAAACAGGATTTATAAAAAAAGACATTACGCTCTCGAGCGCAAGAGACGGTATAAAAAGAGAATCATCTTTTTATGACAATGTGATTCTCTGGTCTACAATAAAATTTGCCCGGGATTTGGATATTGCAGTTACTTGTCCGTCTCTTTACACTTTGGATGACACATGTGATTTTGTTGCATGGAAAAATAATATTACAAAAACCTTTTGGGATGAGAAGTCAGGTATTTTTCTCGATGATCTCTCTACTGAATCACGTGATTCTAAAATCTTCTCAGGTGACTCATTTATCGTCCTCGGCAGCGGATTTTTTACAGTAAGTAACGATGAAGACAAAAGAAAACTCCAAAAAATGATAACGTATGTCGAAGCAAACGGATTATCAGAGCCTTTCCCACTCTTTTATGCAAAAACCGATCACGTGGACAAACTTTATACACCGGTGAAAACGTTTGCTACCTCCTACACGGGAGAAACTATTTGGAGTCACTGGGGTATTGAGTATATTAAAGCCCTCATTCTCTTATCCGTAGATCAACCACAGTATAAAAAGTTGGCAAGCACACATCTTTCAGCTTATAGAACTAATATAGAAAAGAACGGCGGGTATCCAGAACTCTATGACAAACAAGGCAATTTATACCAAACACTCTTCTATCGAAGCATCCTCCACACCAGTTGGGTTATAAATTACGAACAAGCAAAAATGCTTTTAGAAAATTCTCAATAATACTTCAAACTAAGCAATCGAGGGAGAATCGGACTCTGATATAATTCCAATTGATGAATAAAAAAATAAAATTTGCTCAAGAGTTAGTACCACTTATCCTTTCCCACGAAAAAATATCTACATGGCGACTGTGGGATGATAAAGATTTAGTTGTTGGAGATAGTGTCGATTTTATCGAGTATAGAACCGCAACACATTTTGCGACTGGAAAGCTCACCAAAGTTATAGAAAAGCCATTTGGAAAACTAACGGATGAAGATAAAAAAGGACATGAACACTTTGTGACTATCGAACAGATATATAAGACTTATACAAAATACTACAAAAAAGAAGTAACTTCTCAAACTCTTGTAAAAATTATTTGGTTTGAGTTACTATAATAAGTTCAAACATAATACTGACCCCTACCCTATGTAGAAAAAGCATATGCATAGGTTCAACAATTCGTACTCATAGTTAACTACTATGGACTTCTTACATAATTCTTGTGAAATTATTATTTTTCCCTGTTACATTTCTAGCATGGTAAGAAAGGAGGTGAGTAAATGGTAGGTACAACTATATTTTCAACAAAAGGTATGCTTTCTCAAGAGGATTTATTAAATGAAAGCGCTACCCTATTACCAAGTCGCGAAGAATTGAGCGTTATACAAGGTGCTTCGGCTTATGCGTCATATGATTGTAATTGGCAAGCCGTTGATTGCTATCAACAAACACAATACTGTCCACCACAGGATTACAGTCCACAGTACTGTGAGCCACAGTATCAGCAGTCGAGCAACTATTGGTACGATCAACCACAAAATAATTACAACGATAAGTGGTGCGATTAAGGTGAGTTTTTGATATACGAGGGCGGATAAGTCCACACTTTTCGCCCTCGTATTGCCTATTTAAAAACAAAACAATAATTCACATTTTATGTATACTCTCATCCCAGACATTGAAATTATCGGTCGGGCAAAAGATTCAGGGTATAAAAGACCGACTTACCTCATCAGAACCCCAGACAAAAATTATATCCAGTTAACAGGACTCTTATTCCACACTGTTGCTGCACTCAAACACGATACAGATTTGACCGTTGTTGCATCAAAAGTCAGCAATTTGGAGAAAAAAGAAGTAGGAGTTCAAGCTATTGCATTTCTTATTAAAGAAAAACTTATGCCTTTGGGAATCATAACTGACAGCAATTCACGTACAGAAAAGGTCATAAGAAAAGCTCCAGATATGTTACTTGGGCTCAAATACCGCTTCACATTCATGAATGAGTGGACTTCTAACATCGTAGCAAACATCTTTCGTCCACTCTTTTATCCGCCAGTTATGATCGCTGTCATAGTAGGATTTATAGCAGTAAATATCTGGGCGTTTGCGATACATGGCGTCAACACAGCTTTTGATCAGATGTATAATCAACCCTTTTCCTTCCTTCTGATTATCGGATTATTACTGCTGTCGACACTTTTTCATGAAATAGGTCATGCCGCTGCATGTAAATATGGCGGTAGCAAACCTGGTCGAATTGGATGTGGTATGTATCTTATCTGGCCGGCTTTTTTTACTGATGTCACTGATGTGTATCGACTGAATAGAGTTGCCAAACTCCGTACTGATGTCGGTGGTATTTACTTCAATGCTGTCTTTGCGCTCTTTATCACAGGTGTCTATTTCCTCACACAATTTGAACCACTTCTCTTGCTTATTTTCATACAGGATATGGAAATCCTCCATCAGCTGATGCCGTTTGTGCGTTTGGATGGATATTTTATCGTGTCAGACATTATCGGCATCCCTGATCTTTTTACTAGGATTAAACCGCTCCTCAAAAGCCTCATGCCAGGTCAAGAAAAAAATGCTGTCAAAGACCTCAAACCCTGGGCACGATGGGTTGTGAGTAGCTGGATACTGCTTACCATACCGCTTCTTGCCTTTTTCTTGATTCTCATGCTAGTAAATTTGCCACAAATGTATCTAACTGCCAAAGATTCAGCAATAATCCAAATACAAACAATGGCTGAAAGTGTTGGATATGGAGAGTATCTTCTGGCAGTTATACAAACTCTACAACTACTTATCATTCTGCTTCCCGCACTCGGTATTACTTTCATTCTCTTTATATTGAGCCAAGCTGGAATAAAAACAATGTATCATTCGAAGTGGATGAAAAACTTGTTCTTGCGAAAGAGCCATAAACCTCACCGTAAATTCTCACCAACCCAACCAATAATAATCTTCCAAGCGAACCCCAAATCTTGACACAACTAACTGAATACTTTATCGTTGAGATTACTGACACATCTCATGAAAGAAAAAAGAATCAGAAGTATTGTAAAAACTATCAGCTGGAGAATTATTGCAACGCTGACTACTACCCTTCTTGTCTTATTTTTCACTCATAGATGGGAGCTTGCGTTAACTGTAGGAGGCATAGATGGATTGTTAAAACTCCTTTTTTATTATTTCCATGAAAGAGTCTGGAATAGAATAACCTGGGGCAAAAGCAAATCCACACGAAAATAATCATCATATATACTCATCGACGTTGACTTCAGTAATCTGAGCTGTAATACTAGATCTAAAGAGATGCCGAATCAGCAAACACAATCCCCATCCATCAATACGAATCATACAGCCTACAAGAAAGCTAGTTTTCTTGAAAGATTTGTGGCTTTTCTTATCGATTTGATAATAGTCTTGGTCTTATACTATATATTATCGGCACTCTTGGAATCTCTTCATATCCAAATACCATTTATGAACTATATATTCGCCTCTCTTTATGGAACGATTTTTGTTTGGATCAAGGGAGCAACACCTGGCAAAATGTTGCTCAAACTAAAAGTTGTATCTTCCAAGTATGAACCTGTCGGATTTTGACATGCATTACTTCGTGAAAGCATAGCGAAAGATATATCAACACTTGCATTTGGATTAGGAAATCTCTGGATGCTGATAGATAAAAAGAACCAGACGTGGCATGACAAACTCGCGGATACGTTTGTTGTCAAACTCGATAAAACAGGAAAACTTACCCCATCTGGCAGTAATGAGATAGTGACAAGAAACCGCAAACAAGCCTTCTGGATACTCGTTCTTTTTAATCCCGGAACCATTG
The DNA here is from genome assembly GCA_041743715.1 of Patescibacteria group bacterium. Taxonomy (GTDB): domain Bacteria; phylum Patescibacteriota; class Microgenomatia; order Levybacterales; family UBA12049; genus JACDET01. Next base: position 33,322 of record JBGTMH010000059.1, on the reverse strand, counting down.
CCTGTGTATTTCTTATTATCTATGTCTATCTCTTCCGTCCGTTTCAAATTAGCGGGAACGCAATGGATCCAAACTACATAACAGGGCAATATTATATTACCAGTAAGCACTATGGTGTCCTGACAAGAGGTGACGTGATCGTTCATAAGGCGCCAATGGACGGGAGTAAAAACTTTATCAAAAGGATCATAGGTCTTCCCGGAGATACCGTCATTCTTAAAGAAGGATTTGTGTATGTAAATGGATCAAAGCTTGATGAACAAGCCTACCTCAGCCGGGATGTACTGACGTATGGAGGCAGCTTTTTGAGAGAAAACGAACCAGTTACAATCCCTGCTGGAAAATATATAGTATTGGGAGATAACCGTCCTTTTAGTTCGGATTCCCGTGAATGGGGATTTCTTATGCAAGATGATATCATTAGTAAAGTGGCTTTTTGCTACTGGAAATGCAATCTGTCCACTGAACAAGCTTCACTATAATTTGTTATAATAGCTTTAAATGAATAGACTAAATAAGCTTGAAGAAAAAGTAAAATCTCTTTATCAAGAAAAAAATCCAAACCGTGCAGACTGGGCTGATTGGCTTCTAGATAATCATGTACTTGTCGTTGCAGATTATGCAAATGAGTTGGCTAAAAAATATAATGCTCATGTAGAACTTGCCAAAGCAGCTGCTCTGCTTCATGATATTGCGGATGTCAATACAAAACGGAGTGATAAGAAGCACGGGGAAATAAGCTTACAAATGGCAAGAGCGCTTTTGCATGAAGCTGGATTTAATAAAGATGAAATTGCACTCGTAGTCGATGACGCTATCCGTTTTCATAGTTGTAATGATGACGAACATCCTGCGTCAATAGAAGGTAAGATATTAGCAACTGCAGACTCTTTAGCTCATCTGAAGACAGATTTCTATCTTTTCGCAACATGGGCCTTAGGAAAAGAGATGACACTTACAGAAATAAAAAGCTGGACACTCAAGAAAATAGAGCGTGATTACCACAATAAAATCTTCTTCGATGATATCCGCAAAGAAGTAATGCCCGACTATGAACGCCTCAAAACACTCTTTTCGAGATAAACAAAATTAAGTATGGTTTATTATTTTGAGTGTGTAAGAAGACGCCTACTACATGTAAAAAGTCTCTGATAAAAATCCGGATTTGTGGTCTTTCCTATTGGCAAAAGAATTGAATTGTCTACCATCAAACCAAAACTTCCGTCTGGTGGGATATGATCTCCGAGTAATGGAAATATTTTCCTATTTCCAGGAAAACCTCTTACTAACCATTGTTCCTGACCTACATCAGATCCTACTATCCCATACACTCGAGCTTTTACTACACCTGACCGGTCTAATGTTCTAAAATCAACAAATACTCCCATAGGGGGAAGTTCATCATCACCAACTTCAGTATTTCCACTTGCAGGAGCGTAGTATAATCTCAATCTCTTAGTACCTTTTGAATTTCTTGCCCCATCCAACCCAAAAAAAGTTACTGAGGTTTCTTGTATCGTTTCCACCGGTGGCGTTCCTACTACGTTGGCGCTTCTTTGCGCATAGATAACTTCTTGAACTTGCCCCACTTTATTAATCCCGACAAGCATGACAGGCTCGTCGCCTGTTGGTTCATACGTTAAATACGTTCTTGGACGATAACCATCTTGAGTATAATCATCTAACATACCTCCTTGAGAACTAGCATGTATCTCTACAATATTTTGAGGCATTACCGTCAGTCGTTGACATACATCATCTCCTGTATCTACTAACAAATCCGGATAATCAAAATAGTCAACACCAGCAAGTATCTGATCAGAAACTTCTTCACGAATCGCAGAGCTCATTATTTCTCCCAAGAATTTCTCAGGTAGCCTTGTAAATTTAGATTCCTCAACCATTGAAGTATGTTAACAAAAAAAAGTGAAAAGTGAAAGGAAATTTTTGGTATAATAGAACTCATGAATTACCAACCGACAACGCATCGATTTGTTGCAGTTCTGAATAAAAAAATAGAAACAGGAAAAGCGATGAATGCATTGGCACATATGGCAGCCGGATTTTCTGCACTTGTTACTGATAAAGACTCTCTTCGTTTTGATACGTATATAGATAAAGATGGTGGAAAACACAAGAGTATTTCAGATAATCCTTTTATTGTGCTATCCAGTGACAACTCCAATCAAATCAGAACATTACGAAATAAACTCATTGAAGCAGGTATCCCATTTAATGATTTTACAAATACAATGATAGAAGGGACATATGCCGATCAACAAAAACGGACGAGCGAGACATCAGAATTAGAACTTGAATACTACGGCATATGCTTCTTTACTGAGGATAATAAGTCAAAAGAACTTACGAAAAAATTCTCATTGTGGAGATAATGTATTTCGGCTTTTGATATAATTCTTCTAATGAAAATCCACGTTGGATCCAAAAATCAAACAAAAGTGATGGCTGTTGAGGAAGCTATTGCATTGTATCCAAAGCTTTTCCCCAAACCAGAAATTAGAGGTGTAGATGTCGATATCGACTTATTTGGACATCCAAAGAATCTGAAAGAAACAGTGCGAGGCGCGAGAGAACGGGCAAAAAAAGCTTTTAGTGATTGTGACTATAGCTTTGGTTTAGAAGGAGGTCTGATGAAAGTTCCATTGAGCAAAAGTGGTTTTATGGAAGTTGGGGCCTGCGCAATTTATGATGGCAAGAATTATTATTTGGGACTCTCCCCTGCTTTTGAATGGCCAAAAAAAGTAACGGACTTAATCCTCAGCAATAAAGCCGACGCAAGTCAGGCATTCAAACAACTCGGACTAACCCAGCATGAAAAGCTGGGTGCTGTAAAAGGCGGTATCGTAGGCGTTCTCACTGGAGAAAGGCTCACTCGAGAAGAATTTACAAAGTATTCAATTATCATGGCTCTTTCCCAGCTCGAAAAACCTGAATTTTTTATCTAATCTTATGAAATTTATTGACCTGACACATACGTTTACAGATGACATGCCGGTTTACCCTGGAGACCCAAGGGTCAGACTTGAGCAGGTGGAATTTCTTGAAAAAGGTGCTGAAAACGTGCATCAATTAACGATCAACACGCATACTGGGACACACATGGATGCTCCATTTCATATGATACAACATGGTAAAAGAATTGATGAAATAAGTCCAGACAAATTTTTTGGGGAGGGTATTTTGATAGATGTTCGAAACAAAAAGAAAATTGATGCATCCATTCTTACAGGAATTACGATAAAAAAAGATGCAATAGTTCTCCTCTACTCAGGTTTTGGAATCAAATATCGAACTGCCGCTTACTTCAAAGGCTTCCCTGAACTGAAAGAAGATTTTGCCCAAGAAATGGTTGCGTTGGGTGTAAAAATGGTTGGTATGGATACGCCCGGCCCGGATTATGATAAACCATGGACGACTCATAAAATATTGCTGCGAAATGGTATCACGATCCTTGAAAATTTAACCAACTTAGACCAACTACTTGGTATCGAAAAATTTGAAATTATAGCCCTGCCAGCAAAACTACAAGCCGATGGCGCACCTGTACGAGTTGTCGCTTTCGTTAAAGATTAATTGTGTACATGTTTATGAAAATAAAGATAACCAAAAAAGGAAGTAAAGGGCTTGAGGAATTCCATAAAAAAGAATGGGCTCATGAAGATCTGGCACATTATGGTAAACCAACTCCCTGGGAATCATGGAAATCCAAACATTTTACTTTAGAAATATATGATAATAACGAAATCGCCGGTTCATTAGTTTTTGTAATCATTGCAGACGTTGCGTACATTGATATGTTTATTGTAGCAAGAAAAAAAAGAAATAAAGGGATTGGGAAATTATTATTAAATAAAACTGAAGAAATTGCAAAGAAACACAATGCTCATAAAATATACTTACATACAGGAGAAAATTGGGAAGCTACTACATTCTATAAATCACTTGGATACAAAAAAACCGGAGACCTCCCCAATCATTTCTTTCATAAAGATTTTATTGAGATGACTAAATTTTTATAATTGAAAGCGAAACTATAGTCTCAAAAATAGAATTACTCAACCGCAATCCGTTTTTCTAAAATTATTTCAGTAAGAATAAGCTCGTTTTTTCCTGATTTAACTCTGTCTTTCCTTCCAGCAAATTTTTCTACATAGTCACCGATTTTTGTAACATGATGCAAAGCTTTTGCTTCTGACAACATCGCTTCCAGTTGCTTCATAGTATATCTACTTTTTATCTGTCCATCTTTTTCTTGAAATATGCCTGGCGCTATTTCGTTCGTGCTCTTTTTTAAAAAACTCATTTCTTCCTCATCTTTAGAAGATTTTAGCGTTATAAAGGCAATACCATTCATCTTTAAAACCCTAAATATTTCTGTAAACAAATGGACTGTTATGTCCCGAGGAAAATAGTGCAAAGAAAGCCTTGCATAAACAACATCTGCTATTTCATCCTCTAATGGAATCTCTCCCTCGCTTAAATCACATTGTATCGTCTTTAAGAGATTTACATCTAACTTCTTTTCTTTGAATTTTCTCTTAGCATTTTTCAGAGCAGCATCGGATATATCAATAATCGTTACTTTATGACCCCTCTTGACGAAATAAATTGCGTCATCACCCTGTCCCCCACCTAAATCCACTACTAAAGAGTTTTGATGAAATAGTTTTTCCTGTTCTATGGCATAATATGATGGATCTTTATCGAAAGGAATCCCTTTTGAACTCTCATTCCAAATCTTTATCAAGGATTTATCCATATGTTAGTTGTATATAAAATTCTAACTTATTTTTTAATTTCTCTTGCAGTATTTTTAACTACTTCAGCAAGAGGATCGGAGATGTCAAAATTGTAACCATCATTGGTTACATAGCTTTCGCCATAGGACCATATCATGTAGATATCTCCCCCATTTTCGAAAAAGGCATTCATTTTTGCGCGAAATAAATTGGGTCTGTCACTTTCCGTTATTTTAATTCCTGACTCACCAACGAGTAATGGCTTATTATGCGCTTTTGAGTCTTTAAGATGATCCAACAGGCTGGCTGGTAATGGATCTGTATCCTCATGATAATCATGATAGTCAAGGATATCGATAGTCTCAATCGTGCGTATGGTTTTATAATCAGACTTTGCTTCTTTGGGAGTGCTCATACTGAGACTTACCATATGCGCAGAATCAAGCGATTTGATATATTGACTGACATCTTGTGCAAATGCGTAAAGATCGCGCTCGTCCGCCTCCCGCGCTTCGTTAATAATCTCCCAACTTAAAATTGTCGGATTATTTTTATACCTTGGTATAATTTTTCCCATATAATCCTTGAGAGAAAGCGGGTCTCCTCCAGAGGGAGAAAGATATCCTGATGCGTACCATGAAGGAGTTTTATCAGCTCCTTCTGTACAATTATGCCAATGGTTTTCAAAGACCGGAATCAGTTTTATGCCATATTTATCTGCAACTGTTATGACATAATCGAGTCGCGTCAAATCTTCACCGCTTTTTGTCGCGCTTTGGAATAACCAAAATCTCACGGTCGTTATCCCCAACTGTTGCATTTGGGAAAACATCGTATCTATTTCTTCTTCTGTAAAGGGACTGGCGCAACCGAGTCTCCCGTTTCGAGTCTCATGGGTTAAAAGATTATATCTATTGACACCGACTGAACGATATTTTTGAGAACCGATATATAAATCTTTCCCTTTTGCTGTAACAAAATTATCTGGCACATTAGTATTTGACATACTCGAAAGAATCGTAATACATAAAAAAAGAAACACAAGTATTAGTATAATATATAAATATTTTTTTTTCATTATTTTATAGCTGTTTCCCGTAAACGATATATTTGAAAGCCATCATTATTATATAATAGATCAAACTTTGCATCGAGTATACCTCGTGCCTCTGGTGTTAAAAAGTAATTTACTGTATCTCCCTGAATATCATCGTCAAAGATAACCCACTCAGCATATTTTGCGGGATTGTTAAGTGATTCTGTCCAGTAGTCACGCGATCCTTCATAAATAAATCTGTCGTAAGGCAATTTTGCCTGGAACATAAAATCCTCGTGTGCGTTTGCACTAATCAGGATTAGCCCCTGATCATAAAGAACGGTAAATGCCTGCACACCTGCAACTGTCGAATATGGCCATAATATCGGTAAGGAATACTGTAATGATTGTGGTCTGTACGCATTTGCAAATATCTGAACACCAAATAATATTATAACGATAAAATAAAGCAATCTCCCTCTTGAGGCTGCAAAACCGGCTAACAAAATAATGCACGGAGCTAGAATTATACCATACCTGATGTTTGAATCCGAATAAATAGTAAATGACTTCCTTGCCTCTACCGGAATAAGTGTAGGGGGCAGATCCATAGGTGGAATAAATCCTTTCTGATACCCATAGACCAAAAATCCAAATAAAGCGACACTAATTATTAAAAGTGGCACATATTTCCTTATCGATTTTTTTCTCCAAAGATTTTTCCCTGCCACAAAGAGTAGTGTCAGAAAACCAAAAATGCCCAGAAAGGTTGTTATTTTGCCATTCGTCCATAAAATAGCATCCGAATATGTTGTAAATGCAGTGGCTAGCGAAAAACCGGTGACCTCAAAAACAGGCGCGTTCGTATCGAGAACTGATTGTGTCGCCGTGGAGACTTGCATTTTTCCTTCCGAATAGAGATGAAGCCAATGTAAAGGATCATTGTAAAAGAGAAAACAATAGATACACCATAGCACAACACCCAAACCAGCGACTGTCAGATACAACAAAACCATACCCTCTATCTTTTGCCAACCTTCCTTCCAGTATGACTGTATGCATATAATCAAAACAGCAAGCGCGGACCCAACCAAAACAAAATACCCTTCATACCGAGTGAGTGTAATCAACATAACAAAAAAAGCTGCTGATAAAAAATGGACCAAACTTTGACTCTCAACCCACTTCGTCAAAAAATACAAAATCATAATAAGACACATCATAAAGAACATCTCACTCAGGGCCATTGTCTGCAGAAAAAGGATATTGATGTTGGCAATAAACATAAACCACACTAGAAGTGATGCTTGTATATTCTTTGTTAATAGATAAGCAGTTTTTTGCAAATACACAGCACCGAAGACAAATGATGTACCTGAGACAATAGCGCCGGCAAGCCCTGTATGCCAGAGATAGTCAATTCTGACCAGTGGTGTCATCAAAATTTGTGGAAATGGTAACCAAACACCACCGAGCTGCCCAACCCCAGGCGTCAGACTATCGATAATTTTACGAGAAATATTAAGCCGGGCAACAGCATCATAATTTCCTAAATTCTGATTACCATTAAGGACAAAATAAATAATTGCACTGAGACTAATAACAGATGTGATAATAAATAACACTGTATCGGTATGCTCACTACAATACTTTTTGATAATGGATAGGAATTTTTTCATTTTTATGCTAATTTATCCGCGAGTGCTGGTCTTTCTGGAGTAATTGTGGGCAATGAAAAATCAGGTAATTTAAGACCACCTGAAGATTTCTTCTTTTTCTGAACAAGATGGAGCCCATGAACTGTTTTTTCCCAATAATGGGGTTTGAAGATGAGTTGATAAAATGCCATACAACCTGCAACACTTATCAATAATAAATAGAATGGGATAAAATACACATATTTTATAAGTCCCCACTGCCCACGTTTTACACATCCTAAAATATACCCCAAAATATACAAATAATTTCCAAAAACAAGTGATATTACGGCGGTATATAAAATTATTGGAGGGTATGTCTGCTCGATGATAGTTCCAAAAACACCATGAAATGTAAAATACGCAATTGTCACAATCCACAACAGGGGGTTAACAAAAATAAATAATATCCTTTGTCCGATGACAACATGCAACATCAGTGCTTGAAATCCTCTCTGTCTAATAAATGGCAATGTTTCCCGGGTATGCACGAGATAGGTTTGCATATACCCTTTTACCCAACGTGACCGTTGTCTGATCCAATTTCCTACATTACTATTTGCTTCTTCGAGCGTTACCGAATCAATAATTGCTGTACGATACCCTTTTTTAAATATCCTCAGTCCCAAATCAGCATCTTCAGTAACATTAAATGGATCCCAACCATTCAGAGTATTCAAATCAACAGTCCTGAAATGATTACTCGTTCCTCCGAGCGGAATAATTGTGCTTAATGACTGAAGACCAGGAAGTGAGACATCAAATAACCATGAATATTCAGCGGTAAAAAATCGTGTGAGGAGATTTTGATTGGTATTATGATAATTTAATTTTGCCTGTAAACATACCACCTTTCTATCAGATTTTTGGAAACCAATATATGCTTTTTTTAATTGCATTGGGTCAGGTATATCTTCGGCATCAAAGATAACGACGTATTCACCGCGAGCAAAAGCCAGTCCATAATTACATGCCTTTGGTTTGGTTTTCGGTTGCGAAGCAGGCACAACCAGTGTTCGCACATATCCTGGCAAATGCATTTTTCCGATTGTTTGGATACTAGCAACATCATCTTCCTCCAAAAGAAGCATGACATCGAGTTTGTCTTTGGGATATTCTATTTTTGCGATACCTTCTATAAATGGCGCAAGCATATGAGCTTCTTTATACAGTGGGCAGAGAATCGTATAGATAGGAAGTGTTGAGTCAGGTAGCTGTGCAAGCTCTTCTTTTGTAAATGTTATTTCACTTGATCCGCGGATGGTTTTATAAACCAGGAAAATATTAAAAACGACATCGAGTAAGTAAATAAAACTCAGACAGGCAAAAATAACTTGTGCTAACAAAATGATATTATATCGAAATCCAAGAAGAATTAATTCAAAACACAAAAGATAAAAAAATACTTGGTTCAAAGTAAATGAATCGATAGCAGAATCTTTATATGAAAGTGTGGAATGCGTAATATAATGTTGTTTTTTATACCGGACACCAGCGTTTACTTGGGAGCCTTTTTCAGTAGAAAGAGTCGGGATAGGTCGGACTTTTTTCAATTTCATTAGTAAAAGTAAAAATGCAGCGTTGATAGTACGCGTGACTTTTCTAACGCGGGGTAATACAACACGATTCTCGTGAGCAATATCATAGCGGATAACACTGAATCCTGCCTCATTCGCTTTATGAAGGAATTCGATTGCGAATGTTTTATCTAAAAATGTGGTCTGCTTCAGCGTTTCCCAAACATACTTTTTAAAAACTAATGCTCCTGCTTGAGGATTCTTCTGTACTCTCAATAAAAATGAATTTGTTATTTGTTGGAAAACGTTACTTTTTTCACCCGGGGTTTGTTCATTCTGCAAAGCAGCAACCACGTCAGTACCATTCTGTATCTCACTCAGTATATCCTTTAAGGTCGCATGCGGTAGTTGTAATCCGACATCAAGAGCAATTACTATATCATGTTTTGCGAGAACCACACCTTTGGTAAAGAGCATCGCCTTTCCTACATGTTCTTTTTCAACATATATACGAATTGACCCACTCAGTGGATACACTTCAACATCTTCTAAAGCTATTGTCTTGGGGTCGTTTGTAACAAAGATAATTTCATACGTTATGGGATATTTTTGCTCATTATTTAGCTCAGATAACGCATGTTTAATAGTTTCAATATACGACGGAACATTAATTTTCTTTTTACCAACTGCGACAATAATTGAAATATTTCCAACTGTGTTCGTAAGCATTATAGACATACGGGTATTATAGCAAAAATACCCTCAATAAGCGAGCTATAGGATTAATTCTAACATGAAAATTTCTGTTTTGAAAGCCGCAAAATACTGACAAGTTATTGCATACCTAACAGTACGTTTCAACGGAGCGACTATTGAGCATTCGGGAGATCTGTTGAGGCCTTGATTAATAAACTCTTAAGGGTTTTGATTTCATCGTGTGTGAGGCTTTTAAAACTTGGCAAATCTTTTTCTGTAATTTTTTTTAGGAACTCAGAACGGACCTCGATCCCTTTTTGAGTCAAAGTAATGCTATTGACACGGCGGTCTGTATTGCTTTCTTTACGTTCAATGTATGAATTCTTCACCAGTCGATCAACGATACCTGTTACGTTTGAAGCATCACAACACAACATGCCAGAAATAGAATGCATTGGCACTGAATTCCCGGGTGTAAGCAAACAGAGCGTAAAAGCTTGCATGACGGTCAAATTATACTCCTCAGATAATTTAATTAATCCTTGTTTGGCGCGAACAGATACACGCAGTAACAACCAGTTCAAATTATCATATAATTGGAGATTCGTCACGTCTGCATTATACTACACTGCATCAATACTTGACAACTTCAATTATTTATAGTTAAATAGTTTTTGGTCTCAACTAATAAATATACCTATGAAACAGCAATCACCCTGGCTTATCTTCATCCTCATGGCAGTATCACAATTCATGGTTGTGCTTGATGTTGCAATTGCCAACGTCGCGCTTCTGACAATAAAACAAGATCTGAACTTTAGCGACAGTTCATTACAATGGGTCATTACTGCATACGCACTTACTTTTGGTGGCTTTTTACTTTTCGGTGGTCGAGCGGCTGATTTATTTGGACGGAGGCGCGTATTACTGATTGGGACGGCCGGCTTTACGTTATTTTCATTACTGATCGGGCTCGCGCAATCAGCGGTCATGTTAATTGTCCTACGCGCGCTCCAGGGTCTCGCTGGAGCGTTTATGTCACCTTCTGCACTGTCAATTGTACTAACGACCTTCAGTGAGGGGGCAGAACGTAACAAAGCATTAGGATATTGGACATTAGTATCAACTGGAGGGGCCGCTGTAGGTCTGCTTCTTGGTGGTGTCTTAACGCAATACTTGGGCTGGCGATGGGATTTCTTTGTTAATGTTCCGATTGGTATTCTTGTCATGATCGGAATTCTGAAATTCGTTCCTGTTGAGAAAAAAGAAAACAAACATACCAATTTAGACTTGCCAGGCGCGATCCTGGTTACAAGCGGTTTAATCACGCTTGTCTTTGCGCTCAGTCAGGCTCCTGTTTGGGGATGGTTGAGTGGTGCAACGCTGGGCACTATTGCAGGAGCGCTCGTCTTACTCGCCGCATTTGTTTTTAACGAATCACGAAGCAAGCATCCCCTCATGCCTCTGACGATTTTTAAAATTAGTAATGTGACAGGTGCCAATGTCATGATGGCACCTATAATGGCTGGAATGATGGGAATGTTCTTTCTCACTTCACTCTATATTCAGGAAGTCATGCACTACTCGCCAGTTATGACGGGACTGAGCTTTTTACCTTTTCCAATAATACTTGGCTTTGTATCCAATCGAATACCACGGTATGTTTCTCAATTCGGATACAAACCTTTCTTGATCATCGGTCCTCTTTTGGTTGCAATTGCCATGGCGTGGCTCACCAGACTTCCAGTTGAAGGAAACTATCTGATTGATCTCCTCCCTACGCTCATCCTCATGCCGATCGGTGTCGGCATGACCTTTATGCCACTCATCGTCGCCGCAACAACAGGTGTACCACCGAAAGATTCAGGTCTTGCATCTGGGTTAATCAATACCTCACAACAAATGGGTGGCGCACTGGGACTGGCAGTACTCACCGGTATAGCCGCCTCTACCACAGCATCTGCAACACATCTAGATAGCACAGCCGCGTTGGTTCAAGGTTATGACCGGGCATTTATGGCTGGCGTAATCTTTGTAGTTACAGCGATGATACTGGCTATTACTCTTATCAAACAGCCTCACAAATAAATCAGTGAGGGGTACTGATTACTCTTTAGGTGCGGGAGGGATAGTATTCGTTTCATGAACATGACGCAGCTGTTTTCTTCGGTAATAAATATATACAGCAATTGCCGCAATTGATACAACGAATACACCGACAATCAACATTATTATTCCTTTATTTTCTTTTGGAGTTTCTTTTAGCGAAGGCATAAGAGAAGGAGTAACACTTCCTGCAGCTTGAGTAATTTTTGGGAGAACCAAATCGAATGCGTATTGCATCATGTGCATTCTGATGAGAGGCTCTGAGCGTAATTCTTCCATATCCGCACCTTGCGGCAATTTGACCAACGTTATAACATCAGTAAAAGGGTAAACTATTTCAAATCCGGTATTTGAAGGAAAAGCACCTCCTAATTCACTTTCAAAAAGATAATATCGTGTCAGTTCCCCTGCGTCGTCATCAATGACTTTGGGAGTATACCCTGCTTTTTCTATTGCCGCTTTTTGTTGCGGTGTCACAATAGATATGAAAAAAGGAGTTTTTAATGATGGGCTTTGAATTGTATCGACCGGATGAACACTAGTAACAAATAAGAAATCTAACTCTTGACGATTCTGGTATTCAGTTGCAATAAAGAGATTTTTTTGTGCTCCTTGTGCTTGAATAGACGCAGGTACGAGTACTGAAAGCAGCGTGATAATTGTTATGATAATTAATTTCAGTTTCATAGTTATTTACTTCCCAATTCTGCGACAGCCGCAACAATAGCTTTTGTTGTTTTGGTTATCTGACTATATGTGATATTTTGAGTTGTATCATCAAGTGTATGCAATTTTTGATTGTGAACACATTCATGGAGAGAAACCGCAGGTAATCCTTTATTCGAGAAAGATTTATTGTCACTGGGTGCTGAGAACTGATTTGTTTTCCCTTGGAGCCCAATATTATATTTTTTAATAACTTCCAGCATTTTATTACTGATTGTTTCACTGTTGGTACCCCCTACATAATTATGATCGACACAATCTGTGCCGGTTGAATTGCCTACCATATCAATATTGAAATTTCCTTTGACTGTTTTACCACCGAGATTTTGTACATAATGTCTGCTGCCGAGTAATCCGACTTCTTCAGCGTTAAAGCCGACAAATTGAACTGAGGTTTTCATACACTGCGAAAAACCTTTTAACACCCGCGCCGCTTCCATAAACACAACCGTACCACTACCATTGTCGTCCGCGCCCGGTGCAGGTGTTTTAGGACCCGATATACTGTCTATATGTGCTGACACAACAAAGTATTCATTTGTATTCTGACCGGGGAGGTCACCTATAACATTATTAAGCGCTTGACCGTTTCCTTGAAATTGTTGGAAAGATGAAGCTAACCCGACACTTTCCATATATTGTTTAATAACCTCAGCTTTTTGCTGATTACCAGGCTGACCGACATACCGACTGACGTTTCCCCCTGCTATATTTTCTAAATTGGTTCTGAGATTTTGCTCTGAGACACTATCGACGAGTTTTTGAATTTCTTGATCAGAACAGCTGGACGCGACAACAGGAGTTGTAGGGTTGGATTGTGATGTGTTAGGGTCGATCGCAGGCGCAGTACCCCCGCTTGAACCAGGATTATTGTTGCCGCCAGGATTACTATTGGGTGCTGGAGCATTTGTGGCAGTGGGGGCGCGTGTCGGTACAGGAGTACTTGTCAAGGTAGGAGCGCTTGTAGGTGGTTCAAATGTTTTCATTTGCAGAGAAGGATGTTGTCCTCGCGCCATAAGACTATATATCTCATCGGAATGAAGGAAAGAGATTGTAATCACCAGAGTAGAAATAATGAAGACAATTATAATAACGGAAAGATTTTTTCTTAAATAATGCATGATCTCAAATTATAAAAACAGAATTCTCAGCTATTGTCAACCGAACCACCGAGTCTTTCTTACTTTTTTCTCACAGGCTTCTTATCAAATGTTGCAACTAATGCTGTATGTTGATTATATGTTATCCCTGACTTCTTCACATCAACTATCATTCCTGCAATTTAACAAAAGCAAACACCACTTTCCTAAATTGTATCTAAAAGAAGAACATAAAGACAGCGCATTGCTTGGAACTTTATTTACGACAGCTGGTGCTGCAAGCGCTGCTCTTATGTTGGCAGCTTTTGCCTTCTTTATTCTCCTTTAATCACCATCATTATTCCTTGTGTATAATCGTTGCATGACTCGTCAATTTACTTACTCCTGTTATAAAGAGACATTCAAATCGATCCCTGAAGTGATAGATCACATGGAAGAGTTACAGCATGAATTAGCAAACAGTTCACTCGCTCCACTGGAATACTTTAACCAAACATATCTCATTATCTCCAAACATGTTTTTGCAAAAATGGGCACAGGTCATTTTTCTGACAATGATGTAATGAATAATTTTGATATCAATTTTGCTCACTATTACTTCAATGCGCTAAAAAATTATGTCGACAACAAAAAAACAACACCTGCCTGGAAAGTTACTTTTGATTTCTGCAAAACAGACACACCTCTGCCTCTCATCTATCTTGCCCTCGGAGCCAACGCGCACGTCAATAACGACCTACCACTCTCCCTCTTAGACAGTGTCGGGCAAGCGGATTTTAAACAAGACTACGACAAGGTAAACAAAATTATCACCGACAGCATACCTGAAGTTGTTACGTACGTTCACGAACCCACTTTTTACTCCCCTTTTATGGCCTTTCTCATCAAACGCTGGAGATCCAAAGCGTGGAAAAATTATATAAGTCTCAAACAAAATACCATCACAAAAGTATCAATTGAACAAAAAGCCAACAACACAGCTATAGAATTAGCAAAAATCCACACACTAAAAGACTACTACCACCTTTTTAAAATTCTCAATTAAACCCAATTAAACCCAAAGTTGACAATACGTTATAAGCCGTGTTAGAATTCCAGCATTATGTTAAGAGAAGTAGTTCAGCCAAGACCTCAACCAGATGCAGGCGTTCCATTTCGAGGATATAGATCACCTGCATTTGGTGTACGACCATCTTACTTAGAAAATAACAACTCATCTACAGCAACCAATCCTGCTGGAGTAGACAGTGTGGGTGCGGCAACTCAAACTTCACCTCCTTTAATTGACCAGTTAGCATAAGAACAAGAGTAACATCCGCAGTCGCAGCAGTTCTTGCAGTAGCAGCATGTAGCGCACCGAGCGCTGTAAACGGTGCCGGTAGTGAAAGTGCGAGTGCTTCTCCACGTGCCACTGTGACTGATACAGTGCAACCCGGAACAAACAATGAACTTGATTGTAGAACTTACGAAAATCCACAAAATATACAGATTGACGGTACACCAACTCATATATATGGGGATCCTTCGCACGGTTTTGTCATATTTTCGGGATTAGATGATAATGACAGGGGCAGAAAAATTAATTATTCGACACCTGCAGGTACCAGTGGACAAACCCCTGGTCCTAGTTCAAACACAGCTGGTTTGTTCGTTTCCGAGGGCAGTGCTGCTGATGTAGACACTGATGGTCCTGCCACTGTAACTTGTGCTCCCATTTCTCGGCTCCAGGATATAGCAACAGAGCAAGTTAACAACTTCCTTGACACACATCCGTGGGGTGCAGTTGATGCGGACACTGTTACTCAATCTGGCAAACGAGATGGAGATCCTGACAAACAAAAAATCTATACGTATAACAACAGATAAATTATTCCTCTACCTCACCTTATCCGGATAATTACTAAAGATCCCGTCAACACCAAGCCTTTTCATCCTTTCACTGTCATCCCTCTCATTAACCGTAAAGACAAAGATCTTGAGTCCCCTTTCGTGTGCATCATTAACAAATGCTTGATTTATAAATTCTAAAGAGACATTCACAGAATAAGCTCCTAACTCTTCAGCAAATTTTGCATAGGTAACTGGGATTCCGACGATAAGCGCTCCTATTTTTACTTGTGGCAGCAGTTTTTTAAAAGCTTGCAGCTCATGGTGATTAAAAGAGGAAACCGAAAATTTCTCAAATTGCCAACCATTATTCGTAACATACTCCTGAATCACGCGCGCGACAGGTCCTGCAGTATGTTCACCTTTTAGTTCAATATTGACTGAGATTTTCCTATCAGCCAAATCAAGTACTTCTTGAAGCGTAGGAATTTTTTCTCCCCGACCTGCATCTAATTGCCTGATTTCTTCAAACGTCTGATCCAAGACATACCCTTTACCATTGGTTGTTCTATCAACTGTATCGTCATGAATGACGACGAGTGAGCGATCATTGAGCAGGTAAACATCAAGCTCAATCATATCCACTCCCAATTCGATAGCTTTTCGAAATGACCGAAGCGTATTTTCTGGCTCATATCCCATTGCCCCTCTATGTCCGATTATCAACATATAGCTAGCTTACCTAAAACGTTATTTTCCTGTCAATTTTAATTATGATTAACTACGATTTTTTCGACGACGGGCTTGAAATCGTATAACACCATCAGCTAATGCCAATACTGCTCCTATCTCTCTCGCGTATTTAGACAAATTACCCAATGTTGTTCTATATGATGATTTTTCAGGAGCCAAATCTTTTAACATATCAGCCAGAGTCGCTACAGCATCTGCCGGCACTTTCACTTTTCCAAGACTTGTGCTTGTGTACTTTCCCATGAGCATATCAGGGATCGCAGACCAGGCAACAAGCGCTTCTGCACCAAATCGTGTTTTATCAATTAAGTCTACTTCTGCTAGGATTGAAGACCTCGCTATACGTGCCCGCAAGTACACATCGCATGCAGAATCGATTATCTTCCCACTCACGCTGTCGTCGATTCCAGCTTTTCGGGAAAGATAACCATCTAACCCATCAGTCACCATAATCCCGGCAAGACTGATAATGCTTCCAATAATTGCCTTTTCATTCTTTTCCGTGCGTGCCTTTTCATACCTGCGGATCACGACCTCGCCCAATACAACTCTCGTCAAACTCATTGTATTTGCTGCGATACGAGTTCCCTTTTTATGCCCGGCGAGATATGACTTTATTAATTCTGGCTTTACCCCAACAGCTGCAAAAGCTGTGTCCATCATCCTATCAAACGGACTATGCTCATGCAAATAAGCATGTTCCATCTGTGTCCCTAATTTACGCTCGATAGCCATAGGCATTGTATAGCATAATTAAACACTCAGAACAAGCTTCTACATGCTACCAGTAAGATATTTTTTTCGTTTTTCATCGGAAAACCGCTCAATCGCGTATCGCAGAGCTGTCCGAGGCATTGTTTTGTATCGTGACTGCAAGAACTCTACTAATGCTTCTTCCGACACCCGCTTCCCCACTTCCCGCAACATCCAACCAACTGCTTTTTGGATCAGATCGTGTTTATCTTGCAATAAAATATCAGCAACGATAAATGTATCCTTGTATTCTCCATTTTTAATAAAAGCAAATGTCGCAAGCATACTGATACGCCTCTCCCAGATACTTTCTGAGCGCGCAAGTTTTACTAATATCGACCGCTCTCGTGTTTTAAGATATTCTCCAACAATCTTATCCGCTGACAAATCCACCAAATCCCAATTGTTAATAGAGTTGGTATGGGACAGATAGAATTCACAAATTTTCTTCTTGATGCTGTCATCTCCTTTGCCGAACTTGTGAACCAATATTAGTAGCGCAATCAATCGTTCCTCATGTACTTTTGATTGCAGCAACGTGGCAACCTCACTCAGTGGTAAATCCTTATACTTCACAGCAATCTTTCTCGAATCAGGTACCACAACTCCTACGAAGACATCCCCTTCTCCATACTCCCCTTTTCCTGTTTTGAAAAATCGCGAGAGTAGTTGCGCTTTTTCCGGATTAGCAAATTGTTGTATGTCTTTTCGTAATCGACTGAGCATATTTTGTATGATACAAGCTCCCTCATTACTTGACAACCCACCAGGACACCCCGTGTAAACTGGTTCGTTGATACCAGTAAAAAAATCAACTGGAGCCTCGTAGATTTCGAACCTTGCTAATAAGGCAAAGGTTCATGAAAAGAGCGCAATTAAAGCAGGGGCTTGTCAAGATTTCGAAAGACAGGGCAACATAAGGTAAAAGCTGTAGGTTTTATTTTATTGCGACAAGCCTTTGATCTCTTGCCACAGATCAGCATCAAGTTCTAGATAGTTATTTTTTACATTGATTTTGCGATTGTGGATTGCTCTATCGCCAGGTATAGTAACCTTGGTATTAGGAGCTGGAGGTGAGTTGCGAATAGAATCAATAAATGTTTCGTTTTCTTTTTTGAACCGTTCAACGCCCACTGTCATTGTTGGGTTGATAACAATTATCGTTGCTCCTCTAGTGCGAGTGCGATAGGCTTCATGCGGATCACCTTTCCCCATAGTCATACCTGCAAGTGACCCACCAAGTATTTCTATTAACAAACCCAGCCCAAATCCTTTATATCCACCCATTGGGACTGCAGCATGAGCTTTATCGGGATCTAAGGTAACATTGCCGTCACTATCCAAAAAACTGTTTTGCGGTAGGTCATGATTAAATCTCTTGGCTAAACGCACTTCCCCCCATGCACGGGTTGCTGTCGACATATCCATAACGGTTGGTACATCACCAGCGGGAATACCTATACCAATTGGGTTTGTGCCAACAACTGGCTCTTTTCCACCAGGTGGAGCTACCATAGGTGGACCACCAGTATTAAAGACCAAGGAAAGACAATCATGCTCTGCAATATATTGTGATATTGTAGCGGGACGTAACCATGTTTTCATGTTACGGATTATGGCTACAGCTACACCCTGAGCACTGGCTTTTTTAAGAAGAGAGTCGGATACCCACCTGCCAACAATTGCTCCAAAATCTTCATTAGCCTCAATATACAAAAAAGCCTCAGTTTCTTTGAGAACTTCAAGTTTGCGTCTGGATTTACCCAAGACTGGCACAATAGCGGGAAAGGCTGCAAGACCGTGACTCTTTTTTCCCTGAAGTTCACCTTCAAGATAATCATTAGCTAGCACTTCAGCTTCTTGCCTAGACATCTTGCTTCTTGCAAGGATTATGGCAACAAGTGTTTCCTTTATTTCGTTAATAGCAATTTGCATTTGAAGTTCTACCTTACTATTATATCATTAAACTTTAAACGCAGCCATGTCGTAGAATAGGCTAGAAGCCGATGCAGGTGTTTTCCAGATGATAACAAGCGTCCTGAGTCCCTATACCTGAAACTGATAGGCGGTAGGCTAAAGCAAGCGGTAGCAGTAAAGACAGACCTGGATGCGATAACCGTTTGAAATTTCAACAAGCCACTAAAACAGACAATTTGCGATAAAAATCGTAAGGGACTTCTCTTCTTTTAAGGCTGATTCAGTATTTCATGAAACGTCCTCAAGTAATCACAAAAGGTATAAAAAGATTTTGACTGATAGACCAATGTTGTATTTTCAACTTAGGTTGGAATATATACCCAAGTTCGGTTAAAGCACAAAGTTTTTCCGCCGTGAGATTAATAAATCTTATCTCATACGCGGTTTCAAGCTAGCGCCTCATAATTCTTCTTGTTTTCCGTCTGGTTATCTGATAGATTAGTATCCAGATCTAAAGTAATGGCAAGGTTAAATCCGAGGCCAATTTACATTTTGCGGGTATAGTACAATGGTAGTACACCTGGTTGCCAATCAGGTTTTATGAGGTAATAAAAATACACAATGAAACGGAAAATAGGCTCATATCTGGCACTTCCAGTTTTTCTGATACTTGGTTTTTTTTTCGCGACAAATGATGTATTTCTCCAATACGCAGAAGCAGCTTCTGCCCCCGACGAAATAATTGTGAAATACAAACCCGCTGTATCAGAAACTACCAAACAACGACTTCGACAAACCCATGGCACACCACTGAAACACCGCATAGAAAAAATCCGCGCTGAAGTTGTCAGAGTACCAGATAGAAAAATCGAGGATCGAATACAACGGTATAAAAAAGATCCAAATATAGAATATGCCGAGCCAAATTACCAGGCCACTGCATTTGCAATCAGTAATGACGTTTCCCTTTCCCAACAGTGGGGACTCTTCAAGATCAATGCTGCAAATGCAACTTCACAAAGTGTTTGGGATGTAACGACAGGAAATACAAATATTAAAATCGCGATTCTTGATACGGGTATTGAAGAGTCACATAGTGATCTTTCAGGAAAAGTAGTAGGCAGCGCTAATTTCACGAGTAGCCCGACTGTTATTGACCAAGACGGTCATGGGACACATGTTGCTGGAATTGCCGCAGCAGCAACAAATAATAACAATGGCATAGCGGGAACCGGTTATAATGCATCACTTCTGAACGCTAAAGTGCTTGACGATACTGGGTCAGGATACTATTCTTGGATTGCAAATGGTATTATCTGGGCTGCTGATAATGGGGCAAACGTGATTAACCTGAGTCTTGGTGGCCCTTCTTCGTCCTTTGCCTTGCAAGACGCCGTGAATTATGCGTGGAGCAAAGGAGTTGTTATCACTGCCGCGGCTGGTAACAACAACTCAAGCTCACCCAGTTATCCTGCTTATTACCAAAATAGTATAGCTGTTGCCGCAACAGATAGTAATGATTCTAAAGCATCCTTTTCCAATTACGGTTCCTGGGTCGATGTCGCGTCTCCTGGTGTCGCCATCTATTCAACAGTTAATGGCAATTCGTACGCTACGTGGTCCGGCACCTCAATGGCAACACCATTCACCGCCGGCTTAGCGGCTTTGGTTTGGGCAAAAGGAACCTGTACTACAAATGTTTGTGTCCGAGAGTACATAGAAAAAACAGCGGACCCAATTGACGGAACAGGTCCGAATTGGAAGTGGGGACGCATCAATGCATACAAAGCAGTCTCAACAGTTCTTCCTACCCCTACTCCCACACCGACACCGACGCCTCTACCACTAATGACAGTTTCAGCTCTTTCCATGTCCTCAACGTACCTCTCCAGTACACAACGAAGAATTAACTCGACAATCACGGTCGTCAATGAAGCCACATCCACACCACTTTCATCAGCAACAGTCAAAGCAACCATAACTTCACCAAGCGGCATTGCTACCACATTCTCTGGACAAACGAATTCAAGCGGAAAAGTCACATTGCAACTTCGTTCACGAGAAAAAGGAACTTTCATCACAACAATCACCAGCGTCTCCAAAACTTCTCACACATACCATCCCACCAAGACCACCCAATCACTTCTGGTGCAATAATGTGTGCATGACAATTGCATGCATGACCTTGACAATCCATTTTGATTCCTGTAGAACTAGGTAACTTAATTATGAAACTCAAAAAACGCGTTTCTTCTCTCTTTCTCTTTGGTGGTTTTCTCTTTTTCACACTTATTTTTTCCGCCTTTTTCATAAATAATGCAGGGGCAGCCACTCCCCCACAATTTGACCCAGCGTCTGCCTCACCCGATGAAATTATTGTGAAGTATAAAAATGCTACCCCTGAAAATGAAAAAGAAAATCTTCGAAAAAAACATAAGACACTTCTCAAACAAAAAATTGAAAAGCTTCGCGTAGAAGTCGTTACAATACAAGATGGAACAATAACTGATAAAATCAAGCAGTATGAAAGTAATCCGTTCGTCGAATATGCTGAACCCAACTATAAAGGGTACGCAGCAGCGGTAACCAATGATACGTCGCTCCCCCAACAGTGGGGACTCTTCAAGATAAATGCCGCTAATTCAACAGCACAAAGTGCCTGGGATGTCACCCAAGGAAGTCCCACTGTAAAAATTGCTATTCTTGATAGTGGTATCGAAAGCACCCACCCTGACCTTTCAGGAAAAGTTGTCGGTAGTGCCAATTTCACAACAGACCCAACCGTCACAGACGAAAATGGACATGGGACACACGTCGCAGGTATCGCATCAGCAACCACAAACAATGGTACAGGGGTTGCTGGGACCGGTTACAACACATCCCTCCTCAACGGTAAAGTCCTTCGAGCAGATAATTTCGGATATTATTCTTGGTGGGCAAATGGTATCGTATGGGCTACTGATAATGGAGCACACGTTATTAACATGAGTCTTGTCGGAAATTCTTCCTCACAAGCCTTGACAGACGCAGTGAACTACGCGTGGAACAAAAACGTTGTCGTGGTAGTTGCAGCAGGCAACAATAATAACACTGCTCCAAGCTATCCAGCATATATTCAAAACTCGATTGCAGTTGCCGCAACAGAAAGCAATGACGCAAAAGCAAGCTTTTCAACCTACGGTTCCTGGGTAGATGTCGCGGCTCCCGGTGCCTCAATCTACTCGACATATAAAGGAAACTCATATGCAACTCTCTCAGGTACATCCATGGCCTCACCATTTGCTGCGGGTACTGCAGCATTAATTTGGGCAAAAGGAGAATGTGCGACCAACACCTGTGTCCGACAAAAACTCGAGTCTACAGCAGACAAAATATCAGGAACTGGCAGCTTATGGACCTGGGGCAGAATTAATGCATACAATGCCGTATCAACAGGCACCATAACGCCAACACCTACTCTCACTCCAACTCCGACTATTACTCCGACGCCAAGCCCAACTGCTGGTCCAACTGTTATTCCAACAGCAACTCCGACACCCACAACAACACCTGCACTGACGATGACTGTTTCAAACATCACCATGTCCTCTTCCAATTCATTCTTGGGAAGACAGATCTCATCAGTAATAACAGTAATAAATGAATCGACACGGGCACCACTTGCAACAGCATCTGTAAAGGCAAAAATCACGACACCAACTGGCAAGGTGACCAACTTTACTGGCAATACAAATAGTTCAGAAAAAGTAACATTCACCCTTAGATCCAATGAAAAAGGAACATTCACAACCACAATTACCGATGTCACAAAATCTTCCTACACATATCACCCCACTACGACTTCCCAAACCCTCCTTGTACAATAATTACTGCAACAAATAGTCCTGTGGAGCAGCAACCGTTTGGCCATTCCGGGATGTCTTCGGAAAGGTCTATGACGAGTACCCAGGTGCGCTCATTGCAATGACAATTGGACTTGTCCACATAGTCACCAATGCAGGCGTACTGATCATCAACTTGCTCAACTGAGCAATCACTGGGCCGACCGGCACAGTATCGTCTCTCTAGAAAGGAGGATCCGTATGCATTTTCGCATTACAATTTAATAAGTACGAGGAGTCGGACACCTGGGGGTGTGGAGCGATTTTTGGATCGTGGTTGCCAATAGGCAAGCCTTGCGGTTTCCGCAGATCCGTGAAATCTCTTTCACAATTTTACCCTCAGGTGTCCTCTTCTCAAAACCCAAACCTTTTGAACACCCTGCTATAATAACTTTATGGCTTCCAACTCTTACATCTGGACCAAGCATGCGCTTAAACGATTGTCTGATCGCAAAATTCCACAATCGCTTATTGATATAGCACTATCGCATCCTGATAAAACCACCGCAAAAGACGATAATCTCATTGAATTACAAAAACGTATAGAAGGCAAAACTGTCGCAGCAATTGTTAAGATAAAAGACAACGGAGAAAAGATTGTCGTGTCTTGTTGGGTCAACCCTCCATATCCCGGTACAAAGGATGCAAAAAAACGCGCGCGTTATCTCCAGATACAAGCAGCATCGCCACTCAAAAAACTTTGGCTCACTGCCCTAGATCAGTTGGGATTTTAAGTATAACGATCTCTATTTATTTCAAAGATCTTTTTGCTATAATACCTGCATGAGCCAATCCGAAAAAGTAATCACAAGACTGCTCGCCAAAGCTAATATCACGGTCAATGGCAAAAATAAAGGAGATATACAAGTCCATGATACGCGTTTTTATAGACGTGTTTTTGTAGATGGCATACTTGGTTTTGGCGAATCATACATGGATGGTTGGTGGGACTCAGACCATCTTGAAGAAACGACAGCGAAAATAGTTCGGGCAAAAGCACATCATGATGTCGAGAGAACACCGCAAACGCTTTTTCTCTTTGTCAGGAATAAAATTATCAATATCGCTGATCAACGTCGAGCATATATAGTTGGAGAAAAACATTATGATATCGGCAATGAGCTCTATGAACTCATGCTTGACCCCGACATGAATTACACATGTGGGTATTGGAAGGACATTCCCAATCTCGATACTGCCTGGAAAGACCCCAAAAATCTCCACATTGCCCAGCTTGCCAAACTCGATCTTATTTGCCGGAAATTGTATCTAAAACCCGGTATGAAAGTCTTAGAACCTGGTTGCGGATTCGGCAATTTTGCTTACTTTGCCGCAGCCAATTATGGCGTACATGTTGTCGGCTATACTGTTTCGAAAGAACAAGCCGCCTTTGCCAAAAAACGTTGCAAAGGGTTACCAGTTGATATCAGACATCAGGATTACCGGGATCTGAAAATAGAAAAGTATGACCGGATTGTCTCAATCGGCATGATGGAACACGTGACATACAAAAATTATGATACCTTTATGAAGCTTATGAAAGATTGCTTAAAAGATGATGGTCTCTTTTTGCTGCATACGATCGGGTCAAACGAATCAGTCATTGCCAACGATCCTTGGACAGAAAAGTACACATTTCCAAACTCACACCTGCCATCGATCGCCCAGATCGGTAAAGCAGCTGAAAAGAGATTTATTCTTGAAGACCTACACAACTTCGGGGCATATTACTATCCTACGTGTATGGCATGGTTTTATAATTTTGACAAACATTGGAAAACACTATCGAGTAAGTATCCTGAGAAATATGACGAACGGTTCTACCGGATGTGGAAATTTTACTTACATGGATCAGCGGGAGGTTTTAAAGCACGGGGTATGCAGCTGTGGCAATTTGTCTACTCCAAAAGCACAATACCTACGGTGTATCAAGCAGTACGCTAGAATCATAAATTCTTCTTGTATGCACATTGACTTACGAGACCATCACAAAAAACTACTGAAACAATTAGAGGCAAGTCTCACCGGAAATACCCAAAGATTACGAGTTAAAAAAAATACTATCTCCAATCTATTTCGGTATACTGGACGTAAGAATATCCAAAGCCGGGAAGTTGATTTGAGTCAATTTACTCAGCCCTTATATCTCGATCCCTCCAACCTGACGCTTGAAACACAAGGCCTGACCACGTACGAAAACATCGTCAATTTTGTCCTGCCTCATGGCTTTTTGCCCACAATCACACCAGAGTTAAAACATATCACTATTGGCGGTGCTACTGTTGGCATCGGTATTGAAGCCAACAGTTACAAGTTTGGATTTGTTCATAATGCCCTCTTGGAAGCAGACGTGCTCTTACCAGACGGCCGCATAGTTACCTGTTCTGCAAAAAATCAATATGCTGACTTATTTCATGGTCTCCCCAATTCTTACGGCACACTAGGGTATATTCTCAGAGTGAAAATTAAACTGCGAAGAGCAAAACCGTACATGACGCTCACTACAGAACGGTTTAATACACCAGCGGCACTCCTTACTGCCTCAGAAGCAGCCACAGATGAACCATTAAATGATGTCATTGAAGGTTTGGCATACTCCAAAAATAAACTTTATCTCACCATAGGAAGAGAAACAGATACTGCCCCGCAAATAAAAAGTATCTATGGCAGCACAATTTTTTATAAAGAAATCAGTCGGCCAGGACAACTAACGTTTATCACCAAAGATTATTTATTCCGTTATGATCCTGAGTGGTTTTGGAATATACCTGAATCTCCATTTTTTCAAATATTTCGTAAGCTCGCGTCACACCGTTTCAGAAATTCTGGCTTTTATACTCACTACACGAAGCAACGTGTCCACCTACCATTCGTTAACAAGGAAGATGAAAATGAGCGACTAGAGCATTTAATTCAGGACTGGGAGGTACCTTGGCGACACGCCAACTCTTTGCTAAACTTTGTTCTCGATACTGTTGATCTTAACGGTAAACCTCTCGCCATAGTACTCGTCAAAGTCCCCAAAAGTGCAACATGCTACCCTATAAAAGAAAAACAGCTGTATCTCAATATCGGTAGTTATAGTTTTGTAAAAAAGAACCCATCACAACCACACTATTACAATACCAAAATCATTGACAAGTTTTGTTTTGATCACGATGGAATTAAAATGTTATATTCAACAACGTTTGTTACCAAACCCGAATTTAATCGAATCTATAACGGTGCGGCATACACAAAATTAAAAAAAAAGTACGACCCACATGGCTTACAGCCAACATTGTTTGAAAAAGCAGTGCAAGCACAATAGGATAACAAAGAGATCTTTAACCTGGGAGGTGCTATAGCTACGCGACCTAGGGAAATAAATGTATAAGATGTATATTAAACGTAGACAAGTTAATAATAATATGCTACTTTATTATTATGAAACGCTTCATGCTCTTCTTTATCATACTTTCCCTCTTTTTTCTCCTCCCCCAACCCGCATCAGCAGATATCATCACGAGTGGCAAACTCATTACAGTCGATACCGGCAAACAGATGCTTTATGCATGGGATGGGGGGAAAATACAATTTCAAACACCAGTCTCAACAGGCATGCGCTACACACCGACTGTCAAGGGAAGTTTCAAAATTTACCGCAAACTTCCCCTGCAAGACATGAAAGGCCACTATCGTCCATATGAACCGTATTCACTAAAAAACGTCCCCAATGTCATGTATTTTACCGGAGCCTATGCCATCCATGGCGCCTACTGGCATAACTCCTTCGGAACACGCCGCACCCACGGCTGCGTCAACGTCCCCATCCCCGCCTCAAAATGGCTCTATGACTGGGCTGATAATGGCACCAGAGTGGAAGTTTTCTAAGTCCGTAACTCTTGCACATTTTCCAAAAGTTTATTATACTTCCCACTACGCATATGATAAGACTCGCCAGAGAACCAAGAAGAAGAATTCGAATGGTAATGCTTGCAGCAGCGTTGGCTATAGCACCAGAAGCATGCGCATATGGTAACCAAACAGCCGGACCTGATACAAAACCTCGTCCTGATGCCACATCAACTCCATTTTTACCACCTACTGAAATACCGGTACCACAACAACCAGGCAAACTATTTGGAATAGACCCTCATGGCCCCCTCCCGCCACATGTAGAAGTGGTTGATTGTATAACAAATCCTACTCAGGCACTTCATCCCTCCAAACCGGATACAGAGACTGTAGTATTGGTCGCAGATGCTACTCATCTAGCAATTGGAAAAACAGATACACCAGGTAAAAAAATGGAGGGTGGAGTTAATAAGCTAATTAATAATAAATATGCCTCAGAGAGTTGGACTTCCAATCCGGACGCTTTTCCTTCGGCCCAAACTGTATTTACCACCCAGACGCCTGCAGTCGTAACTGATCTAATACAAAATGGTGGAGGGAGTTTTGGATGTTCTCCCGAACCAAACCCATATACTATCCTAGAGGAACACACGCGTCGTTTTGTCGAAGATAACAACAATCCTATTTTTACAGTATTTATTGACACCCAAGGACAAGGCTTATTTGAAGCTTATTTTAAAGTTCCTACTCCTCCAACTAGATAATCCATCGACTGAGCCGACAACGGGACGAGAGTGGAAGTCTTTTAGAAAACGTAGCTATCACTCTTCATTTACTTTCGTAGTCATAACTTCCTAAAACTACCTATTTGCTCAATTATCTGGTAAAATCTCATCCAACATGGCAGAACGTGGCAAAAAAATAATTTGCTGGGATCTTGATGATACTGTGGGAGATTTTAGAGGTATGCGGGCAATAAACCCAGAAAACTCTCAACCGATATTCTTGCGCTATGGTATAACAGACCTCTTAAATGATTTCTCAGAAGAATCAGGATATAGACATTATATTACTTCTGGAGCTAGTGTCGGATATATTACTGAGGCTTTACGGAGGACTCACCTCGATAGTAATTTCTCAGAAATCTATGATAATGACACTGTTAACCAAACACCACACGGGAAACACTACAGACCTGTCGCAAGATATTATACTGATGAACAAAAACGTGCACATATGGTAGTCGTTGGAGACGGCATGTGGGATAAGCCAGTTGATATTGGCGGATTAGTATTTATTGAGTTAGGAGGACCGGAAAAAGAGGTTGATGCACTTGTTGTTAGAGAGATTCTTACCACTATTCTTGAGAATGGTGATGGAAATTTCAAAGAAGGTTATGAAAGACTCTATGAAAAAGCACAACCTATCGACTCCCCTATTTTTCCAACACAAGAACGACGACGAATGAATATTGGAAATGATATAGAATTCATAATGGAATATCGTAGAGCTGAGGAAGTGCGAAAATCTGAGTTGCAAAGAGTTCCGGTTATCTGCAGAATTAGATCTGCTTCCCATAAAAAACCGTTTGTTCCTTTTTTCTAATCTTCAATAATCAATTGCCACAACTCTACCCAAACCTAAAAATTTAGCATTAGTACCAAAACCTGAATCAGGTGGGAAAGTACGCCAATAATCCTGCACATCAGAAGGCGTTGCCCTAAAATCTGGAGATTCAAGCATACTTCTCCATCGTTCACGGAAAGTAAAAAATAGTTTTGCTTTTTCTCGTTGTTGTAACTCATTCTCTCGTATATCTATTTCTACAAATGGCATCAGATTATATGGAGGTAGATACCTCTGTACATTATGTATTTGATCCCCGTCTTCAAATATTCCTGTCGGCCAAATCACGTCGGTACCCTGACCAAGGTACGTGGAAGCCAGTATATGTACAAGCCGCACTTTTTCAGTGACTGCGTGTGTACGACAGTAACTCCATGATGTGCTGCTACAATTCGTTCTCTCGCTGTTAGTTCTGTATCTGGTGGTATATCTACCGCCGGTAAACCGAGACCAAATAAAAGATTAAATCGCGAAGTTGGTTTGAGAGTTTTGAGTACTAGATCTCCTCTATCAGTATGCATTAAATTTACAACTCGATCTTGTCCAAAACTTACATATTCTACTGGCCTGGTAGGAGTAAGACTTGCGTATCTTTTATCAAGTTCCGCCTGAATGCCAGCTTGCACCAGAAAAGCTTCCGAAAATACAGGCTGGGTTGGTGTTTCTGGAGTACCTGGCATTCCTTGCGCTTTTTTCGAAGCCCATGTTCGGAATTTAAATTCTCTGGCGCCTCTTCGTAACTCTGTAAATGCCATAAAAAAAGATCATACAACTCGTCAATTGAGAAGTCAATGTTTGATTCTTTTCAAGTATTCGAATTGTCTTTGTCATGTCAAATATTACATGTGCTTACCCAATGCATCTATCCATTCCTAACAATCGCCTCAAGCACCTTGAGGTAAATATTGTGTTATCCCGCGTAACAGTACGCGTATGGCATCTTTAACATGTGGCTCAATCTCGTGGTTCGACTTGTAAGTGTTCAGCGAGTTGCGCAAACAGGAGTCAAATTAAAAATTATTTCTCATCTCTCATTTTTCAACTCTCATTTCTACTCATCCCCACAACCCCGACTTACTTTGCTCAGCAATTTTATGTAGATCAAGCCTTTTTGCTTTCGATACCGTTTTTTCGTCGAATCTATACCGAATTAATTTTGCTGGTACCCCACCGACAATTGCATAAGGCTCGACATCGCGACTTACCACAGCACCCGCGGCAACGACTGCTCCCCGTCCGATGGTAACGCCCCCTAGAACAGTTACATTGGCGCCGATCCATACATCATCTTCAATAACGATTGGTTTTTCTACCGTTTCTTGGAACATCATCGGTTTTTTCCAGTCTGCTATTCCATGATGCACTGTTGCAAAAAGACAATAGGGGCCTATCATCACATAGTCCCCGATTTTCATGCCGTGGGGTGTCGAGAAAGTCGTGTTGTGATTTACAAAAATATTTTTCCCAAAATCCATATTGCGGACGTTTTCAAATTTGCAGTCCGGCATAATATAAATATGTTTTTTGAAATGAGACAACCGCATACCCATATGCACTGACCGAAGCCGTGCTGTAAAGTATTTGGCTTTGATATAGGTGTTCATAAGACCTGCCCCAATTTTATCTTTATTAAGTACCAAACCAATATATCCTCCATACAGAACATTTTTAACAAGATGTCCGGCCAACCAAGCGACACCTATTCCAGCAAGTGAATATTCCCTCAGGGCATAACTCAACCAGAGAATCGTGACAGTTCCGATTATGCAAATAATAAGAAGCGCTTTCATCTTACGTTTGACATTAAGAATAGTGAGTCCAAGATAATTAAGTGAAACCGGGATACCTGCAAGCGCTAGCAGATGCAAAAAGCGGACTCCTTCAACCGAATATGATTTACCGAAAAAGAGTAAGATAAAATTACTCAAGAGAAGAAGGACAATAATTGCAGGAATAAGAAGGGTAAAAATAAGCTTGAGTGCTTTTCCGACACTGTGCCAAAAACTTTTTTCATCATACGATCCTTCGGCAAAAAGTGACTGTGTCGTAGCATATGGTATGACATACAACAGATTGGCAATCATGTACGCTATGTAAAAATACGCTGCGGTTTGGGAATTTATTGTATTGGTGATAAGTATCGGCAAGAGAAGTCCTGGTGCTATTCCCAAAAGTCCTACAAGAAAGTTAACAAAAGAAAAACTCACGAGCTCCTTGAGTTTGGTCCTGCGAAATGCTGGAGTAAATTTGAAATGGAACTTTTTAACGAGAATAAAAAAGCTCACGATAAGTGCGCTTGAGAGGGCAAGCGACCAAGCGAAAAATATACCGACTGCTCCAAACCCGACAAAAAGTGCTGGCAAAAGAAGCTTGGAAATCGAAACCACAATATTTTTATAGAAAATATACTTCCCTGCCCGGTACGCGATAAAGATACTCTCTGTAAAGTAGTCAAGCGTAACCAATATGGTAAATAGTATAAATACCCATGCTGTTGGTCCTTCCCGGACAAACGCCAGACTTGGCGAGAAAAAAGGCAAAAAGAGCAAAAACATACCGGCAAAAATTGCAGCTGCGAGACTAATTGCGCTAAAACTATCACTCAATAATTGTGTTTTATTTTTGGTTTTGGAGAGAAAACGGATAATACTGTAATTAAGTCCTAAAATACTCAGGTTCATAATAAATGTCACAGCGGAGATGATAGCCGTAGCAAGACCGACCTGGGAATCTTTATATAAATTTGCTACAATAATCCAGAAAAAAAATCCACTTCCAGAGACAACTGCGGTACTCGCCATCATAAAAAGTGAGTTTTGATACAATGTATCCTTTCTCAGCGACCATACTTGTTTTGTTACATGTTTGATTTTATTCATAAAAATCTTGTCCCAAAAAGAGGACTATAGTATTATAACACATCTTTTAATTTTATTCAATTCCCGTGTAAAACTCCATAATATCAATTAATATTTATATCCTATAGCATTACTGTTATCCCATCCTTATACTATAGGCCCTGTCCTCCCTCTTGACAACCTACTTGCTTTTTATTTACTGTTAATATAGATGGAAAAAAGTAATTCTGGAAAGTTCATTACGCCTAAATTTGTAGCAATTGGCCTTGGGTTGGTAATTATTGTGAGTGCTTTACTGCTCGTTTTTAATATCTCGCAAACAAAACAACAGACACCAACACCGACACCCGCACCTACATCACCCCAGACAAATCTCGAAGGGGCAACTCCACCTATCCCTCCTGACAAACAAATTGAAGGTCAAATTATGGTCAAATTCAAACCAGGCTTCACAGACGCGCAGATAGCTGATCACCTAATACAATATGACGCGAGCGTTATTCGAAAGATAGAAGGAATTAATCTCACAGTTGTTAAAGTTCCGGTAGGTCAAGAAAATGCTATTATTGAAAAACTAAAAAGTGACCCCTATGTAGAACGCGCAAGCGGCGATTACTCTACACATATCATGTATGCTCCCAATGACACAGACTATAGTAAGCAATGGGGCCTCAAGAATACTGGTCAAGTAGTCAACGCGCAAACTGGCACACCGGGAATTGATATGGGAGCAGAAGCCGCATGGGATGTGACACGTGGAAATGGTGTCAAGGTGGCTATACTTGATACAGGAGTTAACCTCACTCATCCTGATCTTGACGGAAAGATAGCCGCGCAAAAGTCATTTACTTCCCCAACAGTTGAGGACCAGAATGGCCATGGAACGCATGTAGCAGGTGTTATCGCGGCGAATACAAATAACGGTGTCGGTGTTGCAGGCATGTGTCCTGACTGTCAGCTCCTGATAGTCAAAGTCATGGCAGATGATGGCACAGGAAAAGGATCTGACTCAATAAGTGGCATTACGTGGGCTGCCGACCAAGGAGCAAAGGTTATTAATTTAAGTCTGGGAACAATGCAGGCAGAGGCAGCTGCAGATTATAAATCCGCTGTTGATTACGCGACGCAAAAGGGTGCTATCGTTGTCGCGGCTGCAGGTAATTGTGGCGGGCCTACTTATGCTGCCAATGGCTGTGTGAGTCAAAATGCACCCTCGTATCCCGCAGCGACAGACGGTGCGGTCTCAGTTGCTTCAATAGATAACAAAAACCAAAAATCTACCTTCTCTAACCACGGATCATACGTAAGAGTTGCGGCTCCTGGTACGTTTATCTATTCTACGATGCCCAATCATGCCTCTGTCAAAAATGTTCTTAATTATGGCTATCTCAGCGGCACTTCTATGGCAACACCGATGGTAAGTGGCTTATTGGGATTAATTGTCGCTAATCAATCCGAAGACTCCCCAGCTGGCGCTATCAAACAGCTCTACGAGAGTGCCGATAAGATACCAGGTACCGGTACGTACTGGACAGTAGGTCGGGTCAATGCAGCCAAAGCAATCGGTGTAGCAGTCGCAACTGAAGCACCGACGAATGTCACGCCTACGTATGTCTGTGCTGGTTCTCCTGTGGGGAGTGTTTGTCCACCTACTATAACAGCAGGTCCCGGGCCAGGCAGTACAGATCCAGTAGGACCTGATGGGCAACCGGCACAACCAGGAGCTGATGGTCAACCAGGAGCTGATGCACAACCAGGAGTAGGTGGTCAACCGGGTGCAGATGCGCAACCGATAACCACAGCAACTGGCGCGGCGAACCCAGTCAACCCAGTGACTGGTCAACAACCCTGCCCATCACTCAGTCAATTAGTCTTTAGCAGTTCATATAACGCAGGCTCCACTTTCAAAAAGCATATGAAATTCAGAGCCAGCACTAAATCGCAGGCAATTGAAAACGGGATACTAGCCGACATGGTTGACGAATTACTCAAAGCCATCGAAGGGTTCTTTGGTCTGCTAGGACCAACTGATTTTTGTCTCTTTGAACCACTACTCGGCGAAGGCCTTCCAAATTTGGATGATCTCTTGGCTGAACTAATAGGAGGTATACCTGGAGGAGCTGGTGGTCCAGGAGGTCAACAGGGTGGAGGTCAACAGGGTGGAGGTCAACAGGGTGGAGGTCAACAGGGTGGAGGTCAACAGGGTGGAGGTCAACAGGGTGGAGGTCAACA
>JBGTMH010000058.1:0-16273 GCA_041743715.1 Patescibacteria group bacterium | reverse complement strand
TGGGAATCTAGCATTGACAACATCTCCGTTTTTTACTAAAATAAGTTAAATTAAGGAAAAATGATATAAAATTCAATAATTAAAACGTTAATTTTTGCCAATAAGAAAATATCTAGACTAAAAATGGATAAAAATAACATTTACCACAAGGTCGCGTCATACGAAGGCCGTAAAGGCGAAGTGAAAAAAGTTGTACTCCTTTATTCAGGCGGACTCGACACCTCAGTACTCCTCAAATGGATTCAAGAAGAATATAAAGCAGAAGTCATCGCTCTCACCATAGACATCGGACAGGTCGTTGATGATTTGGAAGCAATTAAACAAAAAGCGATTAAGCTCGGTGCAGTTAAAACTTTCGTCATTGATGCCAAAGACGAATTCGCTCAGGAATATATTTCCAAAGGTATAAAAGCTAACGCTAATTACCAACATCGCTACCGTCTCGCAACTGCTATCAGCCGGCCACTGCTTGCAAAATGGGCTGTCAAAATTGCTGCTCAAGAAGGCGCCGACGCGATCGCACACGGCTGTACCGGCCGCGGCAACGACCAAATCCGCATCGAAGGATCAGCACTAGCTCTTAATCCTGACATCAAAATAATTGCACCAATCAGAGAATGGAGTATGGGACGATTTGAAGAAATAGAATACGCGAAAAAGCATGGCATCCCAATCCCGCATACAGTTGATAAACCATATTCTTATGACGAAAACATGTGGGGATCATCTGGAGAGGGTGGAGAAATCGAAGATCCTGCTAAAATTCCACCGCTCGAAAAAATTCTTATTATCAACAAACTTCCTCAAGATGCACCTGATCTACCGGAACTTGTAAGACTTGAATTTGTAAAAGGACTTCCTGTATCACTCAACGGCAAGCAAATGAAACTCGCGGACCTTATTATGAAGCTCAACACTATCGGTGCCAATCATGGTGTAGGCACCAACATTCACATAGAAGACCGTGTCATCGGCATGAAGATCCGCGACATTTTTGAAGCACCCGCGGCAGAAATTATTATCACAGCTCACGAAAAACTTGAGCATTACGTCTGCACCCGCACTGAAAATGAATTTAAAGCAACTGTTGATCAAAAATGGGCATATCTCTGCTACGGAGCGCTGTGGTATGAACCACTTATGGACGACCTCAATGCATTTATCGATAACGTCAATCGAAAAGTGACCGGCAAAGTCACGCTACAGCTTTTTAAAGGAGTCGCACAAGTCATGGCAATTGAGACACCAAATACCATTTTTGATGAAAAACTTGCAACCTTTATGGTAAGTGATGGTCTTAACCAGAACGCTTCTGCAGGATTTATAGAACATTACACGCTGCCGATGAAAATTGCTCAGCGTACTGAGAAAACCGTGCTCATTTCAATTGGTAAACGCAGTAATAAAATAAAACTCCTACCAACTGTTAAGAAACTCAACATAATGGGATACAAACTTTACGCGACATACAAAACTCATAAATATCTCAAAACACACGGACTCGAAGCAGTCATGGTCAACAAAATTTCCCAACCCCATCTCAAACCAAACCTCGGAGATCTCCTGGACGCAAACCGCTTTGATCTGGTCATCAACATCCCAATGGAGCGCGAAGTCACACAATCTGACGGCAAAATCATCCGCCAAAAAGCAGTCGAACACAACGTCAAGCTCATCACCAATGTCCCCGTTGCCCAAGAATTCGTAAACAAACTTCAGGCAGCAAGAGTGTAATAAAAGATACTTTCCGTATGAAACATAAACTGATCAAAAAAGTTCTCATGTGTAAGCCTCTTTATTTTGATACATTCGACTACATCATAAATCCCTGGATGAAGCCCGGCAGTATTGATAAACAAAAAGCTTTCATCCAATGGGAAAACCTGGTACGAACCTACAAACAGCAGGATATAAAAGTCGAAGTAATAGAACAAAAACAAGACGTGCCAGATATGGTATGGACAACTGACCAGGGAATTGTACACGGTAGGACAGTCTTACTTAGCAGATTTTGGCATGATGAAAGAAAAAGAGAAAGTATATATTATGAGCAATGGTTTCGAGATCAAGGATATGAAATTACATATTTACCAAAAAATGTCTATCTTGAAGGCAATGGTGATTCATATATATGGAATAATAAACTCCTTGTCGGTGTCGGCTATCGAGCTGACAAAAAAACTTGTGACGTACTCAGCAAATTCCTAGATATCGAAGTCATTCCGCTCCAGATAATTGATCCGAAGTTTTACCACTTGGATATCGGATTTTTTCCACTCAATAATGAAACAGCTTTTTATTACCCGACAGCATTTTCAGAAGAGAGTAGGGGAGTACTCAAAAAATTAGTACCTAATCTTATCGAATTCACCAAAGACGAAGCTCATGGCTTTGCAGCAAATAGCGTAACAACTGATCATCACGTGATCTGTCAAAAAGGTAACATAACTTTTGAGGCCAAACTCCACGAACAAGGATATAAAACACTTCCAGTCGACTTGGGAGAATTTAAAAAATCTGGCGGCGGCATACATTGTTTGACAAATATCCTTGAAGAATCATTTGCATAAAAGAGCAATGAGGGTTCTTGTGTTGCCTTTGTCAGCTACCGAAGTCTTTCCAATTAATCTACTAGTGCTGGTTTCTTTACAAGAAAAATACTTACTACGATCATAGTAATACCCAGCCATTGAACTGGACCTATTGTTTCTCCTATGAAAAGCCCTAGAAGTAGCAGTACAACTATCGACAAACCGATAAGAACTATTGCAACATGCGCATCAAGAATGTTAAGGGAACGATAGAAGAACAAATAAGCTAAACCCGATAGAAAAACACCAAGATAAATAATCAGGCTCCAATCTGTCAGATCCAATTGCTGTAGCGTTAAAAACGGATCATGGATAAACAATACAGTAATAGCTAATGCAAATATTGAACCTATACATAAGCGTACAAAACTAAGCGCTAATGGGTCGGTCTTTTTGTTAAGAATATGCTTGGCATAAACACTTGATAAAGCCCAAAGCGTTGCTGCTCCAAGTGCACATAAAATACCGACATAAAATTGATTATCGAGCGTGAGCTTTTGTTCAGGTTGGTACGATATAAGCCACACTCCAGCTACCGAGATAAGTCCCGCTATATATGCACCCTTGCCTACCTTTTCTTTGAGCAGAAGATGAGCAAAGATGACCCCAAGCGGAATTTCCACCCGTGCAAGCATTGATGCGATGATAGCTCCAGAACGCCGAATAGCTTCTATGAGCAGCAAATCGGGTAAACCTGCTGCAAATATGCCAAGAATTATAAGATGGACAACAGGCAAATTTTTGAAAATCGGCTTTTTACCTCTAACCATCAACAGTGCAAGCGTTATTGCCCCTATGCCATGCCGCAAGCCAACGAGCAAACTGCTCGGTATGACAGAGTCAATCAACTTAATTGTTACCCCACCAGTACCCCACAAGACTTGGGAACAGATACAGTATAACCATCCTTTAGTTTGACCTGATAAATTCTTGTGCATCGACCTCATTATAGCAATAGTGTTCCTATTTGAGGAGGTTGAAAAAACTTTAAAAAAGATTGAAGCAAATAAAATTATTTTATAAGTCCCAGTGCCTTGCGGCCGTTCACAGTTGCAATTTTCACCAGTTCATCAATTTCCATATATCTATTAGCTGTAGCTAAAAGTAATAACTCCTGCCACATATTTCCGTCGCAAAACGGAACCATGTAATCACAAATGTTATCCGTGCCAAGGGCTACCGTTATCCCGGCTGGCACCAATTCATCCACAGGAGTAACTGAATTATGGACGGGTTGTAATGTTTCTGACCTTCTTGTATCAATCCAAGAAATAGGGCACGCGATAATCATGACTCCTGCTTTTTTCATTTTTTTATACACTTTTTGTCGGTATTCTTTTGGGTGAGAACCAAGCGATATTCCATGAATCGCGACAACTTTTCCTTGCAGACCGTATTCAATTGTTTTATCTGCCAGCATTTCTGTTTCTTTATCAGTTACCGTACTAAATTGGTCGACATGAACATGGACCATCTTATTATATTTCTTAGCTGTTTCCATAAGGATATTGAAATGTTCTTCACCACGGCCATGATCCCGCTCGTCTCGCTTGGGTAATCCACCGATAATATCCACGGCTTCAGCGCCAATATCAAACCATTTTCTCGCTTCTTTATTGATAACTCCTTTCAATGTCTGGTTTATTAACTTCACAGTAATCTGATCTTTATAGCGTTCACGTGCTTTCAATACACCCTTCAAGGCTCTGTCTTCACAAATGGGATCAACATCGACAAACGAACCAAGTGCAGTGACTCCTTGATCAATCATCACCTCAAATGCCATAGAAGCACGCCTGTAATATTCCTCAGCAGATGCATTCTTGACAACATCTACCAAATCCCATTTTTCCTCAAGCGTATGTTTTTTATAAATGTTTAAGGTGTCAGGATTCACGGTAAAAGCCCGGTCTGCATGGGCATGACAGTTAGCCCAACCACCTTTTTTTTTAATTTCATCAAGTAAAAGCTTCTTAAAATTCCAGATAGGATGAGCCGGTATTTTTTTAGGAACTTTTTTCGTTTCATTCAGAACTTCTTTTTTGAGAGTTAAATTGGGGATTTTCTTTGCCATTTTTCTTAATTTAAATATCATCTAATAAATCGAGTTATTTAGTGTTATGCTTAGAAGACTTTGTATGAGAATCCTTTTTTTGATAAAATCTAAACGTAATTACCATCAACAGTGACGCAATTATAAAAAGCGCACTCGATATTTGCGCTGTATCGGTAAGTGTTATAAAATCATTCATATGGTACTTATAAAAGATTACTTGATTTGCTCTTCAATCATCCCTGAAAGTAGCAAGAAAAGAATACCAAACCCTATATCCTTTGTCAACCGCAGTAAGCCCTCACCTGTACCAATATCAATAAAGTTTGGAGTAATAAAAGCTAATCCGAAAAAACCTGCGGACAAATTAACATACAAACCTGAAAGACTTTTTAACCACGGACGATATTTTCTGTTCATACACTAAGTATATATGAAATCCGATTCTTTACATTCTCCTTTCTACGATCCGGAAAAAACCTTTGAAGAAAACTTCAAAGATGGACCTTTCGGCGCATATGCTGATGGGAAAGTCTATAAACAAAAAGGAGAACCACAGTATGACTTTTTAGGACAAAAAGTATATCTTCCGTTCGGCGTATCTGCTTGCCCTATTGGTATGAATGCAAAATCTATACAGGCGACTTTTGAAAAAGGTTTTGATATTGTTACTTATAAAACTGTCCGTTCGCAAGCATATCCTAATCACGAGTGGCCAAACATCCTCGCCGTACATCCCAAAGGAAAATATACCTTAAAAAAAGGTGATAAAGGGATCTTAGCTGATCATAATTATACTGAGCCGTTATCAATCGCAAACTCATTTGGTGTGGGTTCATTTGAACCTGATATGTGGCAAAAAGATATGAAAAAAGCATTGCTCTCAACAGGGAAAGGGCAAGTCCTCATAGGAGGCTGTCAAGGAACAATCCAAAAAGACCGTGGCGTTAAGAACTATATTGATGACTTTGTTCTTGTCGCGAAGTTGGTGAAAGAGACAGGTGCAAAAGTTATAGAAACCAACTTTAGTTGCCCCAATGAAGGAACAACTGATCTTTTGTGCTTTGATATAAAAAGAATGAAACTTATTATCGAAAAAATAAAAAACGCTATTGGCAATACGCCTTATATTATAAAAATCGCTTACTTTCCTGATAAAAATTTATTAAACCAACTTATCAAGGATATTGGAAATTCCGTCGAAGGTATTGTAGCCATTAACACAATTTCCACAAAATTCATTGACGCAAAAGGGGAACAGGCTTTCCCTGGTAATGGAAGACTACGAAGTGGAATAAGCGGTCACGCAATCACATGGGCAGGTCTCGAAATGGTACAAGAATTAAAAAAACTAAGAGAAAAATTTAAAATGAACTATAAAATTATCGGTGTCGGTGGAGTTATGGAAGCAAAAGATTACTTTGAATATACAAAAACAGGAGCCGACGCCGTCATGTCCACAACAGGCGCAATGTGGAACCCATATCTAGCTCAAGAAATAAAACATGCCATATAAAATCATACTATTCGACCTCGATGGAACACTTATAGATCCTAAAATCGGCATTACAACCGCAGTACAATTTGCGCTTTCTAAATACGGCATTCAGGAAGAACGGAATAATCTTCTACACTTTATCGGTCCACCTCTGAATAAATCATTTCAAAAATACTATGGTTTTAACGACAAAGAATCTATGGAAGCGGTTACATATTATAGAGAATATTTTCTTTCAAAAGGAATGTATGAAAGTAATGTCTATAAAGGCATTATTGACTTACTTGAAAAATTGAACAAGTTTCAAAAAAAATTATATGTTGTGACCTCAAAACCGACATACTTTGCTGAACAAATTGTTGCTCATCATGGATTAGATAAATTTTTCGAAAAAATCGTAGGTTCCAAAAAAGATCTTTCAAATGCAGATAAACCAAGCCTGGTTGATAAAGCTCTAAAACTTAACAAAAATGAACTCAAATCTTCCTTTGTCATGATAGGGGATCGAGAACACGATATAATCGGAGCACAAGCTAACAGCATCGATTCAATCGGTGTCACATTCGGCTATGGATCCGTAAATGAAATCACAAATGCCAAACCAACACATATTGCAAAATCTATAAAAGAACTAGAAATATATCTCGTATGAAACACTTTGTCCGATTGACAGAAGTTACATAATTTCCTAAACTTAAGATCATGAAACAGAAAGTAAACACTAGTTCCCCTGTAACTGAAGACCGTCTAAAAGATATTCTTAAGGAATCTGAAGAAAGATTAGAAGAAAAATTAGACAAAAAATTTGCTGAACGATTAGAGGCAAGCCAAAAAGCTTTCCGCATGGAAATGCGATATGAGTATTCTGTAATGAAAGAAGATATTTCCAGAGACATGTCAAAATTTACCAACTTAATTCTTACCGCCATCGACCCTCTCCTTAAAGAACTCGAAACCAGACAACAAGATCGTGAAATCGGAACAGCACAAATAAAAAACATTAAAGGCGACGTTGAAAACCTCAAAAAACGTGTTACCAAACTCGAACACTCATGATCTTTCAAACGCTAAAACAAAACTATGTCGATGGGTTGATTGAAACAGAAGCGTTTCTTGTCAGATCAATTAATGAAACTCCCTTCACGTTGCGAAGTGGTAAACAGTCATGTATGTTTCTCGACCACAGTAAAGTTACTTCTTCAGCGAAAGCATATAAATCTTTTATTGATGTCATGCAGTATCTTGTCCACGAAACGTATGGAAGTAAAAAGTATGTACTCTGTAATATAGACTCAAAAATAAGTGCACAAATGGTCGGATCTGTTGCCTATAATCTTGACCTTCCCCAAATAATCTATAAATCACAAGCACTGACAAGTATCGAGAAAGGTCCTATGAGACAAATGACAGGTAATCCCGAATGGAATTTGCCTGTGGCATTACTGGATGATGTAGCAACCGGACGGGACGGAACAGCAAAAGACGTTGGCGATCTCATAAAAAAAGCTTTTCCTAAAATAAAAGACATTCAAATCTTTGTAGGCTTTATACGGGAGGTACAAAAGACTACTTATAAAATGAACTATGTCATAACACGAGACGAACTTATTGATATTGTATG
This sequence comes from Patescibacteria group bacterium, assembly GCA_041743715.1. Classification (GTDB taxonomy): domain Bacteria; phylum Patescibacteriota; class Microgenomatia; order Levybacterales; family UBA12049; genus JACDET01. The sequence goes on along the minus strand of JBGTMH010000058.1, from coordinate 8,510 downwards.
GAAGAAATTAACATCTGGACAACAGAAAGCTATTGAAAAAGAAAGAAAAATATAAAATTCATTGCTTTTTCGAAAACATATTGGTAGAATTTGACATGATATGAAACAGCAAAAATTACATATACTTACATGGAAAGAAGATGCAATATTCGTTGCCAAATTTTTAGAGCTTGAACTTGCGAGCCAAGGGAAGACTCAGAAAGAAGCAATTAAAAACTTAGAAGAAGCACTTGCACTGTATTTAGAAGATGAAGATACTGACAAGCTGCATCTACCCACTATTAAAGAAGTTTCAACACAAACCTTCTCTCTTACCTAATGGCAAAACTCTATTCTGGTCAGAAAATTATAAATGCCTTAATCCGAGCTGGTTTTTATAGAGTCTCAACCAAAGGAAGTCATGTGAAGCTACGAAGTATTCGATTTGGTAAACTGCAAACAGTTATTGTACCAAAACATAAAGAAGTCGCACTTGGTACAATGAAGAGTGTTTTAAAACAAGCAGCGATGGAGTTTGAAGAGTTAAAAAAATATCTTTAATATGAACTTCCAAACCAAAATAGACAACCTCATCAAAAAGAATAACTCCATCGTCTGTGTAGGATTGGATCCGGAATTTATCAAACTCCCTGAATCAGTAAAGCAAAAAAAATATCCACAATTTGAATTCAACAAAGCAATTATCGATGCAACATACGATCTCGTATGTATCTACAAACCAAATCCCGCATTTTATGAAGCACGAGGGGATAGGGGAGTCAAAGAATTGAAAATGACCTGTGATTACATTAGGAAAACATATCCTGAAATTCCCGTATTGATCGATGCTAAAAGAGGTGATATTGGTAATACCAATGAGGGTTACGCACAATATGTTTTTGATTACCTGAATGCAGATGCAATCACTGTCATGCCCTACATGGGCATAGAGTCCTTGGCCGCATTTTTCGCACGCGTTGGCAAAGGCATAATCGTCGGTTGTCATTCTTCAAACCCAGGCGGAAAAGAATTTCAAGATTTAATAATTAAAGGCAAACCTCTCTATGAAATAGTCGCTGAAGAACTTATGAAACAGCATAGCGCAAATCCAAACGTCATGATATTTATGGGTGCCACTTTCCCAGAACAATTAACGGAAATCCGTAAAATCATAGGAGATATGACTTTTCTTGTACCAGGCGTCGGAGCACAAGGCGGAGATATAGAAACATTTGTCAAAGCAGGCCTCAACTCCCGAAATGCCGGCTTGATTATCAACTCATCAAGAGGTATCATCTTTGCATCAAGTGAGAAAGATTTTGCAGAGAGAGCGAGAGAAGAAGCATTAAAGCTGAGAGATGCAATTAATAAATTTAGAAAATGAATGATGAAGTCTTAAATATACTTAAAAGCACCAAAGCGATTATTGCGGATAGTCACTTTGTCGGTACTTCAGGAAAACATTTTGACACATATATTAATAAAGACGCGCTCTATCCTCACACGAAAGAAACTTCACGTATAGGAGAACTCTTCGCAGAAAAAAATAAAAACCTTGATATTGAGATAGTTGCAGCTCCTGCACTCGGCGGAATTATTCTGTCTACATGGACAGCATATCATTTATCAAAGCTGAAAAAGAAAGAAATCCTCGGAATTTATACTGAAAAAAACGCAGAAAAAGACCAGGTATTCACGCGAGGGTATGATAAATTGGTAAAAGGGAAAAATATCTTAGTCATTGAAGATCTCACACAGACAGGTGGATCAGTCAAAAAAGTTATCAGAAGCGTTCGCAACGCAGGTGGGAATATAGTTGCAGTATGTGTTATGGTCAATAAAAATCCACAAACTATTACTTCAGAAACACTCGAAGCGCCTTTCTCATCTCTAGCAGTATTAGAAGTACCATTTTATTCTGAAGAAGAGTGCCCACTTTGCAAAAGGAACATACCGATCAATACAGAAATCGGCCATGGAAAGAAATTCCTTGAAGAAAAAGCGAAAAGGAGATAGCCAATTATTACAAAAAATTAACAATTGCCCAGTATAATTATAGTATGCTTAACTTCAATTCACTCCTTATCTTTTCAGAAAAACCAAAACCCTTGGCTGAATTTTATAAGAAAGTCTTTGGGTCAAAACCTGTTTGGGATGGGGAAGGGTATACTACTTTTAAAGTAGGGGACGGGTATATTACTGTCGGACCACATAGCGAAGTCAGTGGTAAGAGTTCCAATCCACAAAGGATTATGTTTAACTTTGAAACAACCGAAGTCAAGAAAGAATTTGAGAGAATTAAAAAAATTGGTGCTGAAGTAATTAAGGAGCCATACACGATGGGGGAATTGGAAGATGATGGACTTATTGCGACACTTGCTGATCCAGATGGCAACTATTTTCAATTGATGTCTCCAATGCCACAGAAATAAGGATACTAATGGAGACCTGAGTGTTTTTGTAGTTGTTCTATTTGTTTATCATGAAGATCCAGTTTTTCCTCTGAAGTTTTGACTGATTTTTTAATCTCTGCTTTTAATTCCTTTTTCACCCGCTCCTCTGAAGCCCTGATCTCTCCTCGTAACTCGTCACCAAGCTCCTTTTTCACCCGCTCCTCTGAAGCTTTGATCTCTCCTCGTAACTCATCACCAAGCTCCTTTTTCACCCGCTCCTCTGAATCTTTGATCTCAGCACGTAATTCATTTTTTACTCTTTTCTCTGAATCTCTAATTTCCGCTCTTATATTGGTATAGAACGTGTCAAATCTTGCATCAATCATTGCGGCAAGTGATTTGATTAAGGGATCTGGATTTTGCATAACATAGCTAGTATAAAAGATGTCCTGCAGTATTGCAATATCAGAAAAAACATTCTAAACTAAACGTATATGTGGAAAGACCTGCGTATTCCATTTTTTACTGTTCTTTTTCTCTTTATTGGCTTCTTTGCATTTACAAAAATCTTCGGCCCTATCCCATTCTCCGTTAATAGTGTCACAACAAACAAATCAACTCTTTTTACCGTCCAGGGGACAGGGGAGGTGACTGCTATTCCGGATACGGCTTTATTAAATTTAGGAGTTAACAAACAAGCATCTACCGTTGATCAAGCACAAAGACAAGTTAATGAAATCATCAATAAAATCACCGAAGACATCAAAACACTTGGAGTGGAAGCAAAAGATATAAAAACAGTTAATTACTCAGTCAACCCCAACTATGACTACAATGCAGGCTCACAAAAAATAAACGGTTATGTCGTCAATGCAGATATCCAAGTAAAAATAAAACCAATCGACAAAGCCAATCAAGCCATCGACGCCGCGACCAAAGCAGGCGCTACCAATGTCGGCAATATACAATTTGTCTTGGATGAAAAAAAGAAAAAAGAAGTTGAAGAGCAAGCCAGAAAGGAAGCCATCGATGCAGCAAAAGAAAAAGCCCAAAGCATTAGCAAGACATCTGGCATCCGTCTAGGAAGGCTTGTAGACGTCCAGGAGAGCGGAGGACCGATACAACCATATAATTACGCCGCAATGCAAACAAAAGAACTCAGAGCAGCAGACAACGCTGCTCCACCCACAGAACTCAACCCGGGAGAAAACAAAATCACTTCCACTGTCAGCCTTTCATACGAGACGTATTAGCTCCCTTAAGATACCCACGAGGAGAAACTCCGGGTTCTAGAACTAAAGAGCGAATACTCACTTGTTCCGTTGAGCGCAATATAAAAGTTCTTTGTCCTTCTCCTTCTTCACCTAGAACTATTTCATGATCAAGGCCAACATAAACTGCAGCAATACGAGACAAAGGCATATTACGTGTTCTGTATTTTCCTCGTCTTGCATCTAACTCTGCAGGTGTATATGGGTGATACATACGAATCTGATCACTATCCCCACGTCCCGATATCCCTTCTGTTATTTCTCTTGTTATTACCAGTTGATCAACCCATCGGTTAAGACTAAAAACCATACATGGACCATTAGCTCCCTCCACCAGAACCGTTTCACCTTTAGGCAATGTGAACGTTACCGTATTCGGTCTATCAATCTTTGTCAAATCCACGGCTTCAGGTTCAGGGACACGGTCTGTGTTGTCGTCCGCTGGTGGCAAGATCTCAAAACTAGGAGGAACAAATACAGGTGCTGAAGCCACGCCGGGTGCTTTCCACACAGGATGACTCTCAGGAGCGCTAAATCTTGGTTGGACAACTCTTCTTCTTTCTTCTGATCCCATAAGAAACGGATTTTACTAAAAATTACTAATAATAGCAATACTTTGTCTGAATAAGAGATTCTTCAACTAATCCTTGTTCCCTGAGTGAAAAGCCTTATGCACGTCTCTAAGCTGTTTGTTAGTGACATGCGTATAGATCTGTGTCGTCGCTATGTTTTTGTGCCCAAGCATCTCCTGAACCGACCGCAGATCTGCTCCGTTGGTAAGTAAATCAGTTGCGAAACTATGCCGCAGTGTATGCACAGTCGCATCAACTGGCAAACGCGCCAACAGAGTATATTTTTTGACAATACGCTCAATAGTCCTCACCGTCAATCGCATCTTCTCACCACCATCTTCCTCTATAACCGCACCGGAATAGCGGATAAAAAGAGGCTTGAAGACATCCACCCGCATCTTGACATAACGATCGGTCCATTCAGCTGCTCTATCGGAGATGAAAACAACCCGTGCCCTTCCTCCTTTCCCTACGACTCCAAATTCGCGTCTTTCGATATTTATCTGTTCATGATTGAGTTTCACAAGCTCAGAAACACGAAGTCCCGTAGAAAACAAAAGTTCCAATATTGCCCGATCACGTGTCCCATCTTCTTTTGTGGTATCAGGCATTGTAACAAGTCGGTCAATTTGCTCACGCTCAAGAAATTTGAGACTGCGGCTTTCAGTCCGAGGAAGCTCGATTTTCGATGGTTCCAGTGTGTGCACATCATTTTTAATAAGAAAACGGAGGAGAGAACGAAGTGCGATAACGTAATAATTTTGAGTGACTTTTTTAAGCGTTTGGCCTTTTTCATCAGCCCGATTGGCTAAAAAAACCCTGTAACTTCTAATAATTTTTAAATCTAAATCTTCAACAGTTTTACCCGGTAGGGAAGTGGCATACCATTTTTGAAATACCTCTAAATAATGCCGGTAATCTCTTATAGTTAACTTAGAAGAATTTTTTTCAACTTCAAGATGTTCAAGAAAATCGTTAATGTGTTTATTAAAAGAATTTTCCATAGTGGGGGAGTCTATTAATATTCTACGACATAAAAATTTATTTGACAAGCTTATCACAGATGTTACAATAGAAAATTATAAGCTAATGACCGACAATAGTGACATTTTTTTTAAAATTCCTAACTATGAAGAAGTAGCTAAAAAAATCTGCAGAGAACTTGATACTGCGGCAAAAGGTGAAAAGAGCCCACTCTCTTTCCATAAAATATATCTCTTAAAAAAACCTCTTATTACCAATGGTATTGTTCAAGCCATCGTCATAGGGGGCACCAACTTCGAATTTGCGACTGTAAAAGTAAAAGAAGGTAAAAGAGAGATTCTTAAAATAAAAAAAGGGAAATTAGCTCCTCTTAATAGCATTCATGTATTTAACGAGCTGATAGATAAAAATATCGAGACTGAGTTAGATGGAATTGCTGTTAATTTTGGATTCCCGCTCTCGTATATCAGAGGACAACAAGACCTACCTGATGCAAAGATCATTATGGGTGTCAAAGAACACAGCTTTCATGGTCTTATCGGTCATCAAGCCGGACCTCTTGTTCAAAAAGTATATGAAAAAAAAACAGGAAAACGAATACCTGTCGCCGTTGCTAATGATGGTATTTGTCTTACACTGGACGATGCTAGCCTCATAGTAGGTACAGGACTTGGGATGGGCATACGTGGCACAGATAAAAACGGACCTTTTATTGCAGCACCTGAACCTGGAGACTCAGAAGCTTTTGAGACAACAGAAGAACTAGAGGAAATTGATAGAAAATCAGCTAATCGCGGTATTCATCGGTTTGAGAAAATGGTTTCTGGAAAATATCTGCCAGTGCACTTTAATTTGTTATCAAAAAAACATGGTATCTCTTATAAAATAAACACAGCTGAAGAATTATCTGCATTCGCGGCAAAGAAGAGGGGAGTAGAAGGGGAATTAGCTCGAGCAATTATTGATAGATCAGCCAGATATGTTGCTGCGCTTCTCGCAGGCGTGTATGAATTTTCTGGAAGCCCAAAAAAATATGCGATAACTATAGAAGGAAGTTTGCTTTTGCATGGCTTTAAGTATAAAGAAAGCTTACAAGAAGAGTTAATAAATATAGGCGTAAAAGAGGGGACTATTACATTAAGAACGTTGCAAGATAGCAGTGTGTTGGGTGCAGTTAGCCTATTGAGTTAATCTTTATCTTTGTTAGTATAGAAGTATGTGGAATGAGGAATATAAGGATTGCTTACTATACATAGACGATTATTGGACAAAGTTAATTTATAAACCATCCAGAATGAAACTGGAGTATCGCCTCACCAATTTACCCAACGATCTCCTCTACGCGGATAAGTTACCATTTGGTAACCAAAAAGAAGTAAAAAACAAAGATATAAATCCTACGTCAATCAAACTTCCACATAATTACTTTGTTCCTAATGACAGCAAATTCACGTATATCTATTATTGGGATAGCTATTTTATGTTTCGAGGACTTATGGGCACCAAACGTGAGTGGCTCATGAGAGAGATGATAGAAAATTTTATCCATCTTTTCACAACTTTTCACATAATTCCCAATTTCAGCGCACCTGCCTCCATGGGACGATCACAGCCACCATTCTTTTCGTCAATGATTATGGATACATACTTAACAAGACTTAATCCCACTAACCCGTATAAACATCTCAAAGGGGTCAATAAAACACTTTATGAATTGTCCAATCGCGCATGGTTCAAAAATGCTATTGCAAATGCAAAACATGAATATGAACTGGTATGGATTGATAAAGTCAAAACCTACAATCACTCGGTCAATGGATACCATCTCTCACGCTACGGAGACCGCGACATAGGATATGCCCATTCATCAGAAGTGGAATCCGGTTGGGATATGACTTCACGCTATTACAATCGCTGCGATCAGTTCTTACCGATTGATCTCAATTGTTACTTATATAAATATGAAAAGGATTTCGCAAAAGCAGCAAAAATAATAGGGGATCCTCAAGATGAAAAAAAGTGGAAAGATAAAGCACGAAGACGGCATGAGGAGATTAATAAGTATATGTGGAACGATACAGAGGGCTTCTTTTTTGATTATGGTTATACATATGGACAACAAAGCGATTTTCTCTCTCTTGCAGCATACTCACCGCTGTGGGCAGGTCTTGCTTCATACGATCAAGCACAACGTATGGTTGAAAAATTACATTTGTTTGAATCCCCTTTTGGTTTAACTATTACAGCCAAAGAGTCCTTAGCCAAGCCAATTGATCTATCAAAAATTCAACGCCGCTATCATCCAGCACTGGAAGAAATTCTCAAACCCAAACAATGGGATTATCCAAATATTTGGTCACCAATTGAATATCAAACTGTCGTAGGACTTCTTCGGTATGGTTTTATAGACGACGCGCATCGTATAATGCAAAATTCCGTAAAAGCGCATGCAGCGGCATTTCGTAAATTCGGAACCTTTTTTGAAAAGTTAGATGGCACTACAGGAAAATCAGGTACAGGAGCACAATACATCGACCAGAAAGGATTCGGTTGGACCAATGCAGTATTTTATCGATATATTCAAATTCTGGAGGCGCTTGATGATAATCAAAATATTTTTGAAGACCCACGTCCTCAAGTACCTCCATACGATTTAAAAATACTTCATTGACCAATTGGTCCGCTTTTATACAACACATGCCTCAAATCGCATTTCATGACGTCCCCTTCTGCCTTGATGCCGGGGGGAGTAGAGGAATAGCACGTTTCACAGATTCTGACGCAATAATACGACAATATGAAGCTAAATCACAAATATAGCTATGAAAATAACATGTGCATTTGACTATGAGACGTTGGAAAACTTGCGAATTTTAGCTGTTATTTAGGAGAGTAAATAGCAGAGATTTAATTGAAGGCTGTATATACGAATGAGAAATAAGAAATGAGAAATGAGAAATCGAAAATTAATAAATAGGTCCTCCCCCAGAACTTCACCTTTGACATGTCGTAAAAGTTATATTGTGCGACATAAGATGATTAACTTCTCTTGTCCATCTCTACTGCCCTAAAAAAATTCTTAGTCGGGAGATAGAGGGAATTCTTTACGTACACACAAGATAAAGAAAATTTATGCAAACTAATTGCGTCTCTTCACGATGAGTGAAACATATAATAAAGCCAACCATACCACTTCTCTAAGGTGGGCATGAAACCCGCCATGACGAGTACCTTTTCCCGCATCAGTAAGCAGCCTTACTCAACTCTCTCACTGCCTTCAATTAATTACGCAAACACGAGTAAGAGTTTAA
>JBGTMH010000057.1:0-5507 GCA_041743715.1 Patescibacteria group bacterium | reverse complement strand
AGTTGTTACTCATTCGTGTTTCAACTTCAAGTACAGTCACTGTAGCTTGTTTCTTGCCATCGTATCCAACTACTTTCTCTCCAGCTTTTACCTCTTCTATGTTCTTTCGTGTACCATCAGCCATTAATACCTTTGTGCCTTCAGGGAAACAACCACCACCACCTGATGCTGCTGGTGGAATAGTAGGGAGAGGTGTTGGAGTAGGAGACGGTGTAGGAGTGGGAGTGTGAGTAATTGCGTCGAAAGTCTTCATTTGAAGATTGTCTTGTCGAGTGCCATCATTGCTGTTCTGGATGATAGCTGGTTGTTGTTCGTCCGGGGATTGAAGCTTGGGCCCAATGTTGCCTAACATGAGCAAACCTCCTCCCACGAGAACTGAAAGAAGGATAGCTCCATAGACTGTGCCTGCGTCCACAATCCCTTTCGAGCGTTTGCCTCGTGTTACAAGTGTGCTGCCTTTCTTAGGTGATATGACTTTTCTTTTTTTAAGTTTCATAGAAATGTACTCTACATTAAGATTACTTAGTTGCTCATACCTTTGTCAAGAGGGAATATTTTTACAGGTTGCATGATGTATGTAGCTTTAGTATAATAGTCTAATCATACACATTCAGCGTATTATCCTGATTCTATTAGTATAAAGAATGTAATTAGCTGAATGGACGTTATTAAGGATAATTATGAGAACAGTAAGTCTTGAAGAACTATTAGAAGCAGGGTGCCATTTCGGTCATCAGGTATCACGTCAAAACTCCAAAGCAAAAGATTATATCTTTGAAGCCCGCGATAAAATTCACATTATTGATCTTGAGAAAACGAAAGAAGGTCTTGAAGATGCTGCTAAATTTGTGAAAGAGGTTGCCAAACGTAATGGCACTCTTCTTGTTCTTGGCACCAAACGTCAAGCAGAAAGTGTTTTACAGGAAGAACAAAAGCGATTTCTTTCAGAAGATGTAACAGGTGTTTATTTCGTCACCAAGCGTTGGATCGGTGGAACATTGACCAATACGTCAGAAGTTGCAAAGAATTACAAAAAACTCAAAGATATTACTGCTCGTTTGAAGGATCCGAAGGAACGGGCAAAGTATACCAAAAAAGAATTGAGTGATTGGGACAAGTCACGAGCCAAACTTGAAGGTTTTTATGGCGGGATTGCCAATATGCCAGGACTTCCCGATGCACTCTTTATTATTGATACTCATCTAGAGCATGTGGCAGCATCAGAGGCTAAAAAAGCTGGAATACCAACAGTGGGAATTACAGATACCAACGCAGATCCGACAATTATTGATTACCCAGTGCCAGCAAATGACGACGCGGTTGGGAGTTTAAAACTTATTACTAATTATATCTTTGATGCATGGATTGAAGGAAGAAAAGCAGCCGCGATAGAAGCTGATAAAGAAGAAAAATCAAAAGAGGCAGCAGCAGCGAGCGCAGCTAAGGCAAAAGAAGCAGGAGCTGGCGATGCAAAAGAGAAGAAAGAATCAGGAATCAGGAATCAGGAATCAGGGGATAAAGGAAAAGAAAAAAAATCTAAAGAAGAGAAGGCTCCTGTTAAAGAAGGTACTTTATCAAAAGTAACGGAGAATAAAACGACCTCAGCAAAAGCTACTAGTGCAAACAAGACTACGACAAAAGCAGCAAAAACAAAAAAAGAACAGTAATCCCTAATTCGTGATTCCTGATTCATAATTCGAAGATATGGCACAATTAGACTTAAAAGCAATTAAAAAACTTCGAGACGCGACATCAGCCTCAATAGCAGACTGCAGGCGGGCGTTGGAAGAGGCAAATGGAGATGAAAAAAAGGCGTTGGTTTGGTTGAAAAAACGAGCCAGCGATATAGCCGCCAAAAAAGCTGACCGCGAAACTGCAGAAGGATTAATTGAAGCATACATACACGGTGGTGGCAAAGTAGGAGTAATAGTTGAGCTTCTCTGCGAAACAGATTTTGTGGCAAAGACTGATGAGTTCAAACATTTAGCCCGCGAAGTTGCCATGCAGATTGCTGCAATGGATCCTAAAGATGTTGAAACACTTCTCAAACAAGAGTATATTAGAGATAGTAGTCAAACAATTGAAAGTTTGGTTAAGGAAGTTATCGGTAAGTTAGGGGAGAATATAATAGTCAAACGGTTCAGTAGGTTTGAGATATAAATATAAAGTTAAAAGTCAAAATGAAAAAGTCAAAAGTACAACTCAAAAGTAAAAAGTGATAAAATTTTTGAATTTTGACTTTTAATTTTTGACTTTCTACTATGGATCCTGTCGGTACAAAAACTAAAGAGAGACTGCAAAAAGTTCTGGATGTCCTTACGGATGATCTTTCTACTATCCGGACCGGTCGAGCTACTCCCGCTCTTGTTGAAAATATCATTATAAGTGCTTACGCGGGATCCGCGAAATTAAAAGTCATGGAACTTGCGACCATCGGTGCTCCGGATGCGAAAACAATCGTACTTACTCCCTTTGACCCCTCTGTTATTCATGAATTGCAAAAGGGGATTGAGGCAGCCAATGCTGGATTTAATCCGATTATTGACGGTACTCTCCTCCGCATTAGTATCCCACCTTTGTCTCTTGACCGCAGACAGGAGCTCATTAAGGCGATGAAACATAAGTTAGAAAATGGACGTATTATGGTACGGCAGGTGAGGCATGAAATGATTGAGGATATGAAAAAGGACTATGAGGGCCGGGAAGATGATATTAAACGGCTTGAAAAAGAAGTGCAAAAATTGGTTGATGATACGATTGATACGATAGAGGATTGGGGAAAGAAAAAAGAAGAAGAATTGCTGCAGATTTAGTCAAGCATGTCGTTTAAGCAGCGAGCGGTACACCTGTCTGTTTCGGTCGTGACTGTTTAATTCGCTCTTTCGGATCACCTGCCTGTTTCTTCACAAAATCTTCCATCTTTTTAAGCGTTGCTTTATAACCCTGACTTACTTTATCGTCTTTTCCTGTTAAAGAGTTTCGATAGAGGTCGATTGGTCTGTAGACAGAAAGTTCGTCTTCGAGTGTAAATGTACTCTTGGATTGGAGTTTGCGTAGTGTTTCTGTTGATAGTTCTAAATCTTTTTGTTGCGCTTGCGGCAGGTGCACCATATATTCATTATGTCCCAAACTCAGCGGGTCATAAATGTTTGCTGACGGGGTAAAGAGATAGTGTCCATTTTGGGGATCCGCTTTTTGATCTGGTGTAGCTTCTTTCAATTTCGCCTCAACCCCTTTATCTGATACTGAGACAATTATCATTTTTTCTTGGGTTTTTCCTTTATTATCATCAACTACTTTGCGTGCGGCTTTAACTGCCTGGGCGAGCTTCTCTAATTTCGGGTCTTTTTGTAATGCTTCAAGATCGTTTTTGACTGCATCAATAAATTGTTGCATCACTTCAAACGATACTTCAGTCCGTCCACTAAGCCCTTCCAGGATTTTTGTGGCATCGGTTGGTTTGTAAGTGAATTCTGGATAAGGTGATGCAGGTTCTAAGAATTCGTTATATTCATCTTTTTTACCCTCAATGAGTGACGTACGTTCGTACATCTGTCTTCGTATGGAGCCATAAATACGTTGGTAAGCTTGAGCTGTTGCTTCATCATGTTTTGGTCCATTTATCACAGCTGTTCCCCAACGATGCATGTTTGAGTCAACGTAGAGCATGAGTTGATCCCATGAAGTTCTATTGACTCTTTGATTGGCTGCAATATCAAGAGCTGTATCTTTTAATTCAACGAGTTTGTCCTTAGGTAAATCAAGATTATCAGCTGGTGCTGGTGGTTTGTCTTTTTTATTTTTACCTTCCTGATCTGTTTGGTCGGCATGTATAAGTGTTATTAAATCATACAGTGCGGTTTTTGTATTACTTCCTACATCTTCTGCTTCTGTTCTATCGTTCTCAGGTCTTGATCGGATGCTATCCATAACACTTTCAACATTTGATGGACCCTCTGGAGATTTTGGCCGCATCAACTCTTGATCTCTTGGTGATAAGCTGCCGTTTTCAATAGAATTTCCACCTTCACTCATATCTTTTATCCTATCCTACTATTGCACTAGTTATCAAGACAGGAAAGATGCTATAATTAAATTTATGGTAATAACACTGCTTGTTTTTCTCCTTATTTTGTCAGTCCTTGTGCTTATTCATGAAGCAGGGCATTACTTCGTCGCTAAAAAATTAGGAATTAAGGTTGAGGAATTCGGGTTTGGATTTCCATTGACACCGCCACTTTGGCAGAAAAAGATAGGGGAGACGGTTTATTCTTTTTATCCGGTTCTCATCGGTGGATTTGTCAAACTCTACGGTGAAGACGATGCGGGTGGGGGTAAGATTTCGTTGCCAAAAGAAGAGAAAGAGTCTAAAGCTCGCGATTTACATCGCGCATTTTTTACGCGGCCCCTTTGGCAGAGGACACTAGTCGTGGTCGCTGGAGTTGTGATGAATGCGTTGTTAGCGGTTTTTATCTACTATGTGTTTCTTTCTTTATCAGGGTTTAAAACAGTGTTGCCGCTTTTAGGGGAACAGTCACCAGGTTTTGTCGGTGTTAATCAAGAACTCGTTCCGAAAGGTTTTATTTTAGGTAAGGTTGCTCCAGATTCACCTGCGGATGGAGCAGGAATTAAGCCTGGATCAGTTTTATTATCTATAAATGGGAAAAAGCTGAAAAGTAACGACGAACTTGTTAAGACGATTAATTCCCATAAAGGCCGTGAAATGACCCTTGAATGGTATGATGCTACCACAAAGAAAAAGAATACCGCAACTGTTATTCCAAGAGTTTCACCTCCAAAAGGTCAAGGGTCTTTAGGTATAGCATTTGATTATAGTCCTTATAATGTCGTCATTTTCGGGTATGATACACCGGAGCAGAAAATACTCTCTGGATTTTCTCATACATATAATCTACAGCTCTACAATATGGTCGGATTAGGTACCTTATTTAATCAAGCTGTCGCTGAAAAAAATATTGAACCGATCAGTAAAAATGTCGCCGGGCCAATAGGAATTGGTGCACTCGTCGGGCAAATTGTGGAAATCCCGAGTTTTAAAGATCGGATACTGCAACTGCTCAATCTTGCAGGTATCCTCTCAATTTCTCTCGCGTTTTTCAATGTCCTACCAATCCCAGGTCTTGATGGAGGACGGCTGTTCTTTATTATTCTTGAAGGGGTAATTGGGAAAAAAGTAAATCCCAAAGTCGAAGGATACTTCCATGCAGTCGGCATGATACTCTTAATAGCACTATTGCTTCTCGTTACGATAAAAGACATCGCGCAACTACCATTCTTTAAATAAGAGTATAGTTTTCAGTATCTTTGCCCTTGATACCCTTGGTACACTTGATACTTTTGATACCCTTCGGTACTGAGCCAGGAGATGGTATCCACTCCAGGGGCCTAAATCGACAGAGATGTTGTCAAGGAAAAGAGGAGGCACAATTCTGATTCTATCATCAAGTGTTGGCAACTGGGAAGATAAATGTTGGTATGGGGTAATT
>JBGTMH010000056.1:0-3228 GCA_041743715.1 Patescibacteria group bacterium | reverse complement strand
ATGACGCTGATACAAAACCTTACTTGCTGCTCATCGGTCATACCTGTTGGTATCATAAATGAAGAATTATTATTCCCAAGTTTCATAGGAATTTCCAGTGTAGAAAGATTTAACTGCTTTTGTCAAATCCTGAACGGCTACTAGTAATTTTATTGACGGAACTATAAAGAATAGCTATAATTCCCAAATGGCAATTGAAAATTATCCTTCAAAGAGGCATCCCAGATTAGCTAGGGTAGTAGATCTATTTCAAGAAGTAACATCGATTCCAGTAACGCCGATACGTGTTGAGCATGGTGAAGACAGCATGGTTATTCGTAGATATATTGGAAGTGGAATCAGACTAACCGTTAGATCTCGTAAAGATGATAAACCACCAAGTGTTTCTATGCCACTATCTCTCAAAACAGCATTTATCGTAGAGGGTAACTGGACTTCTGTCGAAAAATCGCTGCAAAATAATGGTGAAAGAACTGCAAATGATTCTTTACCGAGAGTAAAAGTAATAGGTAAAGATGGAACCACTCAATTTATTTAGTTTTCTCCAGAAGAGTGAGGGTGAGTTATTTGAAGTTTGGGACCTTAACCCTTCAGAATTGCAACTGCCACAAATCTTCTGACCGGTTTTCGTGTTGACTAAATTGCCAAAAATTTTTCTTCGGTAACTCCTGCTTGTTTGATAATACTTTTCAGAGTCCCAGGTTTAACCTCATCATGATGAGGAACAATGCAAGTTTTTTTACTACAACTCTGTATTTCAGCGGAGGAATTTTGGGCATATCTACGTATTTGATACTATCAGGGGGATATTAAAAGTAAGTGATTTAATACTTTTTTCTTCTACGTGCTTTTTGTGTAGTGGAATCCGCATATTTTCTTCTTTATACAATTCAATAAGCGATGCTGCAACAGCCGTAATTTCTGTAAGTGCTTCTTCTAGAGAATCTCCTTGCGCAAAACAGTCACTCCACAACGGACAGGTAGCAACATACCCACCTGATTCGTCCTTTGTAATTGCAACAGGAAGTTCATATTCTGAAATAGTTATCGTTTCAGCTTTTTTCATAATTCTGGAGCAATCATAACAACCTAAAGAAATAATTGCAAGCCTAATTTCCAAAGGAGAATGTAATAATACACGTATTAACTCTTGAGGAGGGCTACTGCGACAAATCTTTTTGAATCGAGAAAGCCTGAGCATGTGTAGAGTGTGATTCTTTTGTCTGTTGAGGGAGCAAGTATGGTTGATTCTTCTGGTGATACTTCAGAGGTGTATGAAATCACAAATGTCTTAACAGATTTATCAGGATACACAACCTGTACTTCTTGACCGGTTTTTGCGTTGACTAAGTTACCAAATAAACTCTTCCAATTGTGCGCATACATAACACTGTTGCCATCAGTTCCTGGAAGTGGCGAAGTAATAAGATAAGACGCGCCATTTTCAGTCGTTGGCCACTTATTATCGACTACTTTGGCTGTATATATTGGCACATCAATATCTAAATCTTTGATCGTGACCCGTTCTGGGATTTTACCACTCTCAGTAAGGACACTTTTTTCGTATTTATAATCATTGAACGCAAGACGTGCAGGAGCTTCACGTAAATAGAGTTGATATAATCCAACAGTGATGAGAGAAAGTGCTTGTAGAATAAAGAACCAGGAAAGCAGTTTCATAATTGCCTTTCAAAAGCTTATTTACTAAACTTTTTGATAACCATCCCGATAACCAGGGATGCCAATCCGGCGAGGAGAGCCAGGTAGATAACGAGTGAATTACCTGTTGTTGCAAGTGTATTCGTTGCGGACGCGCCACCAACTTTTGGTGCAGGTGTCGGTGTCGCAGTTGGTCCAGGTGTTGTTGTAACAGTCGGAGTCGGTGTCACAGTCGGTGTTACTTCAACAGATGGGGTTGGGGTAGGTGTGCAAGCTGCACATGTGTACTCTATATTTTTTGCTAAATACGCAGAATCATGCAAACCCCAATCCTGGCCGTATGGAACATATTTCCAACCTTTTGTTTTTAATTCATCGATTTGGTCTTGTGAAAGATTTGCAGCTTTTAACCAGTTTGTTTGGTATCCATTGCCATCTACTGAACAAAGACATTGCATAACATTACCGTTTGAAGAATAAATAGTATCAGTACCTAAGTAAGATCCGACACCGATAACTCCATGCCGTGCACCATTGGGATCCTTTAAAGTATTCTCTTGCGTTTTTGACCATTGCGGATTAAGACATGACCCAAATTCAGGAACTGGGATCGCGTAGACAGGTAAAGCCGCACTTAAGAAAAGTGCTGTACCCGATACTGTTACTAAGAAAGATTTTTTGTTCATAGTTATTTTATTTATTCACTAGGGACTTGCGTTGCAAGAGCCTATATAAATCTTAAGAGAATTCTATCACAGCATTTATATCTTGTCAATAGGGAAATACTATATTACTATTTAAATGTAGTGTGATAAATATTTGAGGCTAAATATGAAAATACGAGATACGCAATGACACAAAACTTTCTATTAAATTATGACTCATAGAACAGAAATTCCATTGAACTAGTCTTTAAACTTACTTTCCACCATAAAAATTGGTGAGGATGTTGAGGGCTGGTTTGGCGGAGCCATCTGTCCGCCAGAGTGCTGTTGATCCTCCTGTATTGACCCAATAATTCATGCCTTCTAACTCGTTGATTGACGCGAGCAGTATAAGAGCGTCTGTCAGCCATTTCAGTTGTTCATCTTCCGTCATCGTGCCATGAATATCAGGAATAGGGACACCGATTTCACCCAGTACAACTTTCCCTCCACTATATTGTGCAATATCAACAACATCTTGTGCTAATTGCTGGGGAGTCTTGACGTAATGATCTATTACCACGAGCCCATCGAGCTCGCGGGTTGTTTGGGGATCCATGATTGTTCTGGCGACATCGGCATTCATGGAAAAATAATTACTGGCTACTTTTTTATCAATAGTAACAAAGGCAGCTTTGGTTGTTCTATATTCATTAATAAGAAATTTCCTGTACTCAGTTATAGAGTAAACGTTGCCAAGCTCGACATTTGCGCCATTTTCGCATTCAGGACATGAGCTGAATATATCCCCGTCTTCAAACAGTCCACTGTTATGCAAAATAAATTGTTTTGTTTTTTCCGTGTGTGTCGCTTCGTCAATTACTTCATAACCAAACCACTCTTCCCACCCAGACCAATTACCTCT
>JBGTMH010000055.1:0-36780 GCA_041743715.1 Patescibacteria group bacterium | reverse complement strand
ACGCTGATACAAAACCTTACTTGCTGCTCATCGGTCATACCTGTTGGTATCATAAATGAAGAATTATTATTCCCAAGTTTCATAGGAATTTCCAGTGTAGAAAGATTTAACTGCTTTTGTCAAATCCTGAACGGCTACCTTGCTTTTCGTAAAATATGTGCTATAAACAAGTTATGGTAGAACGATCTGTAGTAAAAGGCTCCGTAGGAGGAGAATCGGTAACACTTACTCCTGTATTTCATGATCGTCGAAGTAATGCCAGTGGCTCGCCTGAGATATCTGTTGGCAAAAAACCCCTCCCCGATGGTCGACAAGCAGTAGGAGTCCAAGGGTATACTGTCGATGGAGCTCCAACTCCTGCTGGAGAAAGTATTGTGACTATTCCTAAAAGTGTGCTTTTAGAAGGGGCAGCGAGAGTTTTAGTAAATGATATTGCAACGTTTACTAGCAATGCAGTTAGAAGAAGAGTTGATAGCACCTCTAGTGCTATCAAAGCAAGAATCAATAAAGGAAGAGCATAAGGCGAACCTTTCCCCAAATTAACTATTTTTATTCCAATAAGCTGAATAATAGCATGAGAGTGTTTTTTGTTGTTTTAGCTAATCTCTTAGCGTACATCTACGTTAAAATCGGGACGATACCCTTATATCCCCCTCCTCGCCAACCTCGAATACATCTCATCTGCCTCTTTCCTCGAATCCGGTGCCAACCCTATCCTCTCAAAAATATTTTCTGTGTCCTCTCCCCTTCTATATGCCCTGACAACATGCGTATGCCTCAGTGTTTTGGGTGTCAGTTCTTTATCAATCTTAGTTAGTTTTTTCAGATCCGCAAAAAGCATCTGCACAAACCGGTCTGTATAAGGAAAAAGTGTATCCTCCACTTTGTACTGTTCAAGATACCGGTTGTAGACATCGGTAAATTGAGCTGGAAGCGCAATTTTGCGATCTTTCTTTGTTCCTTTACCGGTATGTTTAATCCATAGTTCTGGCGCAAAGGCATCTGAGATATCGACATGTGCTTTGGTAAGTGTAAATAATTCATAGCTCTTCATTCCGGTTTCTAAAAATAACAAAACCAAAAGATAGGTTCGGGGCTCGCGACTCGCCTCTGCATAGAGCGTTTTTATCTCATTCTCATACAAATAATCCGGAAGCGGTGATTGTATCCGGGCGTTTGCAATACCAGCAGTCAGATCCTCTGTAATGGCGTTTAAGCCATGCAACCAGAGAAAGTAGTTGATAATAGCACTCACCTTCCTATTAACCGTTTTACGGTCCAATTTTTCACCTTTTGGTGAAAGCAAACCCGATATCCATTGTTCAATATCGTGAGTCGTTATCTCTCCTACTTTCTTCTCCCGAATAAACACAGAAAATCGTTTGACATCCGCAAAGTACTTTTCAGTAGTACTTTCAGAATACCCACTACTCCGAAGATTACTCAGGTATGCTGGCAGTGTTTGCATGACACTACTCTCTCCTGTCGGCACCACCGGTTCGATGTTCTGCTGCTTCGCTGCTGCAGGAAATGATTTACGTTTGAAGATAGAAAGTTGATCTTGAGGCATACAACAGTAGTATACCCCTATCACTTCGGGGAATCAAGTCCGTTCCCCTTTTCTTCCTTATCGTTCTTTTCCTTTTTAGGGCGTGGGGAGGGGAAAACGTGTGATTCCCCGAAGTATGTTACTGTGGCTATAATTTCATGCTCCCACTTTTCCGGGACCATGAAAAGGACTATCCTCTAGTTATTTTGGGAACCCAGAAATCTTTTTAATTTTGGCCTCGAACTATTGGCCGGCCAAAATGCTGCAGTCGGTTAATATTATTGTCTCATAGCACTAGTTCGTGAATCGCTCCTATCGACATCAAAAATACCAACTACGCTCTTTCCTTTTATAAATTCTCTAAGTATTTAACCAATCCTTTTATTTCTACTTTTAACTTGCTATACTCACAGAAAATGAACCGAAAATATTCAATCTTTCTGGTTATAATTGTGCTAGTACTCATCGGCATATTTTTATGGAAAACCACCAACAAAACAAATCAATCTTCTCAAGCTAATAAAACAAATCAAAAACAAGTAGCATTACCTAAAGAAGTCGTCGTGCAGCTGGATAAAAATGGCTTTTCTCCAAAAGAAGTAACAATAAAAGTAGGATCGGCTGTTCGTTGGAAGAATATAACTGAAAATCCTCAGACTGTGAACTCAGATGACTATCCAACCAACCAGTTACATAAAGAACTTAACTTTGGTGTCTTTGCTCCTGGCTCCACTCTTGTCTATATTTTTATGCAACCGGGAATTTATGGCTACCACAACCAATTCAACCATGAACAAAAAGGAAAGATAATTGTTACACAATAAGGCTATTACCAGAAGTTTATGGAGTAATCATCCACGTTCCGAAAGTTTTGAAGGCACTACAAGCAGCTCCACCTTGGACATCAACGGTTTGTTTCGGTCCGCTCCCCACGGTTGTCGAGAGGACAAAGCTATTAAGCAGAAAATAATTGCTTGTATTCGTTCCTATGGTTGCGCCAAACTGACTATTGGCTTGATTATCATTGTACCAAAGCCTTGCAGTTCCAAGTGGATTCTGGGAGCCTGTACAGGCTGTCCGTGCAGATACTTTGATACTGAGCTTTGATCCTTGCGGGAAATCAACTGGTGTGAATGCACTAAAAGGAATTGTCTGTAGTTTTGCTCCACTAAATCCGCCAAACCCAAATCCTGGATCTGCGCTGTTGACCTGTCCGGTACTAACAAGCGTTGTGTCTTTATACGCCTCTGCTTTCACATCAAATTTTGCTCCTGCACCAAAGAAGTTAGGTAATCCTATCCATACTTTTGCTGGACTCAGGGCAGTGAGTTTATCTGGAGTGGGTGTGGGGGTACTTGTGGGGGTAGGAGTTGCGGTTGGAGTCGGTGTATTCGTTGGTGTAGGCGTTGGAGTACTGGTTGGTACAGGTGCAATACCAAAATTAACAGTGGTATCAGCAGTTAATGGTACTGAAACCGGATTTGTCGTCGTTGCTGTATAGCCTGTTGGCACATTGAGGTCAACGGTATACGAACCAGTGGCGAGAGACGAGAACGTATAGTTACCTGTACTATTTGTTGTATCTGTGCTGCTTGCGTCTCCTGAGAGGGTTACTGTTGCTCCTTGATAGTCGGTTTCCCCTGAGTCTTTGACACCATTTTGATTGACATCAGTATAGACGTTGCCGTTAATGGTATATGTTGGTACCGGTGTTGGAGTCGGTGTGTCAGTTGGGGTTGGGGTATTTGTGGGAGTAGGTGTCGCAGTCGGAATAGGCGTTGCTGTTGGAGTAGGGGTTGGTGTAGCCGTTGGCGTGGGAGTTAAATCTGGACCATATATTTCAGCGACATTAAGTATATTACCTGCACAGTCTGTCCCAGCGGCAAGCAATACTCGCCCATCATTTAACAGTGCGGATGCAGCACCACATTGTGGTTGACGAAGGTTGACCGGAGTAGTCCATGTTCCTGTAGTAGGATCATATTCTTCGCTTGTCCCAAGGGAAGTGCCGCCCACTGCTAGAAGATTACCGTTTGGGAGCAATCGTAACGGACTAAGACCTGATCTTGCATTATTCAAATTGTCGGTCATTGTCCAAGTCCCTGTAGTGGGATCATAAATTTCAGCCGTTGTGGAGGGATCATCACTACCTGTGTATCTTGCAGGATTTAAACCACCGCCAGCAATAAGCACACGACCGTCAGGTAATAACGAAGCTCCCGCTCCACCTCGTGGCACATTCATGCTTCCTGTAGATGTGAATGCTCCTGTGCTTGGATCATATAATTCCGCCGAAGCATATGTTTCTCCGCCTCTGCTATCTCCGCATTGACAACCATTACCTCCAGCAATTAATACTTTTCCGTTTTGTAGTAACACTGTTATTGCGCCATTACGAGCGGTTGTCATTGGACCTACAGCAGCATATGATCCTGTTGTAGGATTGTATACATCGGCACTGTTTATATCACAACCACCAACGATCAAAACCTTTCCGTCTGATAAAAGTGTGATAGCGCCAAAAGTATGAGGATTGAACGTTTCTCCGGCATATACCCACTGACCTGAAGTAGAATTATATAGCTGGGTTTGTCGGGTTTGACAAAATCCACCTACAGCGAGTACTCTTCCATCCTGTAACGTGACTGCAAGTGGTTCAGAAAAACCAAACCCCATCCTACCTGTTTCTGTCCATACGCCTGTTGAAGGATCATATATCTCGCTTTCATTATCATTTTGACTTCCTGGTGTTCGTCCTCCCATAAGTAGAACTTTTCCATCTTGAAGTGTTACAGCAGCTGCGTTATATCTTGGCACTAGAAGACTTCCAGTATAATCCCATGCGCTATTAGCGCTCGCTTGAACCGATAAAGTCGGAAGAATTAATCCAAAAAAAAGGAGACTTAACAAAACCGCACTTATTTTGGGGAGAAATTTAGATAATTTATTTTTGAGAGTCAAATTAGTTTTCATGCAGAAGTTGCTTACCCTAATTTTAGGATATAAATTTAGCGGTGCGCTTGTCAAGTAGTCAAAAATTTGTTCATCATGCACTTGATGAGATCAATATCCATCACTTTGTTAATAGATTGTGTTGAATACAATCCTTTTGAATGTTATCCTTAAAACATGGACATGGAGTCGACAGATAATCAATTCTGGGAAAAATACAGATTTCATTTATCGTTACTAGGGATCGGTGTTTTAGTTTATTTTAACAGTCTCTTTGGTGCATTTGTTTGGGACGATATCGCCCAAATCCAACAAAATAATCTGATTCATTCATTGAGCAATCTACCACATCTGTTTCTGGGCAGTACCTATGCTCCTCAAAGCGGTGATGGTGGCGCGGGGACATACTATCGCCCACTCATGTCTCTTGTGTTTTCTCTTATCTACCCAATATCAGGAGCGGCACCTTTTCTCTTCCATCTCGTACAGCTAACCATACATATTGTTAATGCGATACTTGTTTTTCTTCTCTTTAAAAAAATCGTCAAAGATCAGTTTGCTTTTGTGTTAGCAATCATTTTTCTCGTCCATCCATTAAATGTCGAGGCTGTATCATACATTTCAGCACTAGGAGAACCTTTGTATGTATTATTTGGTCTCTTAGCACTGCTTCGATTCCAATCGAAAAACACTACAAAACAAGCAATTCTTGTGAGTATACTCCTTCTCTGCTCATTACTTGCGAAAGAAACCGGAGTCGTCTTTCTTGTCATCATATTTGCCTATTACCTTCTTTTTGCACGTAAGCAGTGGCGATTGCTCACTGTTTTGGGCATGACAGTAGTTCCATTAATTACATATCTATTCATGAGACTCGCAGTAGCAAAAGTTTTTGTTGAAAGAATACCTGATGTCCCCATGATGACAGCTCCGCTTGTGGATCGAATATTTACAATGCCTGCAATATTTTGGTTCTACATAAAGACATTCTTTTTCCCAAATGAGCTATTCATCCTACAACTGTGGAGTATTCCAAGACCAGATGAACGATTCTATCTACCGCTAGTATTGTTATTACTGGTACTTTTAGGACTTTTGATACTCGCTGTTTGGGTATGGAAAACGAACAAGCACAACCTGTCGGCTTTTATCTTTTTCACGGTTTGGTTTTTGGTAGGGATTGGTGTACATATGCAACTAATACCGCTTGATTTTACCGTAGCTGATCGATATTTCTATTTCGCAATGATAGGCTTACTTGGCATCATTGGTGTAAGTTTCTATAACATAAGAGGCGTATCTCCGCAGCTAAAATATGTTGGAATGACCTGTATCATTTTAATCATTGTAGTACTCTCTGTACGCACGATTGTTCGCAATACGAATTGGGAAAATGGACTTTCACTTTATAGCAATGACTTACAATATCAACAAAATGATCGAATCCAAAATGCTCTTGCTATCGAATTAACAAATGCTGGAAGAAACACTGAGGCAAACCAGCATTTCAAGACCTTACTAGCACGAAACCCACGGGAACCGGCACTCTATGTCAATCTTGCAAGCGGCTATGAAATGGAAGGAAAGTTTCAACAAGCTGACGAGGTTTATCGGAAAGGCCTTGCTGTAGATGACAGCGGGGCAGTGTATGTTAACTTAGCGCGAATGCTCCTGCAGCGTGAAGGAAAATTCTCTCAAGCACGGGATGTAAGTGAAAAAGGTATTGAGAAATTCCCACAGAACGGGAGCTTATGGGTAATTAAGGCATTAGCTAATTATAAACTTGGTGATAAACAAAATGCGCTAAAAGCTGCTGAAAAAGCAAAAGAGATACTTCCAAACCCGGCAATGGAGCAATTTTATAACAGTATCGTTAACGACACGCCTCTTTAAAACTATATCAAGGCTTCATCAATATCCGGATTTCATCTCAAGGATTTTATTAATAGAGGGTTGATATAGCTCGGAAAGTGAAAGAGCATTTCCAACGCAGTTTTTCTTTAATGTATAAATTCGCACAGAATAAGTTTTATCAGGATTTGGAAATGATTTTTCTAGAGAAAAATAGTTATCCAATCCAACCCGTTGATCGTTTCTTGTAACAAAAAACATAGGGTATTTTGAAGTCATGCATTTATAGCTTTCTAAACCTTGAAAGAGTTTACTGTCAATATGTAATGGAAATAAATTAACCGATTTATTTGCGTATACATCAACTGCACTTTCAGGATTACCAATATTAAATCCAAAAACAATCAGGGACGGCTGAGATGGTGATGAGCGTTCTTTTATATAGTTCATTGCTTCATTGATACCATACCCTGAAGTTTGTCCATACACGTATCCCACATCAGAATATCGTGAAATATTAGATAACTGGACTATATATTCCTTGGGATTCAAAATGAGCATTCCTGAAATGATTAAGGGAAGAAAAAAAGAAACTATTACAAGAGATTTTTTTGCGAAATTCCCTTTCCAGAGTTGAACAAAAATAAATGAAGCCGGGATAATAAGAAAAGGGAGAAATGAAACAAGATATCGTTGACTTTGTGTTTTTCCTGAAAATATTTCTAAGAGTAATGCTCCAAGGAAATACGCAAGAAATATATAACGATTTTTTATTCTGTGTTTTATCATCATTGCTATCCCTATAATGCTTGTTAAAAAAATAAAGGGAGTTAAAAAAACAAATCCTACCTCAAAAAAGCCAAAAAGATTCGTAAACCACGTGCTAAACGGAAAAGTAAATAATTCCGCAAGCGTAAACGAATAACGACTATTTGAAGAAAACGTTTGCCAAAACACCGGGTTAATAAAAAGCAGAATATCTACACAAAAAAATGTTGCCAGAGAAATAAAATATGATTTTACGAGCTCTGTCTTTCTCAGTTTAAATATATAAAATCCAATGACGAGCGATGCAGAAACTATAAATAACAAGCTCGATGATTTTATTAAAAATCCAATACCTAATAATGTCCCCAAGACTATACTGTTTTTTGTTGAAGGATTACGTATGACATCTATCAAAGCTACACATGACCATATACCAATACAAGCTATACCAGCTTCCAAAAGAGCTTGTCTATTATAAAAAACAAATATTGGGACTATAGAATAGATAATTGAAGCAATAATTGCTACATGGTTATTAAATAGTTTTTTTGCAAGGATATAGACTCCTATTGCAGTAATCAATCCAATGAGTACAGACGCAAATCTACCGGCATAGAGCGGATCTTGAAAAAAGTTTTCAAAGAAACCAAATATCCATATCATGAGTGGTTGTTTAGCGTCCAGAAGTGAATCGTAGAGATGGCCAGGCATATGGGTATGTGACCATCCCCAATCAAGATAGATTGATTCGTCGTTAAATATTGGAAGGAGAGTAAGGTTTATTAAATAAACAAAAAGATAAGCGATCGAGAAAAGGAGAAGAAATCGATATTTAATAATTTTATTTTCCCACTGTTTCATGCTTAATAATTTTATTATACATATCCATTTCCTAAGTTACTATAGAAATCGGAAAATACTTCTAGCAACCTCTGATGCAGGCTCCATTGAACCTTGAGAGCCTCGCACATCCTAACTCTTAATTTTTTTGTATAATAATATATGTTCTGTAAATGCTTTTTAAACCTCACCTCGCGTCACAGAATCGTTTTTACCGAGATTTATAGTTACCGAGAATTATTTCCAAAAGTTTTGTTATCCTACTATTTTTAGCCTCAGAAGTCTTGACCAACTCTTGAAAAAATCCGTAGAAAAGCGTAGTATTCTGAGTACAAAGACCCTTGTTCTGAATTGTCACCGTATGGTGCGCGTTCTGAGCAGACGCTTAGATAGGAATGAGGGTCGAAACGTTAAAAACTTCTAAAATAGCCTCTATTTCAGATTAACCTTCGTGTGTTAAAATCTAATTGGAATTGCTTCTGGTTCGACAAAGTAGCGTTTATCGCTTGCTTTTCCTTAATGAAGGAATAGAATCAGAAGTTTTTTTATTTTGGCCACATTTACATTTCTAAACTCTCCGTGAGAATAAGTTTCTGATATTCCTTTTTCTTCTCCACTTCCCTATTATTAACTCCTGCTATTCCCTCTCCCACTGCGTCCCTCAGCAACACCTCGAAAAAAATCTGTCAGAGTTTGACAGGGTATGCTAAAATATATGTGGAATAGTTATGTAAGTCCTAGAGCTTCTAGACTACCGTAAGGCTGTCTTATTCCGTGCAAAGTGCCCTACTGTTGGGTGCCCTCGCAAGAGGCGGTGAGAATCGGAACCTAGGGAGTAACTATTCTTTTTTTAATCTCAGTCCATTTCATTACTTTTTCGATGGCAATTTTCTCCTTTACCATGACCAGATAATGTTCGTCATTATTGTTATATTTGAAATTTAATGCTCCGGCGACAAAATCTGCAAGCTGAATAAGGCTATTTTTTGTACTGTCTACTGGTTGATTAAAGCTGACATTTGATTTCCCTTTGGTGAGTATATGTGTTGCTTTTTGGGTTTCTGCCATACATTCTTGTTCTTGTTTTTGAGAGGTAAACTTTTTATCAAGTGTAAGGTTAAGGACAGGGTGGATCTGCAGAGCTTCGGCTGTGGTCGCACCGAGTATAAAACCGTAATTTGTCGGTGTGTCTTTTACCCTTCTCCCCTCTTTATCAACGACAACTGCCACAATTTCAATGTTCGTTTTTGAAAGCTCAGTTAAGACAAACGTCCGTGTTTTCTCATCAGAATTGTAAAATTTGATTTCTGAGAGTGATTTAAGTTTCTTTTTAACAATTTTCTTTCGAGCGCGCTTCATGATATTTTGTAACCGACTGCTTGCTTTCTCTCTGGTCATTAAAATTGTGACACAGAAGTAGAAAGGCTTATCACTAAGACTTGAAGACTCATCTAAGAAACCGTAAGTTATAGCTGTATCTATAGGCATTCGATTAATTATACATCAACTATTGACAAGTTACTAGCAAATACTGTAGTTTAGGTAGTGAAGTTACAGTAACTTATGGTTGTGCCCTACTTAGCTTATTTCAAATTAAAAGAAGAACCGTTTAATACTACGGCAAATCCACGCTTTTTCTTCCTCTCCCCTATCCACTCTATCGCGCTTGGAAAAACCGAATTTACCGTTGATGCGAAAAAAGGGCTAGCAATAGTGTTTGGTGATACCGGAACAGGAAAATCAACCCTTGCTCGCCTCTTGCATCAAAAATTCCTTGATAAAACCTAT
This sequence comes from Patescibacteria group bacterium, assembly GCA_041743715.1. Lineage (GTDB taxonomy): Bacteria > Patescibacteriota > Microgenomatia > Levybacterales > UBA12049 > JACDET01. Next base: position 27,032 of record JBGTMH010000055.1, on the reverse strand, counting down.
ATTTCAGTACTCCTTACAAATCCGAACTATCCAACGACCAATTCTTTACTTCGGACTATTATACAGGAGTTTCAGCTTCAAAAAACGGCAAAATCATATAAAGATAACTTGGATATTTTTAAAAGGTTTCTCTTCACTGAAGCTGTCGATAACAAAAAAAACGTAGTCCTTATTATTGATGAGGCACAAACATTACGACTCCCCCTTCTCGAATTACTACGTCAACTCATTAATTTTGAAACGAACGATCAAAAATTATTGCAGCTTGTCCTTTTTCCTCAAGAAGAATTCCGCAATAAACTCCAGCACCCAATGGCACGAAATTTCAGAAGCCGTGTATCAATGGCCTCAACATTGGATAAAATGGGTATTGATGAAATAATAGAAATGATTGATTTTCGTTGGCGTGTAGCAAGTGGCAACCAATCACACCCCTTTACACAGGATGCAATACAAAGCATCTACGCACATTCTGATGGTATACCTCGAGAAGCTTGTATAATTGCTGACAATGCACTGCTCCTTGCTTTCCTGCAGAAGAAAACAGCCATAGAAAAAGAGATTGTTGAGATCGCAGCAAAAGACCGAACACAAAATATTGGCTCTATGATCAAACCTGAGCCTAAACCAAATAAAAAACCCCAAAAAGATACACGGTCAAAAAATGATAACAATTCTGGAAAGGAGGCTATAACTCATGGCTGATAGCCCTTGGGCTGGTATAGGTGGGGCAATAGATCAAAAGCTCTATCAACAACCTGAACAAACAGAAAAAAATGAGACTCCCCCATCTACTTCTGAGGTAACACAACCAGAAGTTATCAAAGGCACGAAAAAAGTTACGAAAACGAATATTATAGAAAACCCAATTGTTGTTGAACAAGAGATCCGTATGACCCTTCCCCTACCAGAAAGCTCTATTTCTTTTTTGGACCAAATTGAACGAACGATTTTTACTAAACGAGATATCAAATACCGTTCAAAAAATCGCATTACTAAAAATTCTGTAGCCCGTGGATGGCTAAGCCTTTTAAAAGAAATAGATATTGATTGGACAAATATTAAAGATGAGATTGATTTAACAAACCGCTTAAGAAAAGCATTAAAGATATGAAATTATGATTTTATGAAATTCATAATTTGTGATCTAGTGAAATTCATAAGTTCACACTTTTAAATATATTTTAGTTAAAGTCCGGTAAACCCGGACTTTTCTAGTATTTAGGGATGAAGTTATGAATTTGGCAATTTCACAGACTCATACATTGCAAAGTTCGCAAGCGATGAATTTACTAATCTATGAAGTTATGAAATTCATAAATAACATTAAAAATGAAGATATGATTATATGAAGTTCATAACTTCATAAGCAATTAGCTTTAAATTATGCAAGAAGATATTATTTTCAAACGAAGGAATAGACTCAAAAAGCATTTTGTTAATGTCTCAAATGTGCTGTTGTATGGTTACAAATCTCTATCTGACGCGGCTAAAATAACGTATCAGGTGATTGAAGGCTTTGATTGGGAAGACAAGGAAACAGGGGATAGTAAGGGTTTTGTCTTTCCTTCGATTGAGAAAATCGCTGAAATTAGAAACGCAGCAAAACGGACTATCTTTCGGCATATTCACGAATTGGAAAAGGTTAAATTATTAACTCGTGTACGGAGAAGAAATAAGGCAAGTATTCTGTATATTGAGGAAATATCTGATACTGAGGCGAATGACTACTTAGCGCGATACGTAGATAAAACAAAACCTTCTGTAAAGAAGGAAGAGCAAAGTGTAAAAACGAGAAATGCCAAAAATGGCACTTCTGAAAAGGCTGGAGAAATGCCAAAAATGGCAGTTGCATATAAGGCAGAAGAAGATAAAGGGAAAGAAAATGAAATTAACGTTAACGAAAATTTAAAAAAGCCGGAAGACAAAAAACGACACGGTTTAGAGGGTATGAAGGATATTCTGAAACGTTTTGATACGGTTATAAATTCTCCAGCTTCCATGCAGAAAAAAACGAAATTATTAAAAATTCCGAAACAAAATTCAGATGAAAAAATCAAACGTGATTATTTTGCCAACGAATTAGCGACAGAATTGCATGACAAAAAAAGTCTAGGATGCTACAGGGTAATCGCTGAAAAAGTTCCACAGCAAATTATTTTTGAAACCTTGGCCTCCGTGAAAGAAACCTGGAAAGAAGGAAAAATTAAAAAGAGTAGGGGAGCACTGTTTGTCGATTTGATAAAAACATATTGCGAAAAAAAGCAAATACGACTCGACTTTCTTATAGCAACATGAAAGAAAATGCCTTCTTTGAACAAGGGGAGAAAACTCCCCAATTTTTTCTAAATAGATTCGTGAGATTTGTTTATCCTATTAGGATAAACGGTGGGGTAATAGGTGAGAGGAGTACCCCCCACCGCGTAGGAAGTGAGAGTATTTTTTTAAGGAGAATTTGGAGCGCTGGCGCAATAAAGGGAATTAGGTTAAATAATAAAGTCGGGGACACTTCCTACCAAAAAATTTTCCTCCGCGGTGGGGGGTACTGAAAACGAAAAATACGGTGAGAGTTACCCTGAGATGATACAACGGTGTCCAACTGCGGTCGGACTCTTTTAAAAATGCAACAAACCGACTCCTCATAGTGTTTCCTTCCGCGCTCTTTGAAAGGCTTTCTTGTCCTCAAGTTAATCTGTCGCGCTCCGACTTGTAACGTCACCATTTGCGTTTTGCCGAACGATTTTTTTAAAACATATAATTTCATCATTAACAACAAAAAAGTTTCTCAAAACACATTCTGTATTGTCAGGGAAGGTTTTAAAAAACGATTGGGGATATTTATAAAATGCGTTAGATCTTTTTTCCAAACGCCGCTTTCGCAAGAGGAGAGTACCCAAGAGATTTGAGAAATGATTGGTAGTCGTGAGTCTCAGCAATTGGATCGTCAAAGGGCGTCGCGAGGGTTGTTGCCTTTGGAAATCGTTTCTTTAGCCACACCTCAAAATTTGTCCATAAGCGCTGCATGTTTTCATCTTTATCAATGTGGCTTTTTCTGAAGTTTCTATCGAAAAAACATTCCCATAACACAAGTGTCTTATCTTCGTGATAATACCACGCTTGAGCGTTTCCTATTTGTACCTCCCGGATGCCCTCAGTTCGCGCGTCGAGTACTTCTCCAACTGGACTTTCAAGGTCAGCGTATTTTTTCGGTTTGTCATATAATCCGATGGTAAACGTCCTTACAGGTTCAATCACATATGGCTGCATCATCACATATGACCTGGTTCCACGTCTTTGCGATATTGGGATAATTTCAAGAGCTGAACCCATATACTCTTCTTCACTCACATGAAATCTTCCCCAGACTTTTTGCGGTTTAGTGTAATAGGTTGAGAACTGAGCGGTAAAGAACTGATGATGCTCGGACCAAAATGGATCATCATTCACCGATTGATCTATAACTGCGGATTTGTCTGACATTTTGAGGCATTATAGCACAAAAACTAGCCGTATTTTTGTAAACTATTTTACCGGTGAGGTGTAAAAATCAAACACCATTTGTACAAAACCCAACTTCTCAAGAAACGTTTTTTCTTTTTCTTCTTTCTCAATAATTTTATCCAGTTTTGTTTTAGCACGTCCTTTTTTTGCCATAAAACTAGTAAAACATATCCCAAGAAGAAGCTGTAAAGATTGCTATTTTAACACGTAATGAGTAAATCCATATCAATCTAGTACATTGCAATTTTGCTCCAGATAATTTTTCGTGATTTCCCTTTAGAAAACCTCTTTGGTTTTCCTTCGCAAGGGTCAAGATAAACAACTCATTCCTCGTTGCCCTTGCGAATTCCTTTCCAGCTTCGTTTTTCAAACAGGTAATCGGGCAAGGCAATTGCCCGACAAAATCAACAAAGAGGGGAGGTGAACGAAAAATGAAATTATTACCAGAAGAACTAAAAAAACAAATACAAGCACTGTACTCACAAGAAGAAGAAAAAGATCCTATGGTCATCTGCAAATTCTTCGACTCGACTGGCTCTTGGACTTGGTACGTCATTGATGGTCAGGAAGAAGAATATGACTACGGAATGGATTTTCTCTTCTACGGTTATGTGGTAGGAGATGAAGCAGAATTTGGCTATTTTACTCTTCGCGATTTGGAAACAGCCAAACGGGGAGTAACCGGCATAAAAGCCTTACCAATCGAAAGAGATTTATATTTCACTCCATGCAGATTGTCTGAAATAAAGGCAAAGCACGAAATTGATATGTAGTTTTCAGGGTGGGGTATCTCAAAAATATCCCACCCAAAGGTAATAATTTTATAAATATTATGAAATATACGACATCAAGAGAATTTGCAAAAGATTTTATCAGACCATATGTCTTGCGAGGGGATAGCATTGAATCACTCGCAAGTGGCTACATGGGATCATGCAGCACCGGTTTTAGTGTGCAAATAGGTGGGTATTTGTGGAAGAAAGAGGATCTTGGAAAAGAGGGATCTATCTACACAAAAAAACTGACAAAATATCAAATCGGCGTTGAAGAATTTGAACATGTTGAAGTAATGGAAGTATTTTCCTTAAAAGAATTGTTTCATGAAATAATACTGGAAAAGAGTTTGGGGAAGACAGAACAATTGGAATTATTCTAAAACTTTTGGATATGTGGGCTCACCAGATAGTCTTTTCCCCTTCGTCCACTTTTTCAATGCTTGTTACAGATCCACTAAAAAACTCCAAAAACCTCTTCGGTTTTTCTACACAAGGGTCAAGATAAACGGTTCGTACCTCACCGCCCTTGTGTATTCATTTCCCGCTTTACCTTTCAGTCAGGTAATCGGGCAAGGCAATTGCCCGACAAAATCAACAAAGAGGGGAGGTGAAAAATATGTCAGTAATATTATTTTCAAAAGAAGAAGTTTATCAACCAATGGCAGATGCATATGAAGGGTTAAAACACTTACTACGACCATACCAGGTAGTAGATGATGAAAAATTTTATAAGTCTCTGAGAAGATTATACTTTGCAAATTTAGCAACATATCTGTGTCAGTACCATGACAATACGCACCTTTCAGAATCTGACCTCAAAGCTATTGATGGGTTTGTAACACTTGAAGGGAAACATAATCCCGATTATTCAAATCTAGAGCTTGTCAATAGTTTTATTTCTAATTGGCGAAGCCTTGCGTATAATCTCACGACAAACGATGGTGAGCAATATATAGCAAAAGAAGCACAAGAATATATTGAGTTTCTTGTATCAATATTTAGTAGAAAAGTGCTTGAACAGCTCGCGGGTATATAAAAGCGAGTAGAAAATAGGGGAGCGAAAGCTCCCCATGTTCTTAAAAATCAAATAATTCTTTCAGATTTATTTTAAATACCCTTGCGAGTTTATAAACCATAGGTAGACTCAAGCCTCTTCGGCCAGTCTCAATGTATGCTATATATGACGCATTCCTTCCAAGTTTTATTGATAACTCTTCTTGAGTAATCCCTCGCTCATGTCTCAACCGCTGAACTTTTTCAGCTAACGCTTTGTCTTCTTTTGTTAATTTTCGTATTTTCGTTTGATCTTTTTGAAAGAATCCCATACGTTTAAAGAATTGCAGTAATCAAAATGCGCTACCATTAGCGCAAAGACAAGAAAATTAGTACAATGCATTGACAGGTCAATTATTTTATTGGTTAAAATAATACAGTCGGAAAGCACAGAATTTGAGGCGATTTTAATCTAAATTTAATTTTTAAAGATAATACTATATAAAAACAGAATAAGAGGTTATTTAAATGCAGAAAAGAACTCAGCTAATGAAACATTTAATGCTTTTACAATTTTTTCAATATTCTCAAGCGAAACATTTTTTTGTCCACGTTCAACAACCCCAATATATGTATAGTGAAGACCTGATTTATCGGCTAAACCTTCTTGTGTTAAGTTCTTTTCTCGGCGTAATTCCCGGACCCGATTTCCAAAACGCTCTTTTATTTTTGATGCTGGCATAGTTTTTTACTTGCAATGATAAGAAGAGCCTAGTAAAATAAAGTCTATAAATCCAGATTCAATAAATCGTATTTATTGTAAAATATGCTGAATCGTCAGTATTATTTATGTGTAACATGGCTAAGATTTTAGAATATGAAGATTGATGTCGATATCCATATACTTGAATTGAATTATTTAGAATTGCTCGTAAGTTATATCGAGAAGAGAACGACGCTAGCTACTATTCTTGAGATAAACGAACGGATATACAAAAGACCGATTGAAAAGCTCTCAAAAACTCTTATTGCTTCGATAACACCCGTCCATAAGCTCAAGGAGAGAATCGATAGGGGAGAGCAAGTTGATGAAGACGAGATTTCGAATACGATCACTGATGTAATGCTCAAACTGTCAAGTACTCATGCACATTAAGAATGTGGTATATAAGCTAGAATTGTTGAAAAGAAAATTAAAAAATAATTAATTTAAGAACAAAATATATAAAACTATTGCAAACGTTATTTGCTTATGATATATTCTCCTTGAAAGTTACTGCTCATCATTTGGCTAAGCGCCAAACAGGTGGGCTCTTTTTGTTTTACCCTATGGAAAATCCACAAGGATACGATCAAGCACAAGCATTACAACTTCCAGGAGTTGAAAATTTCCTCTGGGGAATAGTGAAAACATTACAAGGTTGGGCAATTCCAATAGCAGTACTCGCGATTTTAGGTTTGGGGATTCTCCTTATGACATCCGGTGATAATACAGGCCGAAAAAATACCATCATTACCATAGGTGGGGGAATACTCGTGGGGCTTGTTGTTGTACTTCTTGGACCATCAATTATTCAAGCTGCTTCAGGTTGGATAAGTGGAAAATAGAAATGAAATGGGAAAGTACACATAAAGTAGCCGCAGTCTTTGCGGCTTTTCTTTTTGTAGGACTCTTTGCGAGTCCTGGTAATGTGGTTGCTCAAACTACTACGTTGCCAAATCTTGACTTAACAAACGAACAAGCGACTACAAGCGCGTCTTCAGCTTCAATAAATTTTCAAGATAAACCCGACAAAGAAATTGCAACGATCAAAAAAATTCTAACAAGTATCGATTCACTTGCCGGAGGTTATGTGTTCACGACACCGGATGTTTTTTCAGAACCAGTAACGCTTCAAGACGGAGGCCTGATCAATGGATTAGATACCTACAGAACACTCTTTTTCAATATCAGTATTCCACTATATGTCATTTTGCTGTTGTGGTTTGGAATTAAGATTATGACAACAGGCAATGTTGGCCAAATCAGAGCGTTTGTATTGCGAAACATTGTTGTTATTTTTTTATATATCGCTCTAGCACCTATTCTTTCATACAGTATTCAGTTCAATAATGCATTAACCAGCTCGATTATGGATATCGCATCGCGAAACTTAGCAAGTCCTATTCAAGCACAACCTGGAATTACCACTTTTGCATCTGAGTACTTTACCAAAGGCCAGGAGCAGATAAATTCAGGCCAATCATCACCGGAGGATATTGGCGTGCCGCATGTGTCAACTTTCAATTTTTTTCAATCAATCAGCGATTCCATACTTAAGACGATGTTTTACTTGATCTCTCTTTTTGCATTACTTTTAGGTTTAGCATTTATCGCTTTCCAATTTTACATCCGTTTTATTACGCTTCTTTTTTTAAGTATCTTTTTACCGCTTGTTATTCCATTTGCTCTCTTGGAACAAACAGAAAAGACGGTAAGCACCTATTTAAAAATCTGGTTTACCTTTTTAATTCATCAGCCAGCTTTTGCCCTTGGGTATGGTGTCATAGTTCTCGTTGCTAATAATATTTTGACGAGCAATGGCGCCAGTTTTGGACTGCTTATGCTCTATACAGCATTTCTTTTTTTCCTTGGAACAGTAAATGTGCTTGTTGCTCGAATATTTGCTGATGGATGGGTAGCAATTGGCGCAAATTTTGAAGCAAAAATGGCATCATCGGCAGGATTAGCGGCACTTTCTATACCTTTTAATAGAGCTGGAGCTTTTTTAAATGATACTAAAAACGGGTTTTTAAGCGCGAGTACCGGTGTCCCTGTGAGTGGAGCCGGTGCATCATTAGGTAGGTTTATGTATGGTAAATATCAACAGCGTAAGCAATCATCTGATAACGATAATTCTGCAGGAGGTACTTCTTCAGGATCAGGAGGACATGCAGCATCAGAACCGCAAACATCGATTAATGCCGATAAAGGAAATACATCTCCTTCTGGTGGAATAGTAGGGAAAGGGGCCACAATAAAGAAAGACAATAAAATCTACAAACCATTTTCATTTTCTAACGAATTTGCCAAGAATGGGTTTTCAACGCAAGTCGTTGATAAACCGAATGGGTTAGTAAGTATGCAAGGTGCGGGTTATGGATATTATGATAAAAAGCACGACCAGACATATATTTATCCGACTAAACAAGATGCAATTGCAAGCGGTTTGAGTGAATCACAAATAACAAGAACAAATCTCGAAAAAGGGAAATATATTGATCTTTCTACTTTTGGAGACATGAAACATCCAAGCCCACATAATACCTGGGCGACCACAGAAGCAAAAAGACAAGGATTGAAAAGTAATTACGCTCATTTGACACCGAGAAGCAGCCCTGACCGCATAAATAATTTCTTTTCAATTGCTGATGATAGAAATAAACAATTGAACGTCAACGGAGTGGTGGTAAAGCATCTTGATAATTTAGAAGGAAACAGATCAACCAGACCGACGACAAAAGTTGTGGTGAAAGGAAAAATTATCTAACTATGTGGTTTAACGATAAAGAAATTGAGGCAGCGTGGAGTCTAGCTCTGATTCTTTTTGTGTTTTTAGTCGTATACTGGTTGATTCGAGATTGGTGGTTTCCATTACTTATTATCGGTATTTTGATCTTTAGCTGGTTTAAAGCTTCAAAAGATACAGAGAAAACAAAGGGAGATTATAAAAATGAACAATAAAACAACAGTACGAATTTACAAAGATAACTTCAGAGAATCAATTCTCCGCAGTTTAATATTCACCAACACAGTTATTTTCATTCTCGTGGGTTTGGGAATCGCAGCAATAACGTACGGGATTTTTAACAACATATCCAAACCTTTTGATATTGGAAAATATTTAGGCACTGTTGCTTTTCTTGAAATTATTTTTGTCGGTATTGCAACCCAAAAAAGAGATAATCAACCAATATATAAGCTTGTTTATAGAGGAGTTTTCTTCTTTACCGGTAAAAAGAAACAGCGAAGTACACAAGTAGATGCATATTTCACCGATTTTAAGATACAAGACGATTTAATTGTTCGCAAAAAAAGTATCAGCAAAGCTTTCTTAATAAACCCACATGATATCTCAGCGCTCAGTGAAGCGGATACTATTAATTTTTTTGCCAGGGTGAAACAAGCACTCCATGCACTTCCCACGCAGCTGCAAATAATTGTTAAAAAAGAGGTTATGTTGCCAGAAGATATAAACGATCACTTTGCCTCAATCTACAAAACGCTCAGTAAGAATGATCAGAAAAGAGAGGAAATTATTCAGAAGTACAATCATGATCTAAAAATGCGAATTGCAACAGGAGGATATCAAGTCATTCGCCAATATGGTGTGTTTGCTCAAGAATTAGACACGAATAATGTACAGCAGAAAATTGAAGCAATCGGCAGACTAGACGATATGTATAGACGATTTGACCATCTCATAACTACAAGTGGAATAACGACAAAACGGCTGGTTAACAAAGAATTGATCACATTTGTCAGAAAGGTACTGCAATGAGTAAAAAAATTCTTGTACAACAAACAAACGGTCATGCTGAAGAGGTAGGGAAGCCGACCAAAAGGACAAAGCTTGAGAGATTACAAGAACTGCAGGAGCAAATACAATCACTGCAAAATGAGGAATTGGAAAGACTCCCAAAAAAGCGGGGGAGGAAGCCAAAACATGAAACAACACAAGAAATACCAAAAAAGGAACAGGTAGTAAATTTTAAAGAAAAAATACTCAATTTGCCGTACATAATTCTTCTGAAAGAGAAAAATGCTTTAGTACGAAAGAGAGTCGAGCTTGAAAAAACTAAAAAAGAACAGGAACGGACAATACATGCAAAACAAGAAGAAATACAGGACCTTCAACACACGATTTCCGAAAGCCAGCAGGCATTAATACGCACGTTTGACAGCAGTAAGATTTTACAAATTGTAGAACCAACATTGCGAAAAAGTAAAAATCCGATACGAGCAATAAAGTTTCTGCAGCAGTATAGAAAAGAAAAAAAACAATATGATACATTAGTCCGGGAGATTGACTCTATTCCATTTGTTCCGCACGTTAGTAGAACAGAAACTCAGCTCCAACTTGAAAACGATCCCTCGAGAAAATACAAAATTGACTTTTTGACTACCCATAGAAAACATCTCGAAGTAGGGGATAAATACGTCCGGTTGTACTATCTCGCGGATCTCCCGGCATATTTACATCAAACAGTGTATTTCAAAATAATGGCATATGGTTTACCGTTCCAATTCTCCGTTTTTGTCAAACCAGCGCAACGAAATGTACTCCTGAAACAAATTAGAAGACGTATATCATCTCTGCAGGCGAAACAAAACGAACGGGTAAAAAAAGGATTAATCCGTGATCCTGAAGACGAAAAAGCTATTGAGGAGGCTGAAACTTTTGCCCAGGAATTAACCTATGAGGTAGAACGTGGTATGGTGTATGCGTTGACCTTTGCCTTAGAAGCAAGCTCAAAAGAGGAACTCGATGCGATGCATAAAGATTTTATCAATATGACTGATGGTATGGAAATGGTATTTAATACCTATACCTACGGCCAGAAACAAGCATTCAAAAATTTTATGCCCTTTGGTGAGGATCATGTGAATGAAAATAAATTATTAGTATCAACTGCAGTATCGTTTCTTATGCCATTTGTCGCAAAGCAGCTCTATGATCCCCATGGTATTTATTTAGGTGTGAACGTTTTTCATAATAGCCAAGTGTATATCAACCCTTTTCAAGTAAACGCTAAGGATATTAACAACAGTAATATCAATATCTTTGGCCAGTCAGGAATGGGAAAGTCAGTCACAGCAAAACTTTTAGCAACTCGAATGTACATGCGGGGAACACAGATTATCATAATCGACCCGGAGCGTGAATATTCTGAGCTTGCGGAAGCATTGGGAGGCGAGGTAATTAAATTTTCCCGGGAAAACGGTATCAATCCTTTTTATGTCCATGGAAAAACAAAGAGCGATATGCTCGACCACATTTTAACGCTGAAAACATTCCTTAAATTCTTTATTCCAATTGATAAATACGACAGCGCTGAGATGGATGATTATTTAGTAACACTCTATGAAAAAGAGGAAAAACAAGATTTCCCAACACTCTTGAAACTCATGAAGAAGAGTCCAATGTACCGGCACGTCAAAGTATTAAATGAAGGTAGCCTCAAGGGAATTTTTACCGCTGACCGGAAACTTGCATTAGATCGTGATGTGGTGGTTTTTGATTTGTACGATTTAAAGCGGGATGAAAAACGGGAACCGGCAATGTATTTACTCACGTCACTTATCTGGAATTTGGTTAATACTGCCTCAAAGAAAAACAGAATGCTTTTTATCGACGAAGCGCATAAATTATTAAAAGACCGGGAAGTGGCCGTCTTTTTTTACGAAATGGTAAAACAAGCAAGGAAAAGGAATCTGGGTGTTGTCTCAATTACCCAGGATGTCAAAGATTTCTTAGGTAATGAGTGGGGGAACGCTGTCATTACCAACTCAGAAACAAAAATTATATTAAAACAATCATACGCCAATCTTCCCTACATGGACAATATTTACCCCATGACAGATTCTGAAAAAGAAGCGATCGGTAATTTCAAGAGGGGAGAGGCGTTAGTTTATCGTGAAGGAGAGCATCTACGTGTCGATATTGATGTCTTACCTTACGAAGCTGATTTTATCCAGGTAAAAAAGCCTACAGAGGATGAAGACTAGCCATGTAATAAATGCAACTCGCACCTTACAATCGTTACGGGAAAATCCAATCGAGTTTATATTTGATTTGATCTTAACAACAATTGTCAGCGCAATTATACCGATACCTATCGCTCGGGAAGTTGTGAGGCGGTATAAAAAGCAAATTCTCCTGGCAATTGGGAGTATTGCGTTTATAGTCATTGGTTTTATTTGCCTACTGCTTGTATTGATAACAAGATCAGGCACGTTTTTAAATGTTCCGGCCAACGCAGCGAGTAACACATTTCTAAACGGAACCAGCTTAGAGGGATACATTGAATCCGGGTTTACTGATACGGATACGCCGATTCGGAATCCACTTGGAGGAAACGGATTTGCCAACACTGAGGTGACAAGTGAATATCACGATCCACGGTATACCTTTTTTGACGGTGTGCATACTGGTATAGATCTTGTTCCATCAGGAACATATATAAATACGAATTTGGCATATAAAAAGACGGGAGAGCTGGTAGTTTTTGCAACGATGAATGGGAAGGCTAATTATTTTGTCGATCAATATGGAGCAAATACTGTGGATATTAAAAATGCAGGGGACACGGTTTTAACGCGCTACATTCATTTACAAACGTCATTTGTAACGTCTGGCCAAGAAGTCCGGGCTGGCCAACCAATCGGTGTTATGGGTTCAACAGGGGAGTCAACAGGTGTGCATTTGCATTATGAAGTGAGGGTTAATAATGGAGGCTCGTTTACAACCGTAAATCCGAGACAATATATCAATTAAATTTTATGGAAACTTCACAACAAGAAAAAAAATTAACACATAAACAAATTCGTTTTTTGCAAATAGCTCTTCTTATACTTGGAGGGTCATTTTTGGTATTTTATTTTTTGTTCATCTATAAAGGAGAGAATAATAGTAATCAGACTGATAATCAAACTAACAACAGTGTGTATTATCAAAATCAAAGATTGACAATCGGCCGTGAAGTTCTTCATTTCAAGAACAGTGCTGATCGGTTTACCATACATGGAGATTACCTGCTAGTTAGTAAACCTTTTAATCAAACCACGCAAATTTATAGCCTCAAACAGCAGGAAAAGGTGAAAGACATAAAGAAAGATCTATTGGATTTTGATGGGAAGAATGTGCTTTATAACGAAAAAGGTATAAATACCCATTTCAATGGGAAAGATTTACATACGACTTGTTTTGGAGGATATATAAAAAGTCCTACAGAAATATTGTGTATTGTGCCAAAAAAGGACGATAATTTAGACAATAAACTCGTCACCATTAACCCACAAGATCTTACAATTATTGAATTATATTCTTCTAAAATTACTTTGCATTACGTTACTTACGTGAAAGGTACTGTGTATATTGGAGGGTTTAGCCTGCAAACAAAGGAAAATTATCTTATTATGAATGGTAAACCTACTGAAGTACCCAATAGAGTCAATGTCCTATATGAAAAACAAAATAACATCTATTTCGGAAGTTTTCAAAATGAAGCAAATAGCCACGTAGTAAATTACTATAAAATTAAGCAAACAACCAACGGAGTAACAACAAATATGGTAGAGAATGGAAAGATTGTTTTTTAATGGAACAACCGTAGATTACGTTAAGGAGAATCTCTATAGTTTTATATAATTATCTTAAAATTATTTATACTTATTTTTCTATAGAGGAGAGGTGTAACCGAAACTGGTTGCTGCCACATTAGGAGGACTAAACCCAGTGCCATTGGAGGATGACACATACCAATTGCCATATTCACTAAAGACGAATATTTTATCAGTCTTATTGTCTCCGTTCACATCTGTAAGAAAGTGTCGATCCGAGTGTTGGTAACTTACACCATCATCAGCCCAAGAGTATAGTGATCCGAAACCGCTCCCGGTTGATAAGGCAACATACCAACGGTTAACGTTATCATAATCAAAGTGAAGCGCTAGATCAGCCTTGTTGTCACCATTAACATCACCAAGTAACTGATGCGTTGATCCTCCATAGCTCCCCGCTCCTACACCATAGTCACCCCACAAGGCCGGTGTTGAGAAACTGCTACCAGTAGAAGGAATGACATACCAACGGTTGACGTTTGCAAAATAAAGTGCCAAGTCTGCTTTATTGTCATTGGTGACGTTATTGACTAGTTGCAAGTCTGAACCTTGGTAGCTACCGGCGCCTGTACCAAAATCTCCCCATAAAGTAGGTGTAGCAAAACGTGCATCCATGGAAGGAGCAACATACCATCGATCGACATTTGCATAATAGAGCACCACAGCAGCTTTACCCGTATCATCCACCTTGGCAACGAATTGGCTTGTTGATCCAGCGAAGGCAGGACCGAAATCAGCCCATTCATTAAAGGACTCAAAGTTATTACCCGTGGAGATACTGACATACCATCGATTGTACGTTGAGAAGTATGCAACAATATCCATTTTCTGATCTCCATTAACATCAGCAAGGAAGTATTTATCAGCATTTTTTACAATACCAGCACCCCATCCTCCTGGTGTTCCAAATTTCCCATCTGGTTTACCAATTGCTACCGAAGCTGTACCAGCATAGCGATCAATAACAACTGCTGAAGCATGTCCCGTATTGGTGACATCTCCCATAAGCATAACCTTGACATTCTGGGGTCTTGGTGTCGGAGTAGGTGTGGATGTATTGGTCGGTTGGTTGGTCTCGTATATTTCAAAATGCACGAACTTTTCGAACCCGAGAGCAGCTGGAGTACCGTGTCGGGTGCCAGGGTTGCCGTTTGTATCTTTGTTGAACTCAGATACATCAATGGTACCATCAGGGTTTACGTTCTCTACAAAAGAAACATGTCCAAAGGTACCATCTGTATCTACAGCTGCTGAACCTACCTTAGGGATTGTGTCTACTGTGAGGTGCTTTCCGGGAGCGTTGGTTGGCCAGGCTTTGGCATTCCCAAGCCCTTTGTATTGAGCTGGTTGGACTCCAAGAGAACTTACTTTCCATGCAACATAATCGGTGCAGTTACGATAGCCATAGCCGTAGGGTGAAAGCAAGCTTGCATTAGTAGCATTGTTTCGTATGGTTCCCCATTCATAGCCATTGCACCATAAAACAGTTGGGTTAAATGTACTCTTTCCACTTGTTGCATATGGAGAATGAACGCAAGCCATGGTTGGATATGGGTATCCATCTGCAGCATATATTGGCTGGGAAACTAAGGCGGCAAACCCTATTACTGAAAATATAAAAACAGAAACAAACACAACCAAGCTACGTTTTGATTTGGAGAATATATTTGACACCCTCATCATAATATAAAATTATAGGTATATCTGGACAATAAAGCAATAATGGTTCATACGCTTTTAAAAGCAAAACACAAGTGAATCAATTCTAATATGCGGGAGATTACCTATTTTAACACTTTATAATTCGATCTTAATTTGTTATTGTATACTCCTGCTTTCTGCCTCGAAATCTGTCTACCAAATTATTGGCCAAACCCAACAGATGAACAATACCGGCAACATCAAATCAGACCCAACCTTACTAAAAAATACCATCCTCATGCTGGTATATATTTTCAGATCACTTCCTGCAGGATATATTGATTTTTACTTTGATAGCAAAGAGAAGAAACAAAAAGTATGGAAGGTACTTTATAAACTAACCGAGAATGGATATCTTAAAAAAAACAGCGAGTATGGCCTAACCTTCCTCTATCTGACGAAAAAGGGGCATATTTTCGTGACCGCACACATTTTTACAAGTCAAAATACAGTTCCTTTTTATCACTATAGAACTGACCGCATGGAAAGAGCTTCCACATCGATCCATCATTTCATGAACTTTGTCTTTATCTGGGAATGGATTATGCGAAATCCTCAATTTATTTCCAAGGACATAAAAATATTTGAAGATAGTGACCGGAACAACTGTAAACTGAAGTATCGGTATAACGGCCGCGACTTACTTTTATACCCAGATGTGTTAATCCTTTATCCTGATGAATCGAAAAAAGATTATCAAAAGGCAATTATTATTGAAAACGACACCAGAAAAGAAACATACAAACCGCTTTTTCAAAAATTAATTGACTATGCGACATTTATTGAGCGTGGAGCAGACCATCTCAATATATCTGAGATCGAGCTTTACTTTATTTTCTCATCAAAAAAACGTATAAACACATTTTTATTTTCCTCAAAAGGCGCGTTGCAAATGCTTAAGCCTTACAATATCACGGAAAAGTACAGAAGCGGTGTTGCAGCACAAACAATACTTACGGCTTACGAGAAGCCAAATATAAATGTTTTTTATTCGCCATTTGATAGAAAGCGGCCGAAAAATAGCTACGATTTTAAACAATATAACTTTACAAAAGAAATTATTGCCTTTGATGAATCACTTAGTACAAAAAAGATTGGATGGAAAACGTACCTATGAACACGTTCGTTTCTGATTTACTCAAACAGCCATATGTTCTTGAAGTATGTCTAGTAGCAGCATTAATAGTCATCTTTACAGGTTTGTATATTTTTATTTTAAACCTACTCAATATCCATAGAAAACATTTTGTTGCGACTATAACATTTCCAGAGATAACAGAAGCGGAAACAGAGCGGTTTATTGAGAAAATGCACTCAGCTTTCGATTCATTGCATAGAAATATTTTGAGCCAGACAAACAGTGTTTTTATAGAGCTTCTACGAAGCAGGGGATATATTCAAATGCAAATTGGAAGTAATAATAAGCAAACATTAGAGCTGGCCAAAAAATCATTTTCTCAAATTGATCATATTGCAATAGCTGATACTTCCACAGATCAACTTGATAAATATCCTAAGTTTAAACTGAGGAGCTTATATACATCAAAAGCATTTTATCCAGTCACGAAAAACAGTTATTTTTTTGACTCACTCATTACTTTTCTCTCGTCCCTCCATAAAGAAGAATCAGCCGGTGTGCAATTCGTATTGCGAGGTGTGAAAAAGAATTTCGCAATAGACCTCGAAATAGGAGCCATTGATAGAAGAAAGCAGTCTGAAAAAAGACTTGCGTATACGATCCATGAGGAAGAAAAAATTAACCAATATGCTATCAAAAAAGCAGAAAATATATTTAAAACTAAGCTCTATGTTTTCGCCACAACCAAACAGAGTTTATCAGCGCTCGTCGCTTTATTTTCCTCACTCAACAACCGGGGGAATAATATTTATTCCTACAGGGGTCTTTCTTTTAATCTTAAAAACCGATTCTTAGCACCTGATACGTTTTTGTCATGGTGGATTCCAATTGTACGGGAGATGGAGGGAAGTTACTTTACCTCAAGTGAATTAGTAACTTTGTTTCATCCAACTAGCTTAATGAGCGGTAACTACGCATCCAAAAAAACACGAGATATTGAAGCGAGTCCTGAGTTTTTAGAAAGTAACGATAAAACAATTTTAATTGGGACGACTGAAACCAAACAGGGAGAGACACGAAAGATGTACCTGCCGGTTGATAACTTGCAACACCATATTTATAGCTTAGGAAAGACTGGACGGGGAAAATCTAGTTTTTTAACAGCGATCGCAGCAGATGTGATTAATAAAGAGCGAGGGTCAGTATTTATTTTTGATCCACATGGAGATTTTTTAGAAGACGTTATTAAGAGCACAAAAAAGCTAAAAAATGTAGTATATTTCAATATCAAGGATCAAGAGAATGTTTTTACAATCAATCCATTGTTCTGTTTTCGCAAAAGCGAATCTGAAAAAGCGGTTATAAAAGATAAACTTCTCACAATCATTAAACAAGAAACAGAGGAGCAGACAGGCAATTACCAATCCGGCACAACGACGCAGAATAGAATGGAGGAAATATTGGATATCGGTATTGAATTTGCCGATGCGTACTACAATTATCTTCTTAAAATTGGAAAGACCGAAAAGGAGGCTAAGAAGTTAGTACACGAAAGGCAATTAACTCTCAATGATCTTCCATATATTTTTGACAAAGATATTTTTTATATTGTTATGCTGCAAAAAATCTTTAAGGATGTCGAGACAATAACGGGTATGT
Organism: Patescibacteria group bacterium; assembly: GCA_041743715.1. GTDB lineage: Bacteria > Patescibacteriota > Microgenomatia > Levybacterales > UBA12049 > JACDET01. The sequence goes on along the minus strand of JBGTMH010000055.1, from coordinate 8,941 downwards.
ATGTCATGCACACTCTTGAGAAGCACGCGAATAACCAAATGGTTGTTGATGCCGTCCAAGTTCGCTTTAAACAATTATTACATTCTTCACTTCAATATGTTTTTGAAGGCAATAATTTCAATATTAAACAAGCTATGCATAGTGGAAAGGCATTTTTGATACCAATTCCAGATAGTGAATTTGGCGATCATGGAGCAAGGGGACTCATGCAGATTTTGTATTCTATGCTCTGGACATTTAAAAAAGAAGTAAAAAAAGCAGAACGCAAAGACACGTATGTTTTTATTGATGAGTGCCAGAAAATACAAATTAGCGCGATTGATGAGAATCTTTCTGAAGGCCGAAAGTACCGAAATTATTTGATCCTGGCCAATCAACAACTTGGCCAACTGAAACAAGGAATTAAAAATGCCATTTTAGGAAATGTAGGTACACTTACCGCATTTACTTTGAGTGCGGGGGAAATTGGGGCCGAAGCAATCTCGAAAGAATTTGGTGGTACAGTAACGGAAAAAGACCTTACCATGCTACCGGCTCATCGAGCCTATATGCTGACAGAAAGATACGCGCTCAAAGATACCGTTCCCTTTTCGTTTTCAACGATTCCGGTAGAAGAGATTGAGAAAGACAACGCACTTGTCGATAAAATAAATGAAGCCTCGCTTTTGCAATATGGGGAGGAAAAAGAAGTTTTAAAAAGAAATATATATAAAAAAAGAGCTAACGCCAAAAAATATTTTACAGAAGGAATTTAAATTTATTAGATACTTCCGGTACCCGCCAGCAAACAACACACGCATTTTATAACTGCTCCCTGCAGTTATAAATCGTTTCACTATGCATGACCTGTTTGCTTTAAAAAGGAGCTTGGCGAGTATGCTAAAACATCATTGTTTTTTATCAAAAACAAAGACCGTCTGTCGACTTGTTTCATCCTACTCGCCTACGCGCTTGTTTAACCCACCGCCCACCCCCGCCGGAAGTGTGAACAAGAGAGAAGATAGTTAAACCATTTTTCTCCAGAATCAGCCGGAATACCTGATTTGACAAGCAAATACGTAGTGATATACTGCTGTGGTTATATGGGTAAGTTTGCTCAAAGTCGCCAACTGGCAAAATAATGGGTAAAAAGTGGCAAACTGGCGCGTGTCAATTGAAAAACAGGTTATTACCGTATCACAGAGATCCGTTTATTATGCCTAATTACTGGAATATAATCCTCAAATTTGGCATAAAAGCAAGAGTTTGGGAAATACCAAACCACTCATAGTACGCGTAATGCTAGGATCATACTCCTAAATACACGCATATTGTATTGACAAATCTCTAATATTGGCGTAATAATAGGATTATGATCCCACGACTACTCGAAAAACACATAATTACAGATTTACTGAAAGATAGCAAAACCATCGTTGTTTTGGGTGCAAGACAGGTTGGCAAGACAACGCTCGTAAAGGATATTGAAGAAAAGATAGCAAAGGAAGATACAAAAGTTCTTTATCTTAACTGCGATGTAGACGAGGAACGAGATGCTATCAATACGACCTCGTTGGCAGTGCTTGGTCAATTGTTGCAAAACGTTGACCTGCTCTTTATTGATGAGGCGCAACGGCTGACAAACCCAGGGCTTACGGTTAAAATAATCCACGAGAACTTTCCGCACATAAGAATTTTAGCGACAGGTTCATCAAGTCTCGACTTGCAAAACAAAATGAGTGATGCTATGACCGGCCGAACATTCGAGTTTAAATTATTTCCCTTGTCTTTTATTGAGGTACTTGCTGCAGGAGGGGAGTCGGGAATCTCACAAAATCCACAGCTGCGAAAGCAGGGCGCAGATGCAATACTTCCATCAGTATTAACGTATGGATTATATCCTGAGGTATACACTGAAGGCGACCCGGTACGTAAGCAACGTGTTCTTATCAGCATCACCAAAAACTATTTGTTTAAAGATGTACTTACTTATCAAGGCGTAAAAAACTCTCAAGCAATTCAAGACTTAGCACGAGCCCTTGCATACCAAATCGGTTCTGAGGTGAATGAGAATGAACTATCAAAACGGCTTGGAATCGACAATAAAACTGTCGCACGCTATATAGAGATTCTTGAAAAAGCATTTGTCCTTGTACGTCTTACCCCATACTCAAAGAACTTACGTCGTGAAATTGGCGGTAAATATAAAGTATACTTTCTTGACTTAGGTATCCGTAACGCACTGATAGGGGACTTTAATGCCCCGAATCTCCGTAATGATCTTGGTGCAATGTGGGAAAACTTTCTTATATTGGAGCGAATAAAAGCGTTCGCAAATAAGAATCAGGAGTTAGTGCATTACAACTTTTGGCGCAGCTACGATGGCGCAGAAGTGGATTATGTTGAAAAGTCTTACACAGATGCGCTCAGGGCGTATGAATTTAAGTATCAAGGAAGCAATCTAAGTCGGGGAGCTTACTCATTTACGAATGCGTACCAAACCGATGTGCAACTGGTGAATATGGAAAATTATTTAGATTTTTTGACCGGAGACGAAGTTGGGACGTCATAGCAAGTTTCCAGCAACACTAAACCTTAAGATGCTATATGAATTTATTTAATCAAAAAATTCTCCTCCAACGACTTGCTTCATTTGATTTCCCTACTGGTGAAAGAGCACAGCAGGTAGCTAAAAATATTGCCGGATGGCAAACTGCACTAAAGGATCGTGATTTAAGCAAAACAAAAGAGAAGTCTGTGCAAGGATTATTTCTGCAGAAATACTTTGGTGAAATTCTTGGATATACACTTTCTTCCGAAGGACATGAGGAGTGGAACTTAATACAACATCCTTCTTCTGAAGTTGACGCACAAGAGCCGGATGGATCATTAGGGTTTTTTACTAAAGACTCGAAAACAACCAAAGTAGTCATAGAATTAAAAGATGCAAAAACTTCACTTGATAAAAAACAATCCGGCCGTGAAAAAGGGTATACGCCCATTGAACAAGGGTATCTGTATTCAACAAAGTTTGACCGGTGTAACTGGATAATAGTTTCAAACTTTCGAGAAATTCGTTTATATAATAAAAATAGAACGCAAGATTATTTTGAAAAATTTGATGTTTTGGAACTTCACAAAGAGGACGAGTTTAAACGGTTTTATTATCTTCTCTGCAGACAAAACTTACTTTCAAAATCCGCTACATCAATTATTGATGACTTGGCAAACGATACGACTATTGTTGATGAAGATATTACCAAAAAGTTTTATGGCCAATATAAAAATGCCCGCCTCAGTTTGTTTCTTCATTTAATAGAACACAATGAAGCGATTGAACAAACGGTGTTACTAGAAAATGCACAAAGAATAATAGATAGACTTATTTTTATTCTCTTTTGTGAAGATACCGGTAGTTTGTTGCCTCGGAATTTAGTCAAAGACACCTATGATTTAGGAATCCGTTCTCGGGAGAGAAGTGATGAGCGCGTATGGAGAGAGTTTAAAAATCTCTTTATGGATATTGATGTCGGACGGAGTGATATTGACCCGAAAATAAATAAATACAATGGTGGTCTTTTTGCCCATGATGAAGTGCTAAACACTCTTTCTATTAAAGACCCCATTTGGAAACAATTAGTAGCTTTAAACGTATACGATTTTGAAAGCGAGCTTAATGTAAACATCCTCGGCCACATTTTTGAACAAAGCATTAGTGATTTAGAAGCTCTTAAAACAACAATTCCGATTACTACAGAAAATCAAATCTTATTAACTACTGAAAGTGGTGAAACATTGGTGCAAGAGCAAGAAGAACTTAATATTGTCGAGAAAAAGGGGAGAAGAAAAAAAGAAGGCATTTTCTATACGCCTGATTTCGTTACGCATTTTCTCGTTGAAAATGTTGTCGGCCGGTTTTTGGAGGCAAACCCTGATAAGTTAGATTCAATTAAAATTCTCGACCCTGCTTGCGGGAGTGGTGCATTTTTAAATCAGGCACACACTTTTTTAATGAATGAATACAAAGTGAGGCAAGAGCAAAAATTGCTTGAGCAGTCAGATAAAAGACAACTGGATTTTTCAGATGTTAATTTAGCAGAAAACAACAGAAGTATTTTGTTAAATAATTTATATGGAGTTGATTTAAACCCAGAAAGTGTTGAAATAACAAAATTATCATTATGGCTTAAAACAGCTCGTTCCTCTGAACCTCTCCAAAACCTTGATAAAAATATTAAATGTGGCAATAGCATAGTTGACGATCAGGAGTATGCTGGCCAACGAGCGTTTGAGTGGCAAAAAGAGTTCCCAGATATTCTTGGAAAGGGAGGCTTTGATGTCATTATTGGCAACCCGCCTTATGTCAGACAGGAATTAATAAAAAATATAAAGCCTTATTTGGAATCAAAGTATAAAGTCTATTCCGGTGTATCAGATTTGTATGTTTATTTCTTTGAAAAAGCACTGAATCTCTTAAAAGAAAATGGTTTTTTTGCCTTTATTGTGTCGAGTAAATTTCTCCGCGCTGATTATGGCAAAAAACTTACGCAATATCTGCAGCAGAATTTTACTATCCTTGAGTTACTAGACTTTGGTGATCTGCAGATATTTGAAGGGGCAACAACGTATCCTTGTATTATTACCATTCAAAAGAAAAAACCAACTGACGTGCAGCATGTAAATTTTCTTAAATTAAAGTCGTTAGCTGCCGTAAGCGATTTAGGAATGGCACTAAAAAAAGAAGGGCAAACAATTGAAATAAAAAAAGATGATGAAGGCTGGCAATTGCAAAGTATTGAAGAAAAAATGTTATTACAAAAGCTATTCCAACATACACAACCCCTTGCAGACGTGGTTGAGAGCGAGATTTTTAGAGGAATTGTGACAGGGTATAACGAAGCTTTTATTATTGATACAGGAACAAGAGATCGGTTGTGTCAAGAAGATAGCAAATCCAAAGAAATAATAAAACCATTATTAAGAGGAAAGGATATAAAACGGTATACACACACTTGGGAAAATTTATGGATTATCTTTACACGGCGGGGAATAAATATCAATGAATATCCGGCAATATTATCGTATTTATCACAATTTAGAGAAAAACTAGAGCCTGGAAGTGGAAGAAAGCCAGGTCCATACAAATGGTACGAAATACAAGACAATATTGCATATTATCAAGAATTTGAAAAGCCAAAAATAGTTTGGGGTAATTTAACTATAAACGCTTCTTTTAGTTACGATACTGAAAATTTTTATATTTCTGCTCCTGCATGTATCTTATCGACCACTGAAAAATGGCTTGTTTCACTTTTAAACTCCAGCGTCTGTAATTTTTTCCTCCAAAATACAGCTATTGAAAGAAATGGTGGTTTTATCGAACAAAAACCTATATACGTGAGTAAAATTCCTATACCATCCCTTGATATTAAAATGAAGGACCAATTAACGCGAAATGTAGCAGAGATTTTTAAACTGAAAGGTGAGTTACATGAGCTTAATCACAACTCTTTGGAAGTTTTAAGGGAACAATATGCAATAAGAAAAATAACTCAAAAAATAGAACAATTCTTGCAACTTGGTTGGAATGAATTTATAGAAGAATTAGAAAAGCAACACACGCTGTTTTCTTTACAACAAAAAGACGAATTAAATAAATGGTTTCGAGGCAAACAAAAAAGTTATCAAACGCTGGAACACAAAATTAAACAAATTGAAGATGCTATCGATGCAGAAGTTTATAAACTGTATCGTCTCTCCAATGATGAAGTACAAGTAATTTTGAAAAATATTCAACAGAAAAATTCATCAAAAAATATAACAGTAGAAATGTCCCAATAACAGCAAAATACGCGGGTTATAGGATAATATAGAGACGATTTTTGACAGTTTCCTAGATTTCGTGCCTATTTTCATGACGCAAAATGATTCTTATGCGACGTGGGAACACAAAACAAATTTTTACTTTTCTCTCTCGTTTTCGTTATTTTCTACCAATTTTGTATAGACACAAATTTTATGCTTTACAATATTTTGGGTTTTCCAAATAATATGTTCAAGCCGTAATACCCGTAAAAGCTTTTTTTGCTTATCAAGGTCGCTTGTCTCAAAAAATGCAGGATGAAGAAGGTCTCCAATATTTATATTCATAAACGGTGTGTCAGATTCAAAAGTTGCTTCTGCGTCACCACCGGCAGAGGTATAGATTTCTAACATATATTTTGGCTTCATAGTAAAAGTAATTATAACAGACTGGTTTACGATTTCAGCTTAAAATTTGACTATCTTTTTAATAAAATTATGCCGATGTTGTTATTCGGTATCTACCTTCCGGGTCTATATAGAGAAAAATTGCTCCATCTGATCGTGTAGTCAGAACAAATCTTTTTTTCTTTTCACCTGCAGCATTGGTGACATTTAATCCTTGTGCATGTGTCCGGTATTTTTCCGGATACGTTGTTACAGATTGGCTTTTATCGGACATAATTACAAGTTTTGGAGAACAATATTCAAAAACTTCTTCGCAATGACCTGATTCTCGTCCATGATGTGACGCAATAAAAATATCAACTTTTTGTAGCCATTCTCTAAATTCTGGTATTTCCATGAGTTTTAACCATCCCGGCCGTTCAAGATCGCCTGGGAAAATAACCGTCCATCCCATGTATTGGGCAAAAGTTACAACACTGAGATCATTGATATTCGGGTTTTCAAAATCGGTAAAGTTGTTTTCAAATGTCGCAAACTGGACTCCTCCCCAATCATACGACGAGTCACCCATCGTAGGAACAGGAACGGTAAATCGTTTTTTATATTCCAAAAAGACTTCAAGCGGTGTTGAAAACTCTGCTGTATAGAGCTGTCTCAATTGCGCCTCATCAAGTGTTGGACAGTGCAGGGTTGCGACTGTGAGATATTGGGCTATATTATTGATGTCGGTGAGATGATCGGCATCATGGTGAGTTAATGTAAACCAGCGTACAGAACTCAATTTCCAAGCATTTATTATATATAGCGCTGGGGAGAAATTTTCCTTACTGCCGGCATCAATCATGATAACTTGATCGCTCGGCGTTCTAATAAGATGATTGCTTCCATGTTCGACGTCAAATGTTATAACTTTCATAGGCTAACTGGCAAGATATTCTTGATATAAAACCTTTGCATAATTTTTTCCCAGCTCAGACAGGATAAATTTTCTAAATACTATTAACGATCCATACAAGAAAACAAAAAAAAGTGAAGCAGCCACAGCAATTTGATTGGGAGAGACTAACATAAAAATAATAAAGTCCACTGTCGAAACGACCAGCGCAATATACGCGCCACCAATAAGGTTTCTTGCCAAGCCGTAGTGAATATTGTGTTGCAAAATTAATCGCCCCCCCTTCATCTTAGCTCTTACAAGAGATACTGCTTCAGAAATTGATTGTCTTGCCGATAATTCGTCGGCTGTTTCCCCTCGCCTAGTTGGCCATGTGACATTAAATTCTTGGGAAATCTTGTTCCGGATATTATTTTTATGGTTCTCTGAATACGTGGGATCGGAATACATTAGAAAATCCGTTGTCGGCATCAACAGCTCATTGTTAAACTGCCTCTTTTCCACCAGCATTTTTGAGATAAAGCGGTTCAATTCCATAAGCAAATACACAAAAACAATCGCCAGCGAGACCTCTCCAATAACAATTCCGAAAAGGGCAAACACAAAGTCACCAAGAAGCAAATGCAGGTAGAAATAATTTAATAGAATAAAAGGCGGCAATGTTGACAATGCCGGGATGAGTCTTGCTTTTTGGTCATATGGATCAAACTTTATAAATTTCATACTTTATTCCTCTTATAGTTTAAAACTTAAATCTATTGATCTATTTAAGTATAACTTACATCACTCTTCTTTGTCAACTAGCATTTTGAGTTTAACTTATTACTTGTGAACTTTTAAGTTTATGTTAAAATCCATTTAAGAGGTTATGTTAAGCAAAGCAGAAATAGGTGCAAAAATTCGCCAATTACGACAAGCAAAAAATAAGACACAAGGAGATTTAGGCAAGGTTTTGGGAATATCATATGCTGCGGTTTCGGATATCGAACGAGGCATTACTGACCTTACTATTAGCGATCTTTATGCAATTGCTCGCTTTTTTGAAGTTCCAGCAAGTGATTTTCTTGAAGGTCAAGGACAACACCCGTCAATTTCATTTTCGCAAAACCGATTTGCAAAGGATATTACACCCGCAGAAAAAAAAGAAGCAGATAAAGCGATCAGGAGTTTTGATGAACTTGTCCTTAAAAAGTATAAAAAATAAATATGTCTACCTCTCCAAACCGTGACAAAGCTGAAAGTATCTTAAAAATGGCCGGAATTCACGATACGCCAATTGATCTTGATAAGGTCGCTGCATCATTAGGATTTGTCATTGAACGCTTTCCCTTTCCGGATAAACTAAAAGGAAGAGTAATAATAGATGATGGGCTTAAGGTCATCGGAGTAAATGAAAATCATCCAAAAACGTTGCAACGTTTTACAATTGCGCACGAATTAGGCCACTATTTAAACGGTCATGAACATTTTGAAAAAACTTTTATCAAAGATGAAACGCGATTTTATGACTCCTATTTTCAACAGGAGAAAGAAGCAGATGCGTTTGCAGCAGAGTTGTTAATGCCGAAATCTATTTTAGAGAAAGACTTAGCAGAGCATGGGTTGGATATAGAAAAGTTAAAAGAAAAATATCAAGTGAGTGAACAGGCACTATGGATAAGACTTACCACGTTAAGATTAGCTGAAAAATATTCTCCAAATAAATAAAGCTATATCAGGGTTCCACCCCGATTTCTACGTACATGTACGCTAAGGAATTAAGGTCTCACTAAACCCCTGTTTAGCTTGTATTCTCCGTACAGAATAACATTACTCCATTCAATTGGACTAATATGCGCCAGTAATGACGCATCAATT